>NZ_JBJGYM010000001.1:0-402949 GCF_054049995.1 Geodermatophilus sp. SYSU D01106 | reverse complement strand
CCCCCCCCCCCCCCCCCCCCCCCCCCCCCCCCCCCCCCCCCCCCCCCCCCCCCCCCCCCCCCCCCCCCCCCCCCCCCCCCCCCCCCCCCCCCCCCCCCCGCCGCTGGCGGTGGGGGACCGGTGCACGCCCGAGGCGATCCCGCCGGGCGTCGCGAACACGATGAACCAGATGCTCCGCAAGGACGTCGAGCCGGGGAACCCGGGCCAGACCGGGTCGCGCGCCTACGTCCGCGGGCACCAGATCGCCGGCAAGACCGGCACCTCGCAGGACAACTACTCGGTCGCCTTCGTCGGCTACACGCCCGAGATCACCGCGAGCGTCATGGTGCTCAACCCCAAGCGCAACGAGGACGTCGGCGGCTTCGGTGGCGGCAAGGGGGCCACGATCTGGCGCGACGCCATGGAGCCCATCCTCACCGCCCGCGGCAGCAGCGACTTCGCGCCCGCCGACGAGACCGTGATGAACGGCAACACCCGCCCGGTGCCCGGCTGCTCGAGCGTCCGCGGCTGCGAGCGGGCGCTCACCGACGCCGGCTTCGAGCCCCGGACGGTGCGCGTCGACAGCGACGAGGCGCCCGGGACGCTGCTCGGCACGAGCCCGCCGCGCGGTGGCCGCGCGGTGCCCGGCCAGGTCGTGTCGATCCGGGTGAGCAACGGCAGCGACTACGTGGAGCCCGCCCCCGAGCCCGAGCCGCCGCCCGCGGAACCGGCGCCGGCGCCCGGGCCCGGTGCGCCCGATCCCGGGCCGGCGCCCGCTCCCGAGGCGCCACCGGCCGAGCCGGAGCCCGGCCCGCCGCCCGCCGGGCCGGAGCCCGCGCCCGGCCCGCCGGCGCCCGGTGCACCCGCTCCCGAGGGGGGCTGGCCCGGGGGCGGCGGCAGCTGGCCCGGCCAGCCCGCGGGCTGACCGAGCCGCTCGTCGAGCGCCTGGGTGAGCAGCCAGCCGCTCAGCAGCACCAGGTGCAGCAGGAACAGCCACAGGCCGATGGCGACCACGGCGCCGACCGCGTCGAGGCCGCCGAAGGGCGCGCCGAGGTCCAGCGGCAGCGACAGGAACAGCACGAAGCCCTGCAGGAACCCCGACAGGCAGGCCGCGGTGAACAGCGCGCCGCTGACCAGCGCGCCCCAGCGGTGCCGCCCGCCGGCCACCACGCCGAAGCCCCACAGCAGTGGCACGGTGAGCACGAACAGCACCGTGTAGTAGCCGACGAAGAACCGGCCGAGCGCCGGCCCGACGCCGTCCTCCCGGGCCAGGTCCGCCATGACCCGCGCGGCGAGCAGCAGCGGGTACAGCAGCAGCGGGGTGACGACGACCAGGGGCAGCGCCGACAGCCGCCCCCGCCAGGCGGTGAGGTTCTCCTGCCGCCGGCTGAACCGCATGAGCGCCCGCCGCAGGCCCTCCCCGTACAGCGACAGCGGCAGCAGCGCCAGGACGAAGCCGAGCAGGTCCACCCGGACGCCGGCCGCGACCAGGCGCTCCACCGCCTCCGGCGCGCCCAGCGGGGTGGGCAGCAGCTCGGCCAACCGCGCGCTGAGCGCCCGGACCTCGTCCCGCGAGGTCACCAGCGCGGTCAGCCGCACCGCCACGAGCAGCAGCGGCACCACCGCGATGCCGGCGTAGAACGTCAGCCCGGCGCCGATGAGCGCGAGGTCGCGGCCCAGCAGCCGCCGGCGGGCGCCGCCGAGCAGCCCCCGCGACTCGGCGCGCAGCCGGGCCGCCGTCCACGTCCGTCCGGGGCTCACCGGGTCACGCCACCAGCCGCCGCGTCCGCACGCCCCTCGGGGAGGCGGTCAGTCGTCGGAGCTGTCGTCGGTGGTGGGCGCGTCGTTGCCCGGGTTGACCCCGGTCTCCTGGCAGCTCGCGTCGTTCTCGTTGCTGGCGTTCTCCCCGCTGGAGTCGCAGTTCGTCGGCCCGCGGGTGAAGTCGGTGTTGTCGCCGCAGGCCGTCAGCGAGCCGAGGAGGGCCAGCACGACGAGCGGGCGGGCGAGGCGCATCCGCGTGGAGGAGGACATGAGCAGACTCCTACACGTCCCGGGCCGGTCCCAAACCGGCGGGGTCGGTCCTCCTGCTCCCGCCGGGGCCGCGGTGTGAGCCATGGAATTACAAGAAACCCATTGTCACGCCTCGGTCACGCCCCCTACTCTCAGTACGTCCAACGGGGCGCTCCGTCACCAACCTGGGTGACACCCCGAGGACGCCGTCGAGCCGGTCCTCCCTCCGGGAGGCCGGGCCGGGGACCCACCGCAGTCCTGGGGTGCAGCGCGTGTCCGCACGCGCCGGGCGAGTCCACGCCCGAACCCGTCAGCTAACCCGGTAGGCGGCCTGGGAAGAGGAGAACTGGCGCGTGGCGTCCCTGCGCACGTCTGTCCCCGGCATGCCCGCGACCGGCCGCTCCCGCTGCCGCCGCGCCGCCCTCGCCCTCACCGGGGCCCTGGGCATCGGGCTGGGCCTGGGCACCGTCCCCGCGCAGGCCGAGGAGCCCGCCACCGCGGCCGAGGCCGCCCAGCTGGTCGCCGCCCGCGGCCACGAGCTCGAGGTCGTCACCGAGCAGTTCAACGAGGCGCGCGAGGCCCTGAGCGCCCAGCAGGCCGCCGCCGAGGCCGCCGCCGCGACCCTCGCCCAGGCGCAGGCCGCCGTCGACGCCGCCCGCCAGCAGGTCGTCGGCATCGCCCGGTCGGCCTACACCGGCGACACCATGGGTCCGCTCCAGGCCCTCATGACCAGCGACGACGCCGACGAGTTCGTCAACCGCGTCACCCTGCTCCAGGGCGTCGCCGGCTACCAGGGCGAGCTGCTCGGCCAGGCCGCGGCCGCCACCGAGGCCGCCACCGCCGCGCAGACCGCCGCCGCCGAGCACGCCGCCGAGGCGCAGCGCCAGTACGACGCCGTCGCCGCCCAGCAGGCCGACCTCGAGGGCCAGATCGCCGACTACCAGGCCGACTTCGCCCGGCTCACCGCCGAGGAGCGGCGCGCCGCCCTCGAGGCCGCCGCGGCCGCGCACGCCGCCGAGAGCCAGCGCGCCAGCCGCGACGAGGAGCGCGAGGAGCCGGCCGCCCCGTCGTCGGCGTCCTCGTCCTCGTCCTCCGGGGAGTCCGCCCCGGCCGCGGCGCCCGCGAGCGGCGTCGCCGGCACCGTCGTCGCCACCGCCATGGCCCAGCGCGGCAAGCCCTACGTCTGGGCGGCCGGCGGCCCGGGCTCCTTCGACTGCTCCGGCCTGACGCAGTACGCCTTCCGCGCCGCCGGCATCAGCCTCCCGCACTCCAGCCGCATGCAGTCGCAGATGGGCGCCGCGGTCTCCCGCGCGAACCTGCAGCCCGGCGACCTCGTGTTCTTCTACAGCCCGGTGAGCCACGTGGGCATCTACATCGGCAACGGCCAGATGGTGCACGCGCCGACCTCGGGTGACGTCGTCAAGGTCGCGAGCATCGACTCGATGGGCGGCTACGCCGGCGCCCGCCGCATCGGCTGACGAAGGACCTCCCTGCCCCCACCGCTCGCAGGCTCGGGCGGGCCGCTGCAGGGGGGCCGTTCCGGCTCGTCACCTCCGGACCTGCTGCAGGAGCCCCCACACGAAGGCCGCGGTGTCGCCGGAGGGCAGCCGCACCTCCCAGCGGGTGACCACCTGCGGGTCGGCCTCCTCCGCGCCGGGCA
Organism: Geodermatophilus sp. SYSU D01106; assembly: GCF_054049995.1. Lineage (NCBI taxonomy): Bacteria > Bacillati > Actinomycetota > Actinomycetes > Geodermatophilales > Geodermatophilaceae > Geodermatophilus > Geodermatophilus sp. SYSU D01106. The sequence goes on along the minus strand of NZ_JBJGYM010000001.1, from coordinate 399,300 downwards.
GGCCGCTGACGTCGGCGACCACGTGCTCCCAGACGCGCAGCCGCCCGTCCGCGGCCGGCGGCACCGGGGAGCCCGGCGCACGCACCAGGTGCTCGTGCAGCACGGCGCCCTCGACGGTGGACAGCACCTCCCAGCGCAGGTGCGGCCACAGCGGCAGCGGCCAGTGCCGCACGTCGAGCTCCAGGTCGCCGAACGGGCGCACCTCGACGTGCTCGGCCGGCCCGAGGACGGCGGCCCGCAGCGCCAGCCCGCGCGGCGCCCGCGGCGCGTGGTGCAGTGCCTGCCAGCGGGTGTGCGCCGCGTGCGCCTCCGCCCGGGTGGCCCCGAGCCGGGGGAGGGCGCCGGCGACGAGGTCGGGCCGCAGGTCGGCCATCCGGCGCAGCAGGACCAGGCAGAACTCCCGCCGCGCCAGACCCCGCACGGCGCCGACCCTGCCACCCAGGTCACACCGCCGTCCGGGACACCCGGCCACCCCGCCGCGTTGGACCCTCCGGACCCGAGCCCGCCCCCGACCCCGAGGACCGCACCGATGAACCCCCGCACCGTCGTCCTCGCCTTCCGCGTCGTCGCCGTCGCCGAGGCGCTGTCCTGGGTGGGCCTGCTGGCCGGGATGTACGTGAAGTACGTGCCCGAGACCTCCGAGGTGGGCGTGCAGGTCTTCGGGCCCGTCCACGGCGCGGTGTTCGTCGCCTACGTGCTCGTCACGCTCGTCGCCGCCCGGGTGCTGCGCTGGTCGCGCTGGACGACGCTGCTCGCGCTCGTCGCGTCGATCCCGCCGCTGGCCACCGTGGTGTTCGAGCGCTGGGCGGTGCGCACCGGGCGGCTGGCGGTCCCCGCCCGCGCCTGACCTACGGTTCCGGGCATGCCCGAGCCCGTGCTGCCCGCCACCGCCCGCACCCTGCTCGCCCGCACCGCCCGCGCGCAGCGCGACGGGCGGGCGCCGAGCCTGGTCGCCGGCGTGGTCCGGGACGGCGGCCTGGCCTGGTCCGCCGGCCGCGGCGACGTCGCCGAGCCGCACGCCGACGTCCAGTACCGGCTCGGCTCGATCAGCAAGACCGTCACCGCCGTCGCCGTGATGCGGCTGCGCGACGAGGGCCGGCTCGGCCTCGACGACCCGCTCGAGGACCACGTGCCCGGCACGCCGTTCGGCGACCGGTCGGTGGGGCAGCTGCTCTCGCACCTGGCCGGCGCGTCGGCGGAGAGCCCCGGCGGCTGGTGGGAGCGGGTGCCCGGCGGCTCGCTGGAGGAGCTCGGCCTCGACGGCGGCGACGTCGTCCTGGGCGAGGCCCGGCGCTTCCACTACTCCAACCTCGGTTTCGGCCTGCTCGGCGAGCTCGTCGCCCGGGCGCGCGGCCGCTCCTGGGACGACGTCGTCGCCGGGGAGGTGCTCACCCCGCTCGGCATGACCCGGACGACGCCGCGGCCCTCCGGCCGGGCGGCGCAGGGCTGGGCGGTGCACCCCTGGGCCGACGTCGCCCTCCCCGAGCCCGAGCACCACGCCGGCGTGATGGCCGCCGCCGGGCAGCTGTGGGCCACGCTGGACGACCTCGCCCGTTTCGCCGTCTTCCTGCTGGGCGACACCGGCGACGTGCTGGCGCCCGCGACGCTGGAGGAGATGGCGGTGCCGGCCGGCGTCGACCCGTCGTCGCCGTCCTGGTCGTCCTACGGGCTGGGGCTGCAGGTGCTGCGGGTCGACGGGCGGACGCTGGTCGGGCACGGCGGCTCGATGCCGGGCTTCCTCGCCGGCGTGTTCGTCGACCGCGAGGAGGGCGCCGGCGGGGTCTCGCTGGCCAACACCACCAGCGGGCTGGACCCGGCGCTCGTCCCGGGCCTGCTCGCCGACCTGCGCGCCGCCGAGCCGCGCGTGGTCGACGCCTGGCGGCCGGCGGAGCCGCCGGTGCCGCTGGAGCAGCTCGGCGTCTGGTACTGGGGCCCGGCGCCGCTGGCGCTGCGCGCGGTGGCCGGCGGCCTGCTGCACCTCGGGCCGCTGCCCGGCCGCAGCGGGCGGGCCAGCCGGTTCCGCCGCCGCGACGACGGCACGTGGGTGGGCCTGGACGGCTACTACGCCGGCGAGACGCTGACGATCGCGGCCGACCACCTCGACGTCGGCACGTTCGTCTTCACCCGCACGCCCTACGACCCCGCCGCACCGGTGCCCGGCGGCGTCGACGACCGCGGCTGGACGGCGTCCTGAGGGGGACGCCCCCGGCCGTCAGGGACGGTCGAAGGCGTCCATCGTCGTCTTGACGACGGCGCCGTAGGCCAGGTGCGGCACGACGTCGCTGACCCAGTCGGTGGCCGACCAGGTGCGCGGGTCGGTGATGCCCAGCGCCGTCATCGGGCCGTTCGAGGCGACGAGCACGCCGAGCGTGGTGAGCACCGTGCCCACCAGCGGCTGCGACCGGAAGCCGGAGGCGCGCAGCAGCCCGACGACGACGCCGACGCCGATCCCCGCGGCGAGGCCGGTGATCGGCCCGAGGCCGGCGATCCGGTTCGCCCGGTGCTCCTCGTCGCCGGGGATCGGTACGTGCGCCTTCGCCGCCAGCGCCTCGACCGTCTGCTCCGGCGTCGAGCTGGTGCCGCGTCCGCGGACCGTCATGTCCAGGTAGGTGACGGCGTTGAGCGCGGTGGTGCCCGCGGCCCCGGCGGCCGCGCCGCGCACCGCCCAGCCGAGCGTGCTGATCCCGCGCTTGCCCTTGCCGAACGTCCCCACCGGGGTCTCCCTCGCCATGGCCGACGGGGTACCCGCGGGCGCGACCTGCGGAAACGGCGCACAGTGGGGGAGTGGAGGAGACGGCCGGAGACACGGACGCCGCCCTCGAGCGCGCGATCGGCGCCCTGCTGGACGCCCGCGCGCCCGGCGCCACGATCTGCCCGTCGGAGGCGGCCCGCGCCGTCGCCCCGGAGCGCTGGCGCGACCTCATGCCGCAGGCGCGCGAGGTGGCCGGGCGGCTCGCCGCGCGGGGCGAGGTCGAGGTGACCCAGCGCGGCGCGGTGGTCGACGTCGCCACCGCCCGCGGACCGGTGCGGATCCGCCGGGCCGGCTGACCGGCGGCGGTCGGCCCGGCAGCAGTGGGAGCGGCGGTCAGACCGGCGGCAGGGGGCGGGCGAGGAAGGCGGCGAGCAGCCGGGCGGTGCGGTCGACCGTGCCGGCGTGCAGCACCTCGTACCCGTGCGTGCTCAGCGTGGGCAGGCTGACCAGCGCGGCCCGCGCCGCCTGGCCCACGGCCTGGGCCTGCGAGGCGTCGGAGTCGAAGGACTGCCAGACCGCCGTCTGCGGGGCCAGGCCCAGCTCGCGGCCGACGTCGACGAGCGCGTCGGCGACCGGGCGGTCGTAGACGACGGCGTCGTCGGCGTAGGCGACGACCGGCCCGCCGTCGACGGTGACCTGGTACTCGGGCTCGGCGGGCCCGACGTCGAGGGCGACGGTCAGCTCGCCGGGCAGCGTGCGGCTCGCGTACGTGGCGCCGATGCCGCCCATCTCCTCGCTGGTGGTGGCCAGCAGGTACGTGTCGGCGTGCGGGCGCCCGCGCAGCAGCCGCGCGGTGCCGACCAGGGCGGTCAGCGCGGCGCGGTCGTCGAGGAAGGAGGAGCCGAGGAAGTCGCCGAAGCGGGTGAGCCCGCGGCGGTCGGCGTGCACGCACACCCGCGTGCCGGGGTGCACGCCGGCGTCGCCCAGCTCCTGCGCCGACCGCCCGGTGAAGACGTACACGTGCGACCAGTCCATCGCCTTGTCGCCCTGGTCCGGCTTGGTCTCCCAGATGCGCATGGAGTCGGTGGTGGTGTGCTCCGAGCCCAGCATGAGCACGCCGGTGAGCGTCTCCCGCCGGCCGAGGACGGCGACCGGGCCGAGGCCGGAGTTGCCGGGGTACATGACGCCGAGCGAGGTCACGCGCAGCGTGCCGTCGGGCTCGACCCGCTTGACCATCATCGACAGCTCGTCGAGGTGCGCGGCCACCCGGACCGGTGGTGCGGACCGGTCCGTCCCGTGCAGCAGCGCCACCAGGTTCCCCGCCGGGTCGACGGTCACCTCGTCGGCGAGCGGCTCGAGCTCGCGGCGGACGACGTCGCGCACCGCGCCCTCCTCGCCGCACGGGCCGTAGGTGCGCAGCAGCTCGTCGAGCAGGTCGGGGAGGGGCGTGGCGTCGGGCACCGGGGTGCCCTACCCGGCCGGCGGGCGCTCTCCCGCCGCCCGCTCCAGCAGCGGGTCCACCCGGTGGTCGACGTACCGGCGCAGCGCCAGCGCGGTGTCCGTGCGCTGGACGCCGCGGAGGGCCAGCACCTGCTCGGTGAGCCGCCACAGGTCGTCGGCGTCGACGGCGACCACCCGCACCAGGAGGTCGGCGGCTCCCGACAGCGCGGTCACCTCGAGCACCTCGGGCAGGGCCGCGAGCGCGGCGGCCACCTCCTCGAGGCTGCGCTGCACGACCTGCACGGTCACGTAGGCGCTGAGCCGGTAGCCGAGCGCCTCGGGCCGGACCCGGGAGGCGAACGGCGCGAGCACGCCGCTGGACTCGAGCCGGGCCAGGCGCGCCTGGACGGTGTTGCGGGCCAACCCGAGCGACTGCGACAGCGCCATCACGGTGGCCCGCGGGTCGTCGGTCAGCGCCTGCACGAGGCGTGCGTCGGTGGCGTCCAGGCGATCGGGGCCGGGGGGCACGCTGCTCAGTCTGACATGGTCGGACGTCCTAGCAGTGCGCGATCTGCTCGATCCGTCGTGGCGGTCTTGCGCATCCCGTCCGGGGGGTGGTGTGCTCCGGAGCCGAGCGGGGCGTGCCACGATGTGTGAGTGGTGCCACACCCCGGTGCCACACACACGTCCCATCCCGCGGCCCCGCCGGTGACCCCGGCGGCCGCGGACGACGGCGAGGAGCAGCGCGTGAGCCTGTCCAGCGCGACCACCGAGGTGGTCGACCCCGTACCGGGGGCGGCGGCCCCCCATCTCCCGCAGCAGCCGGGCCTCGTGCAGCTGCTGACCCCGGAGGGCGAACGGGTCGAGCACCCCGAGTACTCGATCGACGTCAGCGACGAGGAACTGCGCTCGCTCTACCGCGACCTGGCGCTCGTGCGCCGCTGGGACGTCGAGGCCACCGCGCTGCAGCGCCAGGGCGAGCTGGGCATCTGGGCCTCGCTGCTCGGCCAGGAGGCCGCCCAGATCGGCGCCGGCCGGGCGATGGCCGCCGACGACATGGCCTTCCCCACGTACCGCGAGCACGGCGTCGCCTGGGTGCGCGGTGTCGACCCGCTCCACGTCATCAGCCTGTTCCGCGGCGTCGACAACGGCGGCTGGGACCCGGTGGACACCGGCTTCAACCTCTACACCGTGGTCATCGGCGCACAGACCCTGCACGCCACCGGCTACGCGATGGGCCTGCAGCGCGACGGCGCGGAGAGCGCCACGCTCGCCTTCCTCGGCGACGGCGCCACCAGCCAGGGCGAGGTCAACGAGGCGATGATCTGGGCGGCCAGCTTCTCGGCGCCGGTCGTCTTCTTCTGCCAGAACAACCAGTACGCGATCAGCGTGCCGCTGGAGCGGCAGTCCCGCGTCCCGCTGTACCAGCGCGCGGCCGGCTTCGGCTTCCCCGGCGTCCGCGTCGACGGCAACGACGTCCTCGCCGTCCTGGCCGTCACCCGGGCCGCCCTGCAGGCCGCCCGTGAGGGGCAGGGCCCCACCTTCATCGAGGCGTTCACGTACCGGATGGGCGCGCACACCACCTCCGACGACCCCACCCGCTACCGGCTGGCCAGCGAGCTGGAGGAGTGGAAGCTGCGCGACCCGATCGCCCGGCTCAAGGCCCACCTGTCCCGCAGCGGCATCGCCGACCAGGCCTTCTTCGACGGCGTCGAGGGCGAGGCCGACGAGCTCGCCGCGCGGATCCGCAAGGGCACGCTGGAGATGGCCGACCCGCCGGGGACGGCGATGTTCGACCGGGTCTACGCCGAGCAGACGCCGCAGCTCGCCGCGCAGCAGGCGGAGTTCGAGGCCTACCAGGCCTCCTTCGAGGGGAGCGGGCACTGATGGCCGAGACGCTGACGATCGGCAAGGCCCTCAACCTGGGCCTGCGCCGCGCCATGGAGGACGACGCGAAGGTCGTGCTCATGGGCGAGGACATCGGCCGCCTCGGCGGGGTCTTCCGCATCACCGACGGCCTGCAGAAGGACTTCGGCGAGGACCGCGTCGTCGACACCCCGCTGGCCGAGGCCGGCATCCTCGGCACCGCCGTGGGGCTGGCCATGCGCGGCTACCGGCCGGTGTGCGAGATCCAGTTCGACGGGTTCGTCTTCCCCGCCTACAACCAGATCGTCACCCAGGTGGCCAAGATCCACGCCCGCTCGCGCGGCCGGCTGGCCATGCCGATCGTCATCCGCATCCCCTTCGGCGGCGGCATCGGCGCGGTGGAGCACCACAGCGAGAGCCCGGAGGCGTACTTCGCGCACACGCCGGGCCTCAAGGTGGTCGCCGTCAGCAACCCGGTCGACGCCTACTGGGGCATCCAGCAGGCGATCGCCCACCCCGACCCGATCGTCTTCCTCGAGCCCAAGCGGCGGTACTGGGAGAAGGCCGAGGTCGACCCCGACGCCACGCCCGACCCGCTGTTCGCCTCCCGGGTGGTGCGCGGCGGCGACGACGTCACCGTGCTCGCCTACGGCCCGATGGTGAAGACGGCGCTGCAGGCCGCCGAGGCCGCCGCGGAGGAGGGCCGGTCGCTGGAGGTCGTCGACCTGCGCACCCTCTCCCCGCTCGACCTCGACCCGGTGTTCGACTCGGTGCGGCGTACCGGGCGCTGCGTCGTCGTCCACGAGGCCGCGGTGACCCTGGGCCTCGGCGCGGAGATCGCCGCCCGGGTGACCGAGCAGTGCTTCCACTCGCTGGAGGCGCCGGTGCTGCGCGTGGGCGGCTACGACACGCCCTACCCGCCGTCGAAGCTCGAGGAGGAGTACCTCCCCGACCTCGACCGCGTGCTCGACGCCGTCGACCGCTCGATGGGCTTCTGACGATGGGTGAGCTGCGCCAGTTCAAGCTGCCCGACGTCGGGGAGGGCCTCACCGACGGCGAGATCCTGCAGTGGCTCGTGGCCGTCGGCGACACCGTCACGGTCAACCAGCCGCTGTGCGAGGTGGAGACGGCGAAGGCCGCCGTCGAGCTGCCCTCGCCGTTCGCCGGCACGGTCACCGAGCTGCTGTTCGAGCCGGGGACGACGGTCGACGTCGGCACGCCGATCATCACCATCGACGTCGGCGGGGACGCCCCGGCGCCCGCGCCCGCGCCGGCCGCCGCCCCGGCCGACGGTGCCTCCGAGCCCGCCGCCGGGCTGATCGGCGGAGCGGCCCCGGGTGGCCGCACCGCGGTGCTGGTGGGCTACGGCCCGCGGAACACCGAGGCCCGCCGCCGCCCGCGCCGGGCGGTCCACGCCGCGCCGGCCTCCGGGCCCGCCGCCGAGCCGGCCCTCGCGCCCGAGCCCGTCGGCGCCGACTACGGCTCCGGGGGCGCCGAGCGCCCGCCGCTGCTGGCCACCGCTCCCGACGCCACGGTGAAGCCGGTGCGGCACGGCGGGCTCGAGGTGGGCCGGCAGGCCGAGGCGCACGCCCGCACCGAGGCGGCCGCGCCGTCGCGTCCCGCGGGGCCCGGCCGGGGGCGGGCGCGCCCGCTGGCCAAGCCGCCGGTGCGCAAGCTGGCCAAGGACCTCGGCGTCGACCTCGCCCTGCTCACCGGCAGCGGCGCGGGCGGCGTGATCACCCGTGACGACGTCACCGCGGCAGCGGCCGGGCCCGCGCCGGCGTCCGCCCCGGCCCCGGCCCTCGCGGCCGTGCCCGCCGCGGCCGCCGCGGCCGCCGCGGGCGAGCGGATCCCGGTCAAGGGCGTGCGCAAGGCGACCGCGGCGGCCATGGTGGCCAGCGCGTTCACCGCGCCGCACGTCACGGAGTTCCTCACCGTCGACGTCACGCGGATGATGAAGCTCCGGCAGCGCATCGCCGCCCGCCCGGAGTTCGCCGGCGTCAAGGTCAGCCCGCTGCTGTTCGTGGCGAAGGCGCTGCTCCTGGCCGCGCAGCGGCACCCGATGGTCAACAGTTCCTGGGACGAGGCCGCGCAGGAGATCGTCGTCCACGGGCAGGTCAACCTGGGCATCGCCGCGGCCACCCCGCGCGGGCTGGTCGTGCCGAACGTCAAGGACGCCGGCCGGCTGTCGCTGGTCGAGCTCGCCGGGGCGTTGTCCGGGCTCACCGAGACGGCGCGCGCCGGGCGGACCGCGCCGGCCGACATGAGCGGCGGCACGATCACCATCACGAACGTCGGCGTGTTCGGCGTCGACACCGGCACGCCGATCCTCAACCCCGGCGAGTCGGCGATCCTCGCCTTCGGCGCCGTCCGCGAGATGCCGTGGGTGCACAAGGGGAAGGTGCGGGTCCGGCAGGTGACGCAGCTGGCGCTGTCGTTCGACCACCGGATCATCGACGGCGAACTGGGCAGCCGGTTCCTCGCCGACGTCGGCGCGCTGCTGTCCGACCCCGGGACGGCGCTCGCCTTCTGACCGGGCGCTGCCCTCCTGACGGGCGCTGCGGCCCGGACCTCAGGTCTCCTCGGGGTCCGGGCCGTACGCCGACCGGCCGCCGTCCACCGGCAGCACCGCCCCGGTGACGAAGGCAGCGGCGTCGGACAGCAGCCAGGCCACCGCCTCGGCCACCTCGCCGGCCTCCCCGGCGCGTCCCAGCGGGTGCAGGGCGGCCAGCTGCCGGCGGGTGGCCGCGGCGGCGGCGCCGTCCTGCGCGGCGAGCGCGGCGTCGGAACGCTCGGTCCGGATGGAGCCGAGCGCCACGGCGTTGACCCGGATGCCGTCGGGGCCGTGGTCGACGGCGGCGGCGCGGGTCAGGCCCTCGACGGCGGCCTTGGCGGTCGCGTAGGGCAGCGCGCCGCGGACCGGCCGCTGCGCCTGGTGGCTGGAGACGTTGACGATCGACCCGCCGGAGCCGGCGGCGCGGAACCGGCGCACGGCCATGGCGCAGCCGACGACGGCGGGCGCCACGTTCGCGGCGATCAGGTCGAGCACCTCGCCGGCCGGCGCGGTGGACAGGGCGGCGTCGCGGAAGACGGCCGCGTCGTTCACCCAGCCGGCCAGCCGCCCGAGCGCCGTGGCGCGGTCGGCCGCGTGCCCGGCCACCGCCTCGTCCGCCGCGCTGCCCACCACCGCCTCGACCCGCGGCCCGGCCGGGTGCCCGGCGACCCAGACGACGGCGGCCGGGTCGAGCTCCACGACCACCACCGCGGCCCCGCCGGCGAGGAGCCGCTCGACGATCGCCCGGCCGACGCCGCGCCCGCCGCCGGTCACCACGTGTGCGTCCACGCGGGCATCCTGTCCGGGACCAGGGCAGGCTGGGCGGGTGACCGACCTCGACCGGCTGCTCGCCTTCGCCGCCCGCTCCGCCCTGCCCGGCGGGGGCTTCGGCTACCTCGGCGCCGACGGGCAGGTGCTCCCGCGCCCGCAGGAGACCTGGATCGTCGCCCGGATGACGCACGTCTTCGGCCTGGCGCACCTGCTGGGCCGGCCCGGCGCGGAGGAGCTGGCCGCGTCCGGGGTGGCGGCGCTGCGCGGCGGGCCGCTGCACGACGCGGAGCACGGCGGGTGGCGGGCCGCGGAGGACGACGGCACCAAGTCGGCCTACGTGCACGCCTTCGCCGTCCTGGCCGGGGCGACGGCGACGACGGCGGGCATCGCGGGCGGCCGGGCACTGCTCGACGAGGCGCTCGAGGTGTGGGACCGGCGGTTCTGGGACGACGCCGAGGGCCTCGCCGCCGAGGAGTGGACACCGGACTGGTCGCGGCTGTCGGACTACCGGGGCGCCAACGCCAACATGCACGGCGTCGAGGCCACGCTCGCCGCCGCCGACGCCCTCGGCGGCGACGACGCCGTCCGGCTGCGGCAGCGGGCCCTGCGCAGCGTGGAGCGGGTGGTGCACGGCTGGGCGCGCGAGCGCGACTGGCGGCTCCCCGAGCACTTCACCGCCGGCTGGGAGCCGCTGCCCGAGCACAACCGCGACCGCCCGGCCGACCCCTTCCGCCCCTACGGCGTGACGGTCGGGCACCAGTTCGAGTGGGCGCGCCTGGCCCTGCACCTGCGCGCGGCGCTGGGGGAGGGGGCGCCGCCGTGGCTGCTCGACGACGCCGTCGCCCTGTTCGGCGCGGCCGCCGGCCGGGGGTGGGCCGCCGACGGCGCCCCCGGGTTCCCGTACACGCTCGGCTGGGACGACCGCCCCGTCGTGCCGGCGCGCATGCACTGGGTGCTGTGCGAGGCGGTCGCGGCGGCCGGGGTGCTCGGCGCGGTGACCGGGGAGGAGCGCTACGGCGATCTCGCGCGCACCTGGCGGGCGCACGGCGAGGAGCGCTTCGCCGACCCGGCCACCGGCAGCTGGCACCACGAGCTGACGCCGTCCGGCGAGGTCGCCAGCGGCACCTGGGCCGGGCAGCCCGACGCCTACCACCTGGCCCAGATGCTGCTGCTCGACGGCCGGCCGGTGCGGGGGAGCGTGGCCGCCGCGCTGCGCTGACCTGCGTGTGTCCGCTCCGGCGGGGCGGGGTAGGGGCTCGAGGACCCCAACGACATCCCGAGCAACGAGGAGCGTTCCCGTGGCCAGCGTGCAGGAATCCGTCGACGTCGACGTCCCCATCCGCGTCGCCTACGACCAGTGGACCCAGTTCGAGTCGTTCCCCCAGTTCATGGGCGGCGTCGAGCGCATCACGCAGATCGACGACACGCACACCCACTGGATCACCAACATCGACGGCGTGAAGCGCGAGTTCGACGCGGAGATCACCGAGCAGCACCCCGAGGAGCGGGTGGCCTGGACGAGCACCTCCGGCGACGCCAAGCACGCCGGCGTGGTGACGTTCCACCGCCTCGACGACACGAAGACCCGGGTCATGATCCAGATCGACTGGGAGCCCACGGGCATCGTCGAGAAGGCCGGCGCGGCGCTGGGTTTCGACGACCGCCAGGTCAAGGCCGACGCCAAGCGCTTCAAGGAGTTCATGCAGCCGCGCGGCACGGAGCCGGGCGCCTGGCGCGCCAACTTCACCCGGCCCGACCAGGCCTGACGGCCGCGACGACCGCGGCGCCCGGCCCCGGCGGGGGACGGGCGCCGCTGTCGTGCGCGGGGCTACTCGGCGTCGAGGTCGGCGGCCACCAGGCCGGCGATCCGCTCGACGACGGCGGCGTCGTCGCTGGTGACGGTGACCTCCGCGCCCTTCTGGGCGCCGAGCGTCATGATCATCAGCGGCGACCCGGCGTCGACCGGCGCGCCGCCGGGCGTGGCCAGGGTGACCGGGACGCCTGCCTTGCCCACGGCCTCGGCGATGAGCGCGGCCGGGCGGGCGTGCAGGCCGACCCGGGAGCCGACGGTGACGGTCTGACTGGGCATGCGTCGTCCTCGCTTCTCAGGAACGGTGCTTCTCAGGAACGGTCGTGGTGGGGTCGAGCCTGCCGTGTCACACGCGGGCCGGCGCGCCGGGGGCCGGCGCGGACGCGCCGGCGGTGTGCGCGTGGGCCAGGTCGACGGCGTCCTCGGGGACGTCCGTGCCCGTCTTCCTCCCGCCGATGCTCTTGGCGACGGTGACCGCCAGGGCGCCGACGACGGTGCCGACGACCAGCGCGACCAGGAACATCAGCACCCCGTTCATCGCGAAGAAGACGAAGATCCCGCCGTGCGGGGCCCGCAGCTCCACGCCGCTGGCCGCCACGATCGCGCCGGTGGTGGCGCCGCCGAGCATCATCGACGGGATGACCCGCAGCGGGTCGGCCGCGGCGAACGGGATGGCGCCCTCGGAGATGAACGACAGGCCCAACAGCCAGGCGGCCTTGCCGTTGTCGCGCTCGGCCGGCGTGTAGAGCTTGGGCCGGACCAGCGTGCTCAGCGCCATCGCCAGCGGCGGGACCATGCCGGCGGCCATGACCGTGGCCATGATGACCAGCGGGGCGCCGCTGCCGGCGGCGAGGCCGGTGGTGGCGAAGACGTAGGCCGCCTTGTTCACCGGGCCGCCGAGGTCGAAGCACATCATCAGGCCGAGGATGATCCCGAGCAGGACCGCCGAGGTGCCGGTCAGGCCGTTGAGCCAGTTGCCGAGGCCCTCGAGCGCCGCGGCCAGCGGGCGGCCGAGCAGGACGGCCATGATGCCGCTGGAGATCAGCGTGGCCAGCAGCGGGATGATCACGACCGGCTGCAGGCCGCGGACGCCGGTGGGCAGCTTCCAGGAGGCGATCCAGCGGGCCGCGAAGCCCGCGATGATGCCGCCGACCAGGCCGCCGATGAAGCCCGCGCCCACGCTCACCGAGACGGCGCCGACGACGAAGCCGGGCACGATGCCGGGGCGGTCGGCGATGGCGAAGGCGATGTAGCCGGCCAGCGCCGGGACCAGGAAGCCGAACGCCGCCTGGCCGAGCACGGTGCAGACCGCGCCGAGGTAGCCGAGGAAGCCGTCGTTGAGGCCCTCGACGCCGGAGGCGGTGGGCAGGTCGAAGAACGAGTTGTTTAGCACCCAACTCAGCGCGTAGCTGGAGCCCTCGACGTCGGGGTTCGGGTTGACGATCTGGTAGCCGCCGAAGAGGAAGCCCAGCGCGATCAGCAGGCCGCCGGCCGCGACGAACGGGATCATGTAGCTGACGCCGGTCAGCAGCCAGCGGCGGATCTCCGACGCGGTGCCCGGGCGCGCGGCCGGCGCGGCGGCCTCACCGGAGCCGGCGCCCGAGCCGGCACCGGGGACGCGGCGCGCGGACGGGTCGTCGGCGGCGGCCAGCGCCTCGCGGATCATCCCGTCGGGGTCGTTGATGGCCCGCTTGGTGCCGGCCTGCACGACCGGCTTGCCCGCGAACCGGTCGCGGTCGCGCACGCCGACGTCGACGGCGAAGACGACGGCCTCGGCGTCACGGACGACCGCCGGGGCCAGCGGGGTGGCGCCGGAGGAGCCCTGGGTCTCGACGACGAGGTCGACACCGGCGGCCTGCGCGGCGGCGGTGAGCTTGTCGGCGGCCATGTAGGTGTGCGCGATGCCGGTCGGGCACGCGGTCACGGCGACCAGGCGGCGGCGGGCGGGGGTCTTCTCCGTGGACACCGGTGCCGCGGCGGCCGGGGTGGTGGCCGGCGCCGGGGTGCTGGTGGCGGCCGTGGCGCCGGTGGCCGGGCCGGGGGAGACGACCTCCTCGACCAGCGCGACGACGTCGGCCGGCGTGGCGGCGGCACGCAGCGCGGCCACGAAGTCGGGCCGCACCAGCGCGCGGGCCAGCGCGGACAGCAGCGTCAGGTGGTCGGCGTCGCCGGCCGCCGGGGCGGCGATGAGGAAGACGAGGTCGGCCGGGCCGTCGGCGGCCCCGAAGTCCACCTTCGGGTCGAGCCGCGCGAAGGCCAGCGAGGCCTGCGTGACCGCCGCCGAGCGGCAGTGCGGGATGGCGATGCCGCCGGGCAGGCCGGTGGCCGCCTGCGCCTCGCGGGCGAGGGCGTCACCGGCGAGCGCCTCGGCGCCCGTGGCGCGGCCGGCGTCGGCGACCAGGCCGGCGAGGCGGCGGACGACCGCGGCCTTCTCGGAGCCGAGATCGGCGTCGAGGACGACCAGCTCTGGGGTGATCAGTGCTGACATGACGGACCTTCCGGGGCGTCAGGGGACGTCGCGGCCGGCGGCCGGGACGGGTTCGGGGGAGCCGGGCACCCCGGGCAGGCCGGGGGTGACCGCGACGGCGGCCGGGTCGACCCGGTCCGGCGTCGGGACGGCGGAGCCGGGCAGCGCCGCGGCCGCCGAGCCGGTGGCCACGGCGCGCCGCAGCCGGTCGGCAGCGGGCGCGCCGACGAGGTCGGCGAGCAGGTGGCCGGCCAGGCTGGAGTCGCCGGCGCCGACGGTGCTGCGGACGGCGATCCGCGGCGCGCGGGCCGACCAGACCTCGCCGGCCGCGGTGGACAGGACGGCGCCGTCGCCGCCCAGGGTCAGCAGCACCTCGGCGACGCCGCCGTCGTGCAGCCGCGCGACCGCGGCCGACAGCGCCGCCGGGTCGGCCAGCAGCTCGGCCTCGCTCGTGCCGGTGACCTGCCCGAGCTCCTCGGCGTTGGGCTTGAGCAGGTCGGGAGCGGCGTCCGGGCCGGCGGCGAGCAGGGCGCGCAGCGGCGCCTCGGAGGTGTCGACGGCGACCCGGGCGCCGGTGCCGCGGACGGCGCGGACCAGGTCGGCGTACCAGTCCTCGGGCGTGCCCGGGGGCAGCGAGCCGGACAGCACCACCCAGGCGGCGCCCTCGGCGGCGGAGACCAGCGCGCCGGTGAGCGCGGCGCGCACCGCGGCGTCCAGCGTGGTGCCCGGCTCGTTGAGCTTGGTGGTCGTCCCGTCGGGCTCGGTGAGCGAGTAGTTGGTGCGCACCGGCGCGCCGGTGGGGACGGTCACCAGCGGCAGCGCCAGCGCCGACAGCGCGGCGACCAGGGGGTCCCCGGCGTCGGCCGGCACGACGGCGACGACGTCGGCCCCGGCCGCGGCGAGCGCGCGGGCCACGTTGACGCCCTTGCCGCCGGGCTCGGTGACGCTGGCGCCGAGCCGCGCGACCTCGCCGCGGGCCAGCGCGCCGGGCAGCGCGAGCGTGCGGTCGAGGCTGGGGTTGGCGGTGAGCGTGACGACCCGGCCCCGTCGCGGAGCGGCGCTCACGCGACCACGACCTCGACGCCGGCGTCCTCCAGCCGCTCGACGTCGCCCGGGTCGGCGCCGCCGTCGGTGACCACGACGTCGACGTCGTCGAGCGCGGCGAAGCGGACGAGGTGCTCGCGGCCGATCTTGCTGCTGTCGGCGAGCACCACCACGCGCTGCCCGGCGGCGACCATCGCCCGCTTGACCGAGGCCTCCGCCTCATCGGGGGTGGTCAGGCCGTGGCCGGGGGTGATGCCGTTGGTGCCGAGGAAGGCGACGTCGGCGCGCAGGTCGGCGAGCGCGCGCACGGGGGACTCGCCGACGGCGCACTGCGTCAGCCCGCGCACGCGGCCCCCGAGCACGTGCAGCGTGATCCCGGGGGCGGTGGCGAGGCGGGCGGCGATCGGCACCGAGTTGGTGGCGACGAACAGGCCGCGGTCGCCCGGCAGCACCTCGGCCAGCGCGGCGGTACTGCTGCCGCCGTCGAGCAGGACGCTGCCCCCTGCGCCGGGCAGCAGGTCGGCCGCGGCCGCCGCGATCTTGCGCTTGGCCTCCGCGTGGGTGGCGTTGCGCTCGACGAGCGCCGTCTCCACGAGGGTCAGCGCGCCGCTCGGCACCGCGCCCCCATGCACCCGGCGCAGCACGCCGGCCCGCTCGAGGACGGCGAGGTCGCGGCGCACCGTCTCGGTGGTCACGCCGAACTGCTCGGCCACCGCGGTGACCGCGATGCGGCCCTGCTCGGTGACGAGCGTGGCGATCGCCTGCTGGCGCTCCTCGGCGTACATCGTCCACCTCCTCCGTCGGCCCGATCCTGGTCTCGGTCGCCCGAACATGTGGTAACTGGCTTGTGTCTCTGTGGTTCTACGTTGGTTACGTTGACAAGTCAACAGGGATTCGTGAGTCTGGTCACCGACGGACGACGGCGTCCCCAGCTCATCCCCGACGTGGAGGTCCGCATGTCCAGCACCACCACCAGCCGCGCCACCACCCCGCTGACGGGCACGCCCGTCGTCCCCGGTGTCGTCCTCGGCCCGGTCGTGCGCCCGGCCGGCGCGGTGCGCCTGCCCGACGCGGCGTCCGCGGAGACGCTGCCCGAGGCCGCGCGCGAGGAGGAGCGGGCGCGCTTCACCGCCGCCGCGGACGCGGTCGCCGGCCGGCTGGCGGCGCGGGCCGCGGCCGCCACCGGGATGACCGCGGAGGTGCTGTCGGCGACGGCGGGGCTGGCGCGTGACCGCGGCCTGCTGGGCGCCGTCGAGCAGCGGATCGCCACCGGGGTCCCGGCCGCGGTGGCCACCGTGCAGGCCGCCCAGCAGTTCGTCGACGTCTTCACCTCGCTGGGCGGCGTCATGGCCGAGCGGGTCACCGACGTGCGCGACGTGCGCGACCGCGTCGTCGCCGAGCTGACCGGCCAGGGCGAGCCCGGGGCGCCGGCCCCCGACACCCCGTCGGTCCTGCTCGCCGACGACCTCGCGCCCGCCGACACCGCGGGCCTCGACCCGGCACGCATCCTGGGCCTCGCCACCCGGCTGGGCGGCACGACCAGCCACACCGCGATCATCGCCCGCCAGCTCAACCTGCCCCTGGTCGTGGCGGTCGAGGGCCTCGACGCCGTCCCCGAGGGCGCCACCGTGCTGCTCGACGCCGAGGAGGGCACGGTCACCGTCGACCCGGAGCCGTCGTCCGCCGGTGCCCAGGTGGAGGCCGCCCGCCGCGCCGCCGAGGCGCTGGCCGGCTACCGCGGCCCGGCCGCCACCCGCGACGGGATCGCCGTGCCCGTCTACGCCAACGTGCAGGACGGCGCCGGCACGCGCGCGGCGATGGCCGCCCACGCCGAGGGGGTGGGCCTGTTCCGCACCGAGCTCGCGTTCCTCGGCCGCGCCGCCGAGCCGACCGTCGAGGAGCAGGCGGCCGGCTACGCCGAGGTGTTCGAGGCCGCCGCGGGCCGTCGCGTGGTGCTGCGCACCCTCGACGCCGGCTCCGACAAGCCGCTGGAGTTCGCGACGCCGCCGGAGGAGGCCAACCCCGCCCTCGGCGTTCGGGGCCTGCGGGTGGCCCGCCGCGACCCGGGGCTGCTCGACCGCCAGCTCGACGCCGTCGCCGAGGCCGCCCGCCGCACCGGCAGCACGCCGTGGGTGATGGCGCCGATGGTGGCCACCGTCGGGGAGGCCGAGGACTTCGCCGCACGGGTGCGCGACCGCGGCCTGGTGCCGGGGATCATGGTCGAGGTGCCGTCGGTGGCGCTGCTGGCCGACCGGTTCCTGCAGCACGTCGACTTCCTGTCGATCGGCACCAACGACCTGTCGCAGTACGCGCTGGCCGCCGACCGGCTCTCCGCCGACCTCGCCGACCTGACCGACCCCTGGCAGCCGGCGCTGCTCGCGCTGGTGGCGGCCACCGCGGCCGCGGGCCGCCGCGCCGGCAAGCCGGTCGGCGTCTGCGGCGAGGCGGCGGCCGACCCGCTGCTGGCCTGCGTGCTCGCCGGACTCGGCGTCACCTCGCTGTCGTGTGCCGCGCCGGCCGTGGCCGGGGTCGGTGCCCGGCTGGCCACCGTCGACTCCGCGGCCTGCCGGGAGGCGGCCGATGCCGCGCTGGCCGCGGACGACCCGCGGGCCGCGCGGGCCGCGGCCCGCGCCGCGCTATCCCGGGGCTGAGGCGTCGGGCGGGTGGCCGGGAGGTCGCCCGCCCCACCCTCAGGGGTGAACGATCGTCGGAGATGTGACGACACTCCCTACGGATCGTCGGAATGATGTGGCCCGTGCCTGCTTTACTACAGGTGCACCCCACACCGGCACCGAAAGAGGAGACGACGAGATGTCGATCACGACCACCTGGCGGCAGCGTCGGCAGGCGGCTCGTACGCGGCGCGCGCTGGACCGTGCGCTCGCGCGCAGCAGCAGCCCGGCGATGCGCGACGAGCTGCTCACGATGGCCAACAGCAGCGCGTTCCACACCCGCGACTTCTGACGCGCGGCGTCCCCCGGAGGGACGCGATCCGCACGGCCCCGGTCTGCTCCGCAGCCCGGGGCCGACTGCTGTCCGGGGGCGCCCGGGCCGTCCTCTCGGGGACCTCCGGCCGGCCTCCCCCCTTCGGGTCGGCGGCTCAACCGGCCCGCGCGTCGTGCCGATGACCCGCCCGTGACGGGAGCGCACGGGGAGCCGGGGGAGCCGCGGGGCGGCGGGACGGGCCACGCGGCCGGGGAGGCCCGCGAGACGTCGGGCGCCACGACCGGGCTCGTGCTGTCCTTCGTCCGCGCGCACGCCGGCGAGGCGGGGGTGGAGGAGCTGCTGCGCCGGGCGGGCGTGCCGTTCAGCGCGGCCGAGCTGAGCCTCCCGTCGACCTGGACGAGCTACGACACCCGCATCCGGCTGTTCACCGCGGCGACCGAGGTGCTCGGCGACCCCGGCGTGATGTTCCGCGTGGGCGCGGAGTCGCTGCGCGCAGGCCTGAACGCGAGCGTGGTCGTGCTGGTGCGCGCCCTCGGGTCCCCGCGGCAGGTCTACGCGAGGCTCCCGCGCGCGGTCGCCAACTTCTCCACCACCTCCACGATGGAGGTGCTCGACGCCGACGCCACCTCGGCCACCCTCCGCTACCGGCTGCACGAGGGCCACGTGCACTCGCGGCTGGACTGCGACTACGCCCGGGGCCTGATCACCATGGTCCCCACCGTCTTCGGGCTGGCCCCCGCGCGCGTCGTGCACGAGGAGTGCGAGTCCGACGGGCACCCGGCCTGCGTCTACTCCCTGTCCTGGGACCGGCGGTCGCGGCTGCCGTGGCGCCGCCGCGCCGGGAGCGACCCCGAGCTCGCCGCCCTGCGCGACCAGGTGCGGGCCCTGCAGTCCGCGGCCACCGACCTCGTCGACGGCGAGGACCTGGGCACCGTCCTCCCGCGCATCGTCGAGCGCGCCGCCGCGGCCGTCCTGGCACCCGCCTACCTGCTCGCCGTCGCCTCACCGCACGGCGGCGCCCCCCTCGTGCACAGCGCCGGCCTCCCCGCGGCGGAGGTCCCGGGTCTCGCCGCCCGCCTGCTCGCCGGGGAGGACCTCGGCCCGGGCTCCGTCGTCGTCGACGTCGCCTCCGCGCGGCGCACCCACGGCCGGCTGGCCGCTCTCGGCCGGGCCGACGGCGGCCTGGGCGACGAGCGGGCCATGCTCGCCGCCTACGCCGGTCACGTGGCCGCCGCCCTCGACATGGTGATGGCGCTGGAGACCAGCCGTGCCGAGGCCCGGCGCGCGGGCGCGCTCCTGGACCTGGCCCACGGCCTGGCGCAGGCCGCCGAGGCGCCCGCGGTCGCCGACGTCGTCGCCCGCGCGCTCCCCAGCATCGTCGGCTGCGGCAGCTCCGGCGTGCTGCTGTGGGACCCCGCGGGGGCGGTGCTCCGGGCGGCGGCGTGCGACGGGCTCGCGCCCGCCCAGGAGCGGGTGCTGCGCGCGGCCGACCTGCGCGCCGCCGACGTCCCCGAGCTGTTCGCCATGCTCACCGACCGCGAGCCCCGCGTCCTCACCGCGCGGGGGTCCAGCGCGCCGATGCGGGAGCTGCTCACCGCGCTGGACCTCACCGACGTCGTCGCCCTGCCGCTACAGGCCGGCGCCACCTTCCTCGGCGTGGTCACCGCCAGCTGGGCCGCCGGCCAGACCGCCGACGCCCTCGACGGCGAGGTGCTCACCCGCCTGCGCGGCGTGGGAGACCAGGCCTCGACGGCGCTGCAGAAGGCCCGGCTCCTGGAGACCGTGCGCCACCAGGCCACGCACGACGCGCTGACCGGGCTGCCCAACCGGGTGCTCTTCCGCGACCGGCTGGTCGAGGCGCTCGCCGCCTCTCCGGCCGGCGGTCACGTCGCCGTGCTGTTCAGCGACCTCGACCGGTTCAAGGCGGTCAACGACGGCCTCGGCCACGCCGCCGGCGACGAGCTGCTCCGTCAGGTGTCGGCCCGGCTGCGCGCCGCCGTCCGGCCCGGCGACACGATCGGCCGGCTCAGCGGCGACGAGTTCGCCGTCCTGGTGCCCCGGCTGGCCGGGCCGGGCGCCGCCGACGGCGTGGTCGCCCGGGTCGCCGCGGCGTTCGACGAGCCGTTCCGGCTCGACGGCATCCCGGTCGACGTCGGCACGAGCACCGGCGTGGCCGTGCACTCCGGGGAGGCCGCCGACCCGCGCGCCGTGGCCGAGCGGCTGCTGCGCGAGGCCGACGCGGCGATGTACCGCACCAAGCACCGCGACCGGCCGCCGGCGCCCGAGCCCCGCTCGGCGACCTGAGGCGTCAGTCGCGCAGCCGGGCCCGCAGGGCGGCCTGCTCGTCGGGGC
Source organism: Geodermatophilus sp. SYSU D01106 (assembly GCF_054049995.1). Lineage (NCBI taxonomy): Bacteria > Bacillati > Actinomycetota > Actinomycetes > Geodermatophilales > Geodermatophilaceae > Geodermatophilus > Geodermatophilus sp. SYSU D01106. Next base: position 379,358 of record NZ_JBJGYM010000001.1, on the reverse strand, counting down.
CGAAGCCGTGCTCGGTGAGCCAGCCCAGTGGCCCGCCGTGCCGCTCGTGCAGGACCTCCAGCAGCCGCCGCATCGTCTCCGCGCGCGGGGTGTGGCTCGCGACGTCGCGCCGGGTCATGTCCTCGGCGTAGGTCGGCGAGCTCCGCAGCTTGGCCACCAGCGCCTCGATGACCTCGGCGGTCAGCGCGTAGTCGGCGACGATCTCCTCCTCGGGCACCCCGGCCGCGGCCAGGGTGAACATGACGACGACGCCGGTGCGGTCCTTGCCCGCTGCGCAGTGCACCACCGCCGCGCCCTCGCCGCCGGCGATCACCCGCAGCGCGGCCAGCACGTTCTCCGGCCGGTGGTGCAGGTAGCCGAGGTAGGCGCGCACGGCCGGCGGCTCCACCTCGTCGGCCTCGGTGGTCTGCCGCGGCAGCAGCGTCTCCACCCAGTCGGCCGGCAGCTCCGGGAGGTCGTCCTCCTCGACGGCGAAGACGTCGGTGTGGCGGCCCTTCTCCGGCAGCAGGCTCAGGTGCCGGTGCGTGACGCCCTCCACCGAGCGCAGCGGCCCCCGGCCCTCGAGCAGCACCTCAGCGGTGGTGCGCAGGTCGATCACGTCGCGCAGCGGGAGTTCGGCCAGCCGGCGCAGGTCGTCGTCGCTGAGGGTCTGCAGGTTGTCGCTGCGCAGCACCCGGCCCGGCAGCGTCCGCCCGCCGTCGGTGGTCGGCAGGCCGCCGAGGTCGCGCGTGTTGGTGGTGCCGTCGAGTCGCAGCCAGCGGTCGGGGTGCGGTGAGCTCACGCCCCGACGGTAGAGCGCGCCCCGAGGAGGGCGTCGCAGACCTCGACGAGCCGCCGCCGCAGGGGCGCGGCGCGCTCGGCGAACCCGCGCTGCGCGGCCACGTACTCCGCCTTGCCCTCCGGCGTCTCGATCCGCACCGGCGCGTAGCCGCGGTCGGCCAGGTCGTAGGGGGAGGCCCGCATGTCCAGCTCGCGCACCTCGACGGCCAGGGCGAAGCAGTCGGCCAGCAGCTCGCCGGGCACCGCGGGGGAGAGCTTGTAGGCCCACTTGTAGAGGTCCATCGTGGCGTGCAGGCAGCCCGGCTGCTCCATCGCGACCTGCGTCTCCCGCGTCGGCCGCAGCCGGTTGAGGCCGACGGCGTCCGGGGTGAAGAAGCGGAACGCGTCGAAGTGGCTGCACCGCACGGGGTGGGACTCCACGACGGCGTCGGTGCCCGCCCGGCCCAGCCGCAGCGGCACCGCGTGCCGGCGCTCGTCGGCGCGGTACACCATCGCCCACTCGTGCAGGCCGAGGCAGCCGGTCTGCGCCGGCCGCGCCGCGGTGGCCGCCAGCAGGTCGCGGACGAACCGCACGGTGGCGGCGCGGTCGGCGAGGTACGCGGCGACGTCGAGGGTCACCGCACCGTCGCCGCCGGTGGCGTACCAGCGCCAGGCCGCGTGCGGGGCGGGACCGCCGTCACCGGGCGCCAGGGCGACGCCGGGCCCCGGGTGCCAGCGGCGCAGCCGGCTCGGCGTCTGGGAGTAGTAGGTGAACAGGAAGTCGAGCACCGGGTGGCTCTCGCCGCGCCGGCGGCGCTCGCGGTGCGGGGCGGTCCAGCGCTCGACGCGCGCGTCGTGGGCCGCGGCACGCGCCGTCCACTCCGCCGCGGGCAGCAGGACGGCGACGGGCACCCGACCAGGGTAGGAGGGACGCACGGCCCTGCCGCGGACCGCGGGACGCTGCCACGCTGGGCACCCCGCCGAGGAGGCGATCGCCATGCCCGGAACGCGGCCGGCGACGCGACGACCAGCCGCAGGCCCCTGCGGTGCCGCCTGGGGCTGCACGCCTACGTGCAGCGCCACCCCGAGGACGAGCGCCTGCGCGGCCCGGACCAGAAGGTGTGCCGCCGCTGCGGCAGGCGCAGCGACATCGTGACCACGATCGTCCCGGGCGGTGCCGGCCCGAGCTGACCGGTCAGCCGTCCTCGGCCGCGGTCAGCCGGTGCAGCCGCAGCGCCAGCTGCACCTCCAGCGCCCGCTCGGGCGAGGACCAGCCCCGCCCGAGCAGCCGGCCCACCCGGTCCAGCCGCTGGGTGACCGTGTTGACGTGCACGTTGAGCGCCTCGGCGGCCCGCGCCGGCGAGCCGCCGGTGTCGAACCACGCCCGCAGCGTGGCCACCAGGTCGGTGCCGCGGCGGGCGTCGTAGTCGAGAACCGGCGCCAGCGTCGCCTGCACGAAGCCCGGCACGTCGCGCCCCTCGCCCACCAGCAGGCCGACGAAGCCCAGCTCCCCGGCGCTCGCCGACTGCCCGTCGCGGCCCAGCGCCAGCAGCGTCGACGCGCAGCGCGCCGCCTCCGCCGCCGCGGCGGCCACCGCGGCCGGGCCCGGCACCGGGCCGGCGCCGCCCGCGGTCACCGGCCGCCCCACGGCCGCGGCGACCTCCCGCCGCGCCAGCGCCGCCGCCTCGCCCGCCTCCAGGTCCGGCAGGCACAGCACCAGCCGGCCGTCGCGGACCCCTGCCAGCCCCGCCCGGGTGGCCGCCAGGTGCCCGGCCGCGGCCAGCGCGCGCCCGCGGCAGCGCTCCTCCACCCGGACGACGACGACCGCGAGCGGGCGGTCGAGGTCGGCGCCCAGCCGCCGCGCCCGCTCGCGCAGCCCCTCAGGGTCGCGCAGCGGCACGGTGAGCAGCTCGTCGAGCAGCTCGCCGCGCACCCGGCCCTCGGCCTCGCTGGCCGTCCGCCGGATGAGCAGCAGCAGGGCGGTGACCAGCGCGGCGCGCTCGAGGATCCGCCGGTCACCCTCGGCGAGGTCACCGTCGCGCTGCAGCACCAGGCCGCCGAGCAGGTCGCTGCCCACGGTGACGGCGGCGGTCCACCACCCGCCGTCGCCCACCGTGCGCCCGGTCGAGCGGGCCAGGGCCAGCGCGCCGGCGGGGTCCGGCGGCAGCGCGCCGTCGTCGCCGGAGGTCGGGCGGCCCTCCTCGTCGAGCACGGTGATCCGCCCGCCGAGCGCCTCGGTCACCGCCGCCGCCACGTCCTCCACGCCGCCGCCGCGCAGCACCAGGTCGATGAACCGGTCGTGCGCCCCGGCCGCCCGCTCCACCGACTCGGTGTGCGCCCGCAGCTCCCGGGTCGCCGCGGACAGCTCCTCGAGCGCCGTGCGGGTCTCCTCCAGCAGCCGGGCGTTGTCGATCGCGATCGCGGCGTGCGCTGCGAGCGACCCGAGCAGCGCCACCTCGGAGCGGTCGAAGGTGCGCTCGGTGCGGTCGGCGGCGTAGAGGACGCCGATCACCTGCGAGCCGCGGATCAGCGGCACGCCGAGGATGGCGACCAGGCCCTCCTCGCGCACGCCGTTGTTGATCGCGTCGGTGTGGTGGAACCGGGAGTCGGTGAAGTAGCTGGCCGTCGAGTAGGGCGCGGCCGTCTGCGCCACCAGCCCGCCGAGGCCCGCGCCCATCGGCAGCCGCAGCGCCTGGAACCGCGCCGACACCGACCCGTCGGTCACCCGCATGTAGGTGTCGCCACGGGCGTCGTCGTTGAGGGTCAGGTAGGAGACGTCGGTGCCGAGCAGCTGCCGGGCCCGCCGCACGATCGCGGTGAGCACCGAGTCGACGCCGCGCAGGGTGGCCAGGTCGCTGGCCGTGTCGAACAGCGCCGAGAGCTCCGACTCGCGCCGCCGCCGGGCGGCGAACGCGGCCCGCACCTGCAGCGCCAGCAGCCGCACCCGCTCGAGCTCGGCCAGGCTCTCGGGGTCGGCGCCGCCCGAGCGGGCGCGCACCAGCGGACCCTCGTACTCGATCGCGGCGGCGTCGTCGAGGACGAGCTGCAGGTACTCGGCGGCCGCGGAGGGCACCCGCGGCGGCGGGCCAGCGCCGTCGGCGGGCAGCGCTGTGGTCCGGGTCACGTGCGGCATCCTGCCCGGCCGCCTCGTCAGTGGGCGGTCCACCCGCCGTCCATCCGCAGCGACGTGCCGGTGACCGAGGCCGCGGCCGGCGAGCAGAGCCAGGCGACGGCGTCGGCCACCTCGGCGGGCTCGATCAGCCGCTTGAGCGCGGCCGGGGCGAGCATCACCTGCTCGACCACCTCGTCCTCGGAGATCCCGTGCGAGCGCGCCTGGTCGGCGATCTGCCCCTCGACCAGCGGCGTGCGCACGTAGGCCGGGGCCACGCAGTTCGACGTGACGCCGTGCGCCGCGCCCTCCAGCGCCACCACCTTCGACAGGCCCTCCAGCGCGTGCTTGGCCGTGACGTAGGCGGACTTGTACGGCGAGGCGCGGTGGCCGTGCACGGAGCTCACGTTGACCACCCGGCCCCAGCCGCGCGCGTACATGTGCGGCAGCGCGCCGCGGACCAGCCGGAACGGCGTCTCCACCATCAGCCGCAGGATGGTGGCGAAGACGTCGGGCGGGAACTCGTGCAGCGGCGCCACGTGCTGGAAGCCGGCGTTGTTGACCAGCACGTCGACGTCGAGGTCCAGCGCGTCGACGGCGGCGAGGTCGGTCAGGTCGACGGCGACCGCGGTGCCGCCCACCTCGGCCGCGACCCGCCCGGCCGCCGCGGCGTCCCGGTCGGCGACGACGACCACCGCGCCGGCCTCCGCCAGCCGGGCCGCGACCGCCCGGCCGATGCCCGAGGCGCCGCCCGTCACGAGCGCCCGCCGTCCCGCCAGGTCCTGCGCAGCCATGGCGGCGAGGGTAGGACCCCGCCGCCGCGGCTCCCACGGCTCGCGGCCACACACTCGGCGCCGTCGCGGTGGTGTCCGGCCACACCGGGTGCCCGGTGCCCCGCCACCGGTCGTCGGCGCGAGTGCATGGGCCTGGACCACATGAACCACGTCACAGGACTGTCCCCGGCCACATGGGCGGATCGCGATCGGCTTCCTAGCGTCGGGACGACCGGACCCCGACGTCCCCCCAGGAGACCCCGCATGACCGCACCCCGAGAGCGAGGGCGCTTCGGCCGCGTCGTCGGCGCGAGCATCATCGGCACCACCGTCGAGTGGTACGACTTCTTCCTCTACGGCTCGGCCGCCGCGCTCGTCTTCGGCCCGCTGTTCTTCCCCGACTCGTCCGACTTCGCCGGCGTCCTGCTGGCGTTCGGCACCTACGCGATCGGCTTCGCCGCCCGCCCGATCGGCGCCCTGGTCTTCGGCCACTACGGCGATCGGATGGGCCGCAAGAAGCTGCTCGTCGTCTCGCTGCTCATGATGGGCGGCGCCACCTTCGCCATCGGCCTGCTGCCCACCTACGCCACGGTGGGTGCGCTCGCGCCGCTGCTGCTGGTGTTCCTCCGCCTCGTGCAGGGCTTCGCCCTCGGCGGCGAGTGGGGCGGCGCGGTGCTCATCGTGTCCGAGCACGGGCGCCCCGAGCACCGCGGCTTCTGGGCGTCCTGGCCGCAGGCCGGCGCCCCGGCCGGGCAGCTGCTGTCCACCGCGGTGCTCGCGCTGCTCGCGGCCTTCCAGTCCGACGCGGCGTTCGAGGCCTGGGGCTGGCGGATCCCGTTCCTGCTCTCGGCCGTGCTCATCCTCGTCGGCCTGTGGGTGCGGCTGGCGGTCAGCGAGTCGCCGGTGTTCCTCGAGGCCCAGCGGGCCGCCGAGGCGCGGGCGCGCGAGACCGGTGCCGCCGAGCAGGCGCCGATCGCCGTCGTCCTCGCGCGCTACAAGCGGGAGGTCCTGGTGGCCATGGGCGCCCGGATCGCGGAGAACGTGTCCTTCTACGTCCTGACGGCGTTCACGACGGCGTACCTCACCCAGGCGCTGGGCCTGGACTCCTCCTTCGCCCTCAACGCGCTGCTCGTCGCCTCGGCGGTGCACCTGGTGACCATCCCGCTGTGGGGCGCGCTGTCCGACCGGGTCGGCCGCCGGCCGGTCTACCTGCTCGGCGCCGCCGGGACCGGGGTGTGGGCGTTCGCCCTGTTCGAGCTCTACGAGACCGGGAGCTTCTGGCTGGTCGTGCTCGCCCTCGTCGTCGGCTTCCTGTTCCACGGCGCCATGTACGGGCCGCAGGCGGCGTTCTTCGCCGAGCTGTTCGGCACCAAGGCCCGCTACACCGGCGTCTCCGTGGGCGCGCAGCTCGCCTCGGTCATCGCCGGCGCCCCCGCGCCGCTGATCGCCGTCGCGCTGCTCGGCAGCTTCTCCGAGCCCACCCCGGGCCGGGTCTCGCTGTACGTGGCCGCCTGCGCCGTCGTCACCCTGGTCGCCGTCCTCTCCTACGGCGAGACCCGGGTGCGCGACCTCGGCGCCGACGACGCCGTGGCCTCCGCCGGGGAGCGCCGCACCGCCGCCGTCTGACCCCCGGTCCACGGGCCCCCCATGACACGCGTCACGGGGGGCCCGTGCGCGCCCGGCGCCAGGTCGTGAGAGACGGCACCCGCGCCGGGCCGGGGTCGGCGGGAGCGTGGGGACGTGCCCCGGAGGACCGGCCGACCAGCGGCCGGCGGGGCACGAGGAGGAGGCCCCGTGCCGCTCACCCACCCGGCTCCCGTCCCGGCCGCGACCGGCCGTGCCGCCCCCGTCGTGGAGGTCACCGACCTGCGCCGCCGCTACGGCGACGTCGAGGCCGTCCGGGGCATCAGCTTCGAGGTCCACCCCGGCGAGGTGTTCGCCCTGCTCGGCGTCAACGGCGCCGGCAAGACCTCCGCCCTCGAGGTGCTCGAGGGCCTGGCGCCGGCGTCCGGCGGGACGGTGCGCGTCGTCGGCGCCGACCCGGTCCGGGAGCGCGCCGCCGTCCGCCCGCACCTCGGCGTCCTGCTGCAGACCAGCGGCCTGCCCGCCGACCTCACCGTCCGCGAGACCGTCGCGATGTGGGCGGCCACCCTCACCGGCCCGCGCCCGGTCGAGGAGGCGCTGGCGCAGGTGGACCTCACCGGCCGCGCCGACGTCCGCGTCCGCAGCCTCTCCGGCGGCGAGCGACGCCGCCTGGACCTCACCCTCGCGCTGCTCGGCTCCCCGCGGGTGATCGTCCTCGACGAGCCCACCACGGGCCTGGACCCGGAGAGCCGGCGCACCGTCTGGGCGCTGGTCCGGCAGCGGGTGGCCGAGGGTGCCGCCGTCGTGCTCACCACGCACCACCTCGAGGAGGCCGAGGAGCTGGCCGACCGCATCGCGGTCATGCGGGCCGGCCGGATCGTGCTGTCCGGGACGGCCGCCGAGATCGCCGCCACCCAGCCGGCCACGATCCGCTTCACCCTGCCCGACGGCGCCGCGCCGCTGCCCGCCGTCCCCGGGGCCGAGGTCGTCTCGGACGGCCCGCGGGTGGAGCTGCACACCCGCGCGCTGCAGCCGGTGCTCACCCGCCTGCTCGTCGAGGCCGCCGAGCGCGGCGTCGTCCTCGGCGGACTGCAGGCCCGCGCGGCCTCGCTCGAGCAGGCCTTCCTGGCCGTCGCCGACGGCGCCGACCCCTCCTGACCCCCGCCCCCGAGAGGAGCCCCGATGACCACCGCCACCGTCCTCGCCCCGCCCCGTCCCGCGCCGTCCCGGCTGCGCCGCACGCTGGCGCTGGCCGGCGCCGAGACCCGGCTGCTGCTGCGCAACCGCACCGCCGTCGTCAACTCGCTGCTGCTGCCGCTGTTCTTCGTCGCGCTCGTCCCGCTCACCGACATCGGCGGCGAGGGCGCGCTCGGTCCCCGCTTGGTGGTGACCTCGCTCGGCGTGACGCTGGTCTTCCTGACCTACTACAACCTGGTCACCACGTTCGTCGCCCGCCGCGAGGAGCTGGTGCTGCAGCGGATGCGCAGCGGCGAGCTCAGCGGCGCGGAGGTGCTGCTGGGCACCGCCGTCCCGACGTTGCTGGTCACCGTCGCCCAGGTCGTGCTCGTGCTGGCCGGCAGCGCGGTGATCGGCGAGTGGGCGGCGCCGGTCGACGTCGTCCTGCCGCTGCTCGCGCTGCTCGGCGGGACCGCGCTCATGACGCTGCTCGCCGTGGCCAGCACGTCGTTCACCCGCACCCCGGAGTCCGCGCAGATCACCACGCTGCCGCTGGTGCTCGTGGCCACCGCGGCCTCGGGCCTGCTGTACCCGCTCGACGTCTTCCCCGACCGCGTCGCCGAGGTGCTGCGGTTCACCCCGGTGGAGCCGGTCGTGGAGCTCGCCCGCCTGGGTCTCGCCGGGCAGACCTGGGACGGGCAGGCCGTCGACTGGGCCGGTGCCTGGGCGGCCGCGCCGCAGCCCCTGCTGGTGCTCGGCGCCTGGATCGCCGTCGCCGCGTCGGTGTCCCGCCAGGTGTTCCGGTGGGCCCCGCGCCGGTGAGCGACCCCGCCCGCGACGGTCGGTACGGCAGCATGGGCGCCGTGCCGACCGTCGCACGCTGGTGGCGCAGCCGCAGCGATCCCCAGCGGATCGAGCTCTACACCCGGTGGTCGTACTACTCCTTCCTCGCCGCGCTGCCGCTGTTCGGCCTCCTCGCCGTGGCCTCGGACTGGGCCGGTGCCCCGCGCTGGCTGGAGCTGCTGCTCCTCGCCGCCACCCTGGCGACGACGGCGGCCGCCGTGCAGCTGAGCCGGCGCGGGTTCGCCGACCGCGCCGCCGGCCCCGACCGGGTGGCGCTCGCGGTCGGGGTCCTCGCCGGACTGGTCGTCGTCGGTGTGGTCGTGGTCGGCGCCGCGGGGACGGCGAGCGGGCCCTCGCCCGCGGTGCCCTGGGCGGTCGGGTTCGTCGGCGCCGAGGTGCTGCTCGCGCTGTCGGTCACCGTCGCCACCCGCCGTCTGGTGGCCGGCGCCGCCGGGGTCACGGTCCTCACCGCCGTCGTCGCGCTGCTCGACGGCAGCGCGGTGCCGGCCGCCGTGGTCGGCGCGGTCTCGATCGGGGTGGCGGTGGCCGCGACGACCCTGGCCTTCCGGTTCTCCGTCTGGATCCTCGACGTCGTCGTCGAGATGGACCGCAGCCGCGGCGTGCAGCTGCAGCTCGCCGTCGCCGAGGAGCGGCTGCGCTTCGCCCGCGACCTGCACGACGTCATGGGCCGCAACCTCTCGGCGATCGCGGTGAAGAGCCAGCTGGCCAGCGAGCTCGTGCGCCGCGGCCGGCCCGGCGCCGCCGACGAGGTGGCCGACATCAGCCGGATCGCCGAGGAGTCGCTGCGCGAGGTGCGCGACGTCGTCCGCGGCTACCGCTCCACCGACCTGGCCGGCGAGCTCGCCGGTGCCCGCTCGGTGCTGCGCGCCGCCGGCATCGCCTGCACCGTGCGCGGCGAGGAGGCCGGCACCACGCTGTCGGCGGCGGCGCAGGCGGCGCTGGGCTGGGTGGTGCGCGAGGCGGTCACCAACGTGCTGCGGCACAGCTCGGCCGGCACCTGCACGATCACCCTCGTCCCCGGCGACCCTGTCGAGCTGCGGGTGGAGAACGACGGCGTCACCGGCGCCGGGGCGGACTGGGGCAGCGGGCTGCGCGGCCTGGCCGAGCGGCTGACGGCGGCGTCCGGGCAGCTGTCGGCCGGGCCGGTGGGCGAGCGGTTCGTCGTCGTGGCCCGGGTGCCGGCGCGCGTGCCGGCCGTGGAGGAGGTGCCGTGATCCGCGTGCTGCTCGCCGACGACGAGAACCTCATCCGCTCGGCGCTGGCGGCCCTGCTGGCGCTGGAGGACGACCTGGAGGTGGTCGCGCAGGCGGCGTCGGGCGACGAGGCGCTCGCGATGGCCCGCCGCCACACGCCCGACGTCGCGGTGCTCGACCTGCAGATGCCCGACCTCGACGGCATCTCCGTGGCCGCCCAGCTGCAGGGCCTGGTGCCCGGCTGCGCGGTCGTGATCGTCACCGGGCACGGGCGGGCCGGGCACCTCAAGCGGGCGCTCACCGCGGGCGTGCGCGGGTTCCTGCCCAAGACCGTGCCCGCCGCGGTGCTCACCGACGTCGTGCGCACCGTGGCGCGCGGCGGCCGCTACGTCGACCCCGAGCTCGCCGCCGAGGCGATCAGCGCGGGGGACAGCCCGCTGACGCCGCGCGAGGCCGACGTGCTGGAGCTCGCCGCCGGTGGGGCGCCGGTCGAGGAGATCGCCGCGCGGGCGCACCTGTCACCGGGGACGGTGCGCAACCACCTGTCCTCGGCGGCGGGCAAGCTCGGCGCGGCCAACCGGCACGTCGCCGTCGAGGTCGCCCGCCGTCACGGCTGGATCTGAGCCGCGCTCAGCCGGCCTGGTTGCCGCCGCGCACGACCGAGTCGTCGCGCTGCGCCTCGGCGTCGGTGGTGAGGGTGACGTCGGCCTCGCCGCCGTCGGAGCGGTCCTCGCCGGGCACGCCGTCGACCATGTTCGACTCGGTCGGCCCGTCGGTGGTGTCGGGGGACTCCCCGTAGCCGCTGTGGTCGGTCTCGCTCATCTGGTCCTCCTCAGGAACGGGGGGTGGGGCCCTCGACCTCGCCGGAGGCGTCGCCGCCCCGGGCGCGGGCGACGTCGCTGTCCGCGCGGGCCGGCAGGTCGTCGCCCGCGGCCGCGTCGCGCTCGAGCGCGTCCTCGCGCGTCAGGGGCACGTCCTCGAAGGACGAGCCGCTGTCGCTGTTGTCGCCGGTCCCCGACGCGGTGGGGACGTCCTGCTGGATGCGGTCGCTGCCCTGCGGGTCGGTCACGGGAGGGGCATGCCCGCCGTCGTCCCCCCGAAACGGCCCTTCCCCGGCTGCCGGCCTCGCCGTGTGGTGCCCGACCGCGCCCCGCAGCGCGAGGTCGGGCACCACACCGCGAGGCCGGACCCACACGACGGCCCGACATGACGACGGCCGCCGCCCCCGGGTGGGGACGGCGGCCATCTCGGTGAGGTGCTGGAACGGCCCGCCTGCAGGGGCCCGCCGCGAGCGTGCGAGCGGTGGGGGGCAGGCGGGTCCTCCTAGAACGCGGCCTCGGGGATCTCCATCAGCGCGTTGTCGGTGGCCTCGGCGATGGCCCGCTCCGCGGTGAGCTTCGGCAGCACCTGGGTGCAGAAGAAGCGCGTGGCGGCGAGCTTGCCCTCGTAGAACAGGCGGTCCTTCTCGCCCACCTCGCCGGCGAGGGCGGCGAGGGCCACCTCCGACTGGCGCACGAGCAGCCAGCCGGTGACCAGGTCACCGGCGGCGAGCAGCAGCCGCGAGGTGTTCTGGGCGACCCGGTAGACGTTGGCCATGTCCTCCTGCGCGGCCGTGAGCTGGCCGAACATCGCGGTGAGCATGCCCTGGACGTCGGCGAGGGCGGTGGCCAGCAGCGCCCGCTCCTCCTTGAGGCGACCGTTGCCCACCTCGGCATCGATCGTGGCCTGGATCTGCGAGGCGAGCCAGGTCAGCGCGACGCCGCCGTCCTTGACGATCTTCCGGAAGAAGAAGTCCTGGCCCTGGATCGCCGTCGTGCCCTCGTAGAGGGTGTCGATCTTGGAGTCGCGGATGTACTGCTCGATCGGGTAGTCCTGCAGGAAGCCCGACCCGCCGAGGGTCTGCAGCGACTCCTGGGTGAGCAGCTGGGTGGCCCGCTCGGAGCCGTAGCCCTTGACCACCGGCAGCAGCAGGTCGTTGACGCGGGCGGCCAGCCGCGCCTCCTCGCTGTCCGCGGTGCCGGCGGCCTCGGCCTCGGTCACCTGGTCGCGGAAGCTCGCCGTGTAGAGGTACAGCGCCCGCATGCCCTCGGCGTGCGCCTTCTGCAGCATCAGGGAGCGGCGCACGTCGGGGTGGTGGGTGATGGTCACGCGCGGGGCGTCCTTCGACGTCGCGGTGAGGTCGGCGCCCTGCACCCGCTCCTTCGCGAAGGCCAGGGCCTGCTGGTAACCGGCCGACAGGGTGGCGATCGCCTTGGTGCCCACGAACATCCGGGCGTGCTCGATGACCTTGAACATCTGCGCGATGCCGTCGTGCACCTCGCCGACCAGCCAGCCCTTGGCGGGCACCGGGCCGTCGCCGAAGGTGAGCTCGCAGGTCGTGGAGACCTTGAGGCCCATCTTCTTCTCGACGTTGGTCACGTACACGCCGTTGCGCTCGCCGAGCTCGCCGGTCTCGAGGTCGACGTGGAACTTGGGGACGACGAACAGCGACAGGCCCTTGGTGCCCGGCTTCGCGCCCTCGGGGCGGGCCAGCACGAGGTGGACGATGTTGTCGGAGAGGTCGTGCTCGGCGGAGGTGATGAACCGCTTGACGCCGGTGACGTGCCAGGAGCCGTCGTCCTGGCGCACCGCCTTCGTGCGGCCGGCGCCGACGTCGGAGCCGGCGTCGGGCTCGGTGAGCACCATGGTGGCGCCCCACTTGTGCTCGAGCATCAGCTCGGCCATGCGCTTCTGGTCGGGGGTGCCGAGCTCGTGCAGGACGGCGGCGAAGGCGGCCCACGAGCCGTACATGAAGACGGCGGGGTTGGCGCCGAGCACCATCTCGAAGGCGCCCCAGGTCAGGGCGTGCGGGGCGCCGAAGCCACCGAGGTGCTCGGGCAGGTCGAGGCGGTACCACTCGCCGTCCTCGATCGCGCGCACCGACCGCTTGAAGCTCTCGGGCAGCGTCACCGAGGAGGTGGCCGGGTCGAACACCGGCGGGTTGCGGTCGGCGTCGGTGAAGCTCTCGGCGATCGGGCCCTCGGCCAGCCGGCGGATCTCGGCGAGCACGCCCCGCGCGGTCTCGGCGTCCATCTGCTCGAACGGGCCGGTGCCGAACCGGTCCTTGGTGTCGAGGAACTCGAACAGGTTGAACTCGAGGTCCCGCAGGTTCGCGGTGTAGTGGCTCATGCGGTGTCGCTCCCGTGCTCCGTGCCGGTGGGCGGCGGCAGGTGTGCCTACTCGCCGGTAACGAACGTTATTACCGGCGGGTAACCAGGAGCAAGGGCGCGGCCCGGGACACGCCCGCAGGGGTCAGAGCGGGGTGTCCCGGGCCGTCGGCGCCGGGGAGGAGGCCCGGCGGGCTGGGAGGTGCCGGGCGGGCCCGGCGGGGGTCAGCGGTTGCGGCGTCGGGCGGCCAGCACCGCGCCCAGCAGGGCGGCGAACAAGGCGCCGAGCCCCGCGGCGATGAGCAGCGCCACCACCAGGGGCGCGCGGACGTCGGTGAAGACCAAGCTGATCGGCACCGTCTCGCCGTTGAACACGATGAACAGCACCAGGACCACCGTGACGGCGATGAGCAGGGCCAGCGCCAGGCCGCGGCCGATGGTGCGGCCGGCGGACCCGGCGCGGGAGGGCCGCGGGGCCGGGGTGGTGCCGCCGGACGTGCCACCCGACGTGGCGGCCGGGGTGCCGGCCGTCGGGCCGGAGGCGGTCGTCCCGTAGCCGGTGGCGAAGGGATCGGTGCCCGGCGCGGAGGGCCGGGGCTCGGCGGGCGTTCCGGGAGCGGTCACGCCCGACGGTCTGTCCGCTGGAGGCCCCGCTCAAACGGCCGGCACCCCGCCGGGGGAGCTCAGTCCCGGTGCGCCGCCGGCTCCGTCTCCGCGGGCGGCCAGGACGGGCCCGCGGCGCCGTCGGCCGGGCCGGTGGCCTCCGGGCCGTCGGAGTCCGGGGCCGGCGGGCCCGACGTGTCGCTGCCGAGGGGGCCGACCGAGCGCGGGGAGTCCGGCTCGGGCATCTTCTGCTCGCGCGTGCTCACCGGCCCGAGTCTGCGCGCGCCCCGTGGCGACGGCGACCCGGGCGGCTCAGTCATCGAGCGCGGGGCCGGCCTCGTGCGCCGGGTGCCCGGCCGTGCGCTCGCGCTGCTTCATCCGCGCCTCGAACACGTGCCGGTCCCCGCCGGAGAGCTCCGTGCGGGCCCGCTCGTCGAAGTCGCGGAACGCCGACCAGTAGGACGCGTCGTAGTCCTCGACGATCTGGAAGGTCCAGCGGTCGGCGATGACGTTGCGGCCGACGAGGTCGCGGTCGAGGTCGTCGGCGAGCTGCGTGTGGCCGGCCTCGCGGAACTTCTCGACGGCCTCCTGCAGCAGCCGGTCGGCCTTGCCGGAGTGCTGGTGGAAGCCGTAGAGCTGGCCGCGGGCCTGTTCGATGGTCTCCAGGGCCTCGGAGAGCTTGCCCAGCCCCTCGACGGTCGTGTCGTCGAGGTCGGGACGGGTGCGGTCGGTCACCGGCTCATCCTGCGGGTCCACGGACACGTCTGCCCGGCGAGCGGGGTGCGCTCGCCGGGCAGTCGCCGCGGGGGGAGGAGGGGCCGGAGGGCCCCCGCCGACGCGGGTCAGGCGGCGTCGCCGGCGGCGGAGCGGGCGGTGGCGATGTCGATCAGCCGCTCGGCGAGGTCGCGGCCGTGGGAGGCCGGGCCGTCGGGGCCGAGCAGGCCGCCGGAGAGGTACATGCCGTCGATGATCAGGTGGACCTGCGCGGCGAGGTCCTCACCGACGCCGGGGGCCACCTCCTCGGCCAGCCGCTCCAGCCGGGCGTGCAGCTCGAACTTGTAGTCGGCGGCCGCGCTGCGGGCGGGGTGCTGCGGGTCGTCGTACTCGCTGCTCACGTTCGTGAAGGGGCAGCCGCGGAAGCCGGCGCGGGTGACGTCGGCCTGCACCGAGTCGACGACGGCGAGCAGCGCGGCGCGCGGGTCCGGCGCGAGGTAGAGCAGCTCGTCGATGTGGCCGAGCACCGTGGCGGCCTTGCGGGCGAGGTAAGCGCCGACGAGCTCGTCCTTGCTCTTGAACAGCCGGTAGACGGTCATCTTGCCCAGACCGGTCTCGCGGACGAGCTCGTCCATGCCCACGCTGCGGGAGCTGCGGGCGGCGAACAGGCGCTCGGCGGTGTCCAGGACGATGGCCTCCCGCTCCGCGCGGCTGCGGCGGACCGGGGCCGGGCTGTCGGCGTCGGCGAGGGAGAGGGCGGCGGTCACGACGGCGACTCTGCCGCCTCCCGTGACGGATCAGTTCGCGGCACGCCGGACCCCCGGCACGGGTGATCCCACTGGGGTCCCGAGAGGCGAACGCGCAGGTCGGGACGCCGGTGCCGGGTGGGACCGCTGTGACGACCCGGTTCCGGGACCGGAGTGGCCGGGGGTGCCGCGCGGGTCAGGCGCGGCGGGTCCGGCGGGGGTTGGCGAGCAGCCGTACGACGCGCTCGGCGGCGGCCTGCGCCGTCGTCGCGGGCTCTCCGGTGGGCTCGCCGGGGGTCTCGTGCGCCGGCCGGTCCTCGTGCTGGGTGTCCTCCATGAGGCCCAGCCTGCCCGAGCCGCCGGACCCGGAAACAGGCCCTGAGCTGCGCGGACCCCCAGCGGGTGAGGTGATCCACGTCACCCCGGGACCCGTCCGGCCCGGGGACCGGACGGGTCCGTCCGGCGTCAGCTGCCGGGGGTGTCGGCGGGGCCGTCGCCCATCGGCTGACCCTCCGCGGGGTCCTCGGCGCGGGGCGTGCGGCCGTCGTCGTCGGGCTGCTCGCCGGCGGGGTCGCCCTCCGCGCGCTCCGGCGAGCGTGGCGGCCGTTCGGGCTCGGTCACGGCGTCCTCCTCGGGTCCGTCCTGGTGGTCGAGGGGGCCTTGCCCAGCCCGGCCCGCCGCCGAACCCCCGTCGACCGCGCGCGCCCCGACCTCGCGCGCCCCGACCTGCTCCGCCCCGGGCACCCGCGGCAGCAGCCCGCGCACCGCGGCGGCGTCGGGCAGACCCCCGCGCGCGCCGGGGCCCGTCGTCGACAGTGCCGCCGCGGCCACCGCCTCGCGCACGGCGCCGGGCAGGTCGTCACCCCGGGCGAGGGCGGCGCCGAGGGCGCCGGTGAAGCAGTCACCGGCGCCGGTGGTGTCCACGGCACGCACCGGCGGCGGCGCCTGCAGCAGCGCCGGGCCGTCCGCCGGCACGACCAGCGCCCCGCGCGCGCCGAGGGTGACCACGGTGGCCGCGACGCCGAGACCGCGGGCCAGCTCCGCGAGCTCGGCGGGCGAACGCCCGGCCGGGCCGGCGCCGGCCAGCTGCACGAGCTCGTGCTCGTTGGGCACCAGCACGTCCACCCGCCGCAGCAGCTCTCCCGGCAGCGGCCGGGGCGGTGCCGGGGTGAGCACCACGGTGCCGGACGCGGCGTCCGCGGCGGCCCGCACCGCCTCGAGCGGCACCTCGAGCTGCAGGAGGACGACGTCGGCGCCGCGCACCGCCGGCACGTCGACGTCGGCGGGGGCCAGGGCGGCGTTGGCGCCCGGCACGACGACGATGAGGTTCTCGCCGCTGCCGTCCTCCACGGGGATGGTGGCCGAGCCGGTCGGCGTCCCCGGCGTCGCGAGCACCCCCGCGGTGTCCACGCCCGCCTCCCGCAGCGCGGCCACCTGGCGCCCGCCCGCGGGGTCCTCGCCCACGCGCCCGACCATGGCGACCCCCGCGCCGGAGAGCCGGCCCGCGGCCGCCGCCTGGTTGGCGCCCTTGCCGCCCGGGGCGAGCGCGGCGTCGCGGCCGACGACGGTCTCGCCGCGCCCGGGCAGCCGGTCGACGGCGACCAGCACGTCCTCGTTCAGGCTGCCGACGACGGTGACGGACACGGGCGACCTCCGGGTGCGGGCGGGGCCCTCATCCTGCGGGCGGCCCCGCGTCGGCGTCGGGGGAGGGGGTGGCCTCGTGCCGGCGGGCGGCCAGGGGCAGCGCGTACCAGGTGACCAGCCCGACGAGGAGCACCGCGCCGCCGCCGAGCACGCCCGCCCAGCGCCCGAGGACGACGTCGAGGATGAGCAGCACCCCGGAGCTGATGGCCAGCACCAGCAGCGCCAGCCCGGCCAGCAGCATCCGGTCGGCGACGCGGATCAGCGCGGCCTTGCGGCGGCGGCGGAAGACCAGCCGGTGGAACGACACGGGCGCGATGAGCACCACGGTCGCGAGCGCGGTGGCCAGCAGGGTGACGGTGTAGACGGTCAGCTGGACGTCGTCGAGCTCGCGGAAGCGCGCGGTGAAGGCCAGGCCGAGGAGGAAGGCGAACAGCACCTGGACGCCGGTGATGGCCACCCGGAGCTCCTGCAGCAGCTCGGCGAGGTTCCGGTCGAGCAGCTGGTCGAGGGTCTCCCCGCGCTCCTGGGCGCTGCGCGCGGCCGACGGCGTGTACCGCTGCCCCGTCCCGTCGACGCTCACACGGGGTGCCCTACCCGGCCGCCGCGCGCCGCACCCGTTTCCCGAGGTCGGGAGCGAGGTACCGGCGGGGGACGCGACCGAGGAGGAACCGTGGCCGACGACGACCGGGACGCCATCCGGAAGGACTTCGACGAGGCGGTCAACATGAGCGCCTCGGAGCTGAGGAAGTGGCTGGACACCGACGAGTCGCAGGAGGTCGGCCAGAAGAGCGGCGGGTCCGGCGAGTCGACCGGGCACGAGATGGGCCGCCGCATCGTCGAGCTGCTGGGCAAGAAGAAGGGCGACCTCGACGACGACGACTACGCCGCCATGAAGAAGGTCCACGGCTACGTGCAGCGGCACATGGCGCAGGAGCCGAAGAAGGAGGACGTCGAGTCCTCGAAGTGGCGGTACTCGCTGATGAACTGGGGCCACGACCCCCTGAAGAAGTAGCCGGCGGGTGCGCATCGGCGACCCGCGGCGCAACGACCTCGCCCAGTACGACGGGCTGGCCGACCAGTGGTGGGAGGCCGCCGGCGGGTTCGCGATGCTGCACTGGCTGGCCGCCTCGCGCGCCGGGCACGTCCCGCCGGCGGCCGGCCCGGACGCGCTGCTGGTCGACCTCGCCTGCGGCGGCGGGCTGATGGCGCCGCACGCCGCGCGCCTGGGCTACCGGCACGTCGGCGTCGACCTCGGCGCCGCGGGGCTCCGGGTCGCCGCGGACCACGGCGTCCTCGCGGTGCGCGGGTCGGTGCTCGCGGTGCCGCTGCGCGACGGGTGCGCCGACGTCGTCGTCGCGGGGGAGATCCTCGAGCACGTCGCCGAGCACGAGGCGGTGCTCGCCGAGGCGGCACGGCTGCTGCGCCCCGGCGGCACGCTGGTCGTCGACGCGATCGCCGCGACCCGGCTGGCGGAGGTGGTCGCCGTCCGGATCGCCGAGCGCCTGCCCGGCGGGCCGCCGCCCGGCATCCACGACCCGGCGCTGTTCGTCGACCGGCGCCGGCTGCTGGCGGCCGCCGACCGGCTCGGACTGGACCTGAGGCTGGTCGGCCTGCGGCCCTCGGTGCGCGACGTCGTCGCCTGGCGGCTCGGGCGCCGCGACGTCGTCCGGATGCGGCCGCTGCGCACCACCGCCGTCCTGTTCGCCGGCTACGGCCGCAAGCGGGAGGCGCCCGGGCGGCGCGCCGCCCCGCCCGCACGTACGGTCGAGGGGTGACCGCCTCCCCGACCAGCCCGTTCCCGCGGGGGCCGCGCGGGTGAGCGCCGCCGTGCTGACCGGCGCGGGCGCCGCCCTGCCGGCCACCCTCGACCAGGACGCCGCCTGGGAGGGCTTCTTCGCCCGCCACTACGACGGCGTCCGGGCGGCGAAGCGGATCTGGTCGAGCGCCGGCGTGCGCCGCCGCCACGCGGTGGCCAACCCCGTCGACGAGGACCTCAGCGGGTGGGGCACCGGCGCGCGCATGGCGCGCTACGTCCAGGAGGCGCTGCCGCTGGGCAAGCAGGCCGTGGCGACGGCGCTGGACTCCGCGGGCCTCGCCCCCGGCGACGTCGGCCTGTTCGCCGTGGCCACCTGCACCGGGTACGCCACCCCGGGGCTGGACATCCGGCTGGCCAGCGACCTCGGCATGCCGGCGGGCCTCCAGCGGCTGCTGGTGGGGCACATGGGCTGCTACGCCGCCGTCCCGGGGCTGGCGGCGGTGGGCGACTTCGTCACCGCCCGGTCCCGGCCCGCGGTGCTGCTGTGCTGCGAGCTGACCAGCCTGCACGTGCAGCCGGCCGTGCGGGACCTCGAGCAGGTGGTGGCGCACGCGCTGTTCTCCGACGCCGCGGCGGCCGTCGTCGTCGAGCCCGGCGCGGGCCGCGGCCGCCGGTTGGCCGGCGTCGTCGCCCGCACGGACCCCTCGACGGCCGACCACATGACCTGGGACGTCACCGACCTCGGGTTCCGCATGGGGCTCTCGCCGCGGGTGCCCGACGTGCTCTCCCGGCACGTCGGCGACGTGGTGGCCGAGCTGCTGGACGGCGCCGGGCTGCGCGTCGAGGACGTCGCCGGCTGGGCGGTGCACCCCGGCGGCCCGCGGATCCTCGACGTGGTCCGCGACGAGCTCGGCCTGGCCGAGGAGCAGATCGCCGCCTCCCGGCGGGTGCTCGCCGAGCACGGCAACTGCTCGTCGGCGACCGTGCTCCTGGTGCTGCAGGAGCTGGCCGACGTCGACGGCCCGGTGGTCGCCATGGCCTTCGGTCCGGGGTTGACCCTGTACGCAGCGCTACTGCTGCCCGCCTAACGCGCAGGACAGCCGTTCCAGGCACTACCCTCTGTGACCGCAGTCACGGTCGGAGGGAGGGTGGTCGTGGCAGTTCCGCAGCGCCCGGTCCGCGTCTTCCTCGTCGACGACCACGAGGTGGTCCGCCGTGGCGTGGCGGAGGTCCTCGAGGACGACCCCGGGCTGGTGGTCGTCGGCGAGGCCGGCACCGTCGCGGAGGCCCTGGCGCGCGGTCCCGCCGTGCGGCCCGACGTCGCGGTCGTGGACATGCGGCTGCCCGACGGCGACGGCGCCGAGGTGGTCCGGGGCCTGCGGGACCGGCTGCCCGGCTGCCGGTTCCTGGTGCTGTCGAGCTTCGCCGAGGACGAGGCGGTGGCCGCAGCCCTCGCCGCCGGGGCCGCCGGCTACCTGGTCAAGCAGGTGCGCGGCGCGGACCTGGTCTCGGCGGTGCGCACCGTGGCGGCCGGCGGGACGCTCGCCGGCACCGGGCAGCCGCAGCGGGCGGGGACGGACCGCCGCCTGGCCGGGCTGACGGAGCAGGAGCGCACGGTGCTCGCGCTCATCGGGGAGGGGCTGACGAACCGGCAGATCGGCGCCCGGATGGGGCTGGCCGAGAAGACGGTGAAGAACTACACGAGCCACCTGCTGGCCAAGCTCGGCCTCGAGCGGCGCACCCAGGCGGCCATCCTCGCCACCGAGCTGCGCGGACCCCGTCCCGGCCGCTGACCGCCCGTGCCCTCACGCGGGGCGCGGCACCGTCCAGGTCACCTCGGTCCCGCCGGGTGCGCTGCGCACCGCCAGCCGCCCGCCGCGCCGCTGCGCACGGTCGGTGAGGTTGTCCAGGCCGCTGCGCAGGGGCACCGCGGGCAGGCCGCGGCCGTCGTCGGCCACCACGACCGTGACGTCGGCCCCGCCGGGCGGCCCGGCGTCCACCGTGACCGTCAGTCGCGAGGCCCGGGCGTGCCGGACGGCGTTGGTCACCAGCTCGCGGACCACCGCCAGCAGGTCGTGGGCCAGCGCGCCGGTCAGGCCGTCGACGTCGCCGGTCACGTCCACGCGGCAGTCCAGGCCGCTGTTCTCGGTGACCCGGGTGACGACGTCGGTGAGCCGGAGGCCGAGGTGGTCGGGGGCGTCGGCGGGGTCGTGCAGCTCGAAGATGGCCGAGCGGATCTGCGTGATCGTCTCGTCGAGCTCGTCGACGCTGCGCTCGACGCGGCGGGCCGCGTAGGGGTCGGCCTCCTCCAGCGAGCGGGCGATCCGGTCCAGCGAGAGCGCGGTGGCGTAGATGCGCTGGACGACGTGGTCGTGCAGGTCGCGGGCGATGCGGTCGCGGTCGGCCTGGACCTGCAGCTCGCGCTCGCGGCGCTGGCTGCGGGCGAGTTCGAGGGCGACCGTCACCTGGGTCGCGAAGGAGGTCAGGGCGTCGAGCACGTCGGCGCCGAAGGGCTCGCGGTCCTCGCCCCGCACGCACACCAGCGTCCCCAGCGACCGGCCGAGCGGGACGACCACGCCCGAGCGCGCGCCGCGGGTCAGCTCGACGGCGACCTCCGCGTGCCGCCCCCGCACCGGGTCGGCGCTCATGTCCTCGACCAGTTCGCCGACGCCGCTGCGGTGCACCCGCCCGACGTGGGTGTCCTCGAGCGGGACCCGGACGCCCTCCAGCTCGCCGGCGTACACGCCGGCGGAGGCGAGGATGGTGAGCGCGTCGGGGTCGCCCTCGCGCGCGACGAGCAGGGACGCGCCGTCGGCGCCGGTGAGCGCGACCACCTGCTGCACGATCGACTCGAGGGCCGCGACCGGCTCCGCGCCCGACAGCAGCGCGGTCGAGACCTCGACGGCCGCCTGCGTCCAGGCCCGGCGCTGCTCGGCGGCCTCCGCCAGCCGCGCGTTGCCGATCGCGAGGCCCGCGGCCGCGGCCAGCGCCTGCACCGCCTCCTCGTCGGCCGCGGTGAACTCGCCGCCGTCGCGCTTCTCGGTGAGGTAGAGGTGGCCGAACACCTGCTCGCGCACGCACACCGGGACGCCCAGGAACGACGCCATCGGCGGGTGGCCGGGCGGGAAGCCGACCGAGGCGGGGTGCGCGCCCAGGTCGGCGAGCCGCAGCGGCTCCGGGCGCTCGACCAGCAGGCCGAGGATCCCCGCGCCGGCCGGGGGACGGCCGATGCCGGCCCGGACGGTGTCGTCCATGCCGACGATGACGAAGCGGTCCAGCTCGCGGCCGTCGGCGGTCAGCACGCCCATCGCGCCGTAGGTGGCGTCGGCGTGGGCCACCGCCGCCTCCACGATCTCGCGGAGGGTGGCCTCCAGGTGCTCGCCGGCCGCGGCGGCGCGCACGCCGGCGGTGAGGCCGGGCTCGGGGCCCGCGGCGGTGCGGTCCGGTCGGTCCCCGGGGGGAGGCGGGGGCACGGCCCGTCCCGAGGAGGACGCAGGGGGAGTCGTCGGGGTCACGCGCCGGAGCCCGGGCGCCGGCCGGGGAAGCGCGGCGCGACCGGGCGCAGCAGGGCGCGGCCGGTGCCGTTCACGAGGACGAGGTCGCCGCCGCGTCCGGCGGTGCCCAGCGCGTCGAGCAGTGCCCGCTCGGCGACGACGGTGCGCACCCGGCCGGCGACGCCGGTCTCGGCGACGGCGCGTACCACCGCGGCGTCGGCCCGCGCCAGGGCGGCGGCGCGGCCGGCCTCCCCGGGGGCGTCGACGGCGGCGACCGCGAGCACGGTGCCCTCCCGGCGGGCGGCCTCGCGCAGCGCCCAGGTCAGCGCGCGGTCGGCGGCGGCGGTGCCGTCGACGTCGACCAGGAACGACGGGACGGGCCGGCGGGACGGCAGGGGCAGCAGCCGGATCGGCTCGAGGTGCGGATCGGCGGCCATGACCGGATCCTCACCCGCGTCCGTCCCGCCGGACAGGGACCAAGGGCCCGGTATCCGGAACCGGACCGCCCGCTCGGGTCCCGGTCACCACGGTCGTCCCGTCCTCCTCGGGCGGCCAGGTGACGGGCCGCAGTCCCGCCCGGGTCAGGACGGCGGTCAGGACGGGCGCCTGCTCCTCGCCCACCTCGGCGAGCAGCACCCCGCCCGGCGCCAACCAGCCCGGCGCGCCCGCGGCGATGCGCCGGTGCACGTCGAGGCCGTCGTCGCCGCCGTCGAGCGCGCCGGCCGGCTCGTGCAGCCGCGCCTCGGGCGGCAGGAGGGCGAGCGCGCCGGTGGGCACGTAGGGCGCGTTGGCGACCAGGACGTCGACCCGCCCGCGCAGCCGGTCGGGCAGCGCGGCGTAGAGGTCGCCGCCGTGCACGGTCCCGCCGACGGGGTCGAGGTTGCGCCACGCCCAGGGCAGGGCCGCCGGATCGACGTCGGTCGCGTGCAGCTCACCGAGCTCGACGGCCTCGGCCAGCGCCCGGCCGACGGCGCCGCAGCCGCAGCACAGGTCGACGGCGACCGGCGGCCGGCCGGTCCGCGCCCGGGCGGCGCGGGCCGCACCGGCGGCCCGGGCGACGAGGGCCGCGGTGCGCTGCCGCGGCACGAACACCCCCGGGCCGACGGCGATCCGCAGGCCGCAGAACTCGACCGCACCCAGCAGGTGCTCCAGCGGCTCCCCGGCTGCCCGGCGGGCGGCCAGCGCCTCCAGCTCGCCGGGCGTCGCCGCGGCCTCGGCGAGCAGGCGGGCCTCGTCCTCGGCGAAGACGCAGCCGGCCGCGCGCAGCCGGGCGACGAGGGCCGCGGTGCCGGCGGGGGAGAGGTGCACGGGGCCAGGCTGCCAGGGCGGCGGGCCGGGACGCCCTGTGCGCCGGGTCAGGTCGCCGCGAGGAGGCGGCGCAGCGGCGGCGGGAGGGCGCCCGGGTCCAGGTGCTCGACGAGGGCCCGCGCGTAGCGGGCCTTGCGCCCGCTGGTGGTGCCGAGCCACCGGCGCAGCTGGGCCTCCGGGCTGCGGCCGCGCTGGGCCGGCTGATGGCGGAAGGTCTCCAGCGCGCGGGCCTCCCGCTGGGCGGTCACCACCGCCTCGACGCCGGCCACCCCCGCCGCGCGGACCAGCTCCTCCTCCAGGTCGGCCACGCAGGCGAAGAAGCCGCGCGCCGCGAGGTCGCCGGCGTCGGCGGCGCCCAGCGCCCGCCGGAAGAACGCCTCCTCGCCGACGTCGTAGAGGCCGCGCAGGCGGTCGCCGAGACCGGCGGCGGTCAGCTCCGCCACCTGCCGGGCCACGCCCCCGGCGCCGCCCAGCGCGACGACCCGGACGCCCTCTGCGGCCAGGTCCCGGCCCAGGGCGCGGGCGGCGGCGAGCACGGCCTCACGGTCGCTGGCCCCCTCGACCAGCACCACGGCCCGGGGGAGGGGATCGGGCGCGGTCACCCGCGGGACTGTCCCAGACGGCGCGCCGGGCGCCCAGGATGTCGAGACCGGCCGGGCTGCGTCGTCCCCCGGACGGAGCGGCCGACGGGGCCGCGCGACGGACAGGAGGACCACGTGGCGCTCACGCGGATGGACAACGTGCTCGTCGTCGTCGAGGACCTGGACGCGGTCATCGCGTTCCTCGTCGCGCTCGGCATGGAGCTCGAGGGCAGGGGACCGGCCGAGGGGCGGTGGGTGGAGCGGGTCATCGGCCTCGACGACGTCCGCCAGGAGGTCGCGGTGCTGCGGGTGCCCGGCGGTCCCGGCCGGATCGAGCTGGCGTCGTTCCGGACGCCGGCGGCGGTCCGCTCCGGGCCGGTGGACGCACCCGCCAACACGCTCGGCATCCGGCGGGTCATGTTCGCCGTCGACGACGTCGAGGAGACCGTCGCCCGGCTCCGCGCCCACGGGGCGGAACTCGTCGGGGAGATCGTGGAGTACGAGGACCTGTACCGGCTGTGCTACGTCCGCGGCCCCGAGGGGATCGTCGTCGGACTGGCGGAGGAGCTCCGCCGAGGGAAGCCGCTCGGGGACTCGGAGAGCGGGTGACGAGAATCGAACTCGCACTGTCAGCTTGGGAAGCTGATGTTCTGCCATTGAACTACACCCGCGATGGCCCGGAGGCCGGTCGCCAGCGTAGCAAGGCGCCCGGCGATGAGTCCCGCGGCCGGTGCCGGTCTGTCCCCCGGGAGGGTCAGCCGACCGCCCGCCGCCGACCGACGGGAGCACCGACCGTGCCGAGGACCGCGCCGCAGGACGTCTGGCCCGTCGTCGCCGCCGAGCGCCGGGCGCTGGCCGACGACCTCACCGGGCTGACGCCCGCGCAGTGGGCCACGCCGTCGCTGTGCGCCGGCTGGGACGTGCACGACGTGCTCGCGCACCTGCTCGGCAGCGCGCGGACGACGCCGCTGCGGTTCCTGGCCGGCATGGTGGCAGCCCGGTTCGACTTCGACGCCGCCAACGAGGCCGAGCTGCGCGCCGCGCGGGCCGCCGACCCGGAGGAGACGCTGGCCGCCTTCCGCGCCGTCGCCGGCCGCCGGACCGGCCCGCCCGCCCCGCGGGACACCCGGCTGGTGGAGGCGTTCGTGCACGGGGAGGACGTGCGGCGCCCGCTCGGCATCCCCTCCGACCCGCCCCGCGACGTCGTGGCCCGGGCGCTGCTGGCGCACGTGCGCAGCGGGGAGGCCGTGGGCGGCGGCCGGCAGCGGGTCGCGGGCGTCACCCTGGTGGCCACCGACACCGACCTGCGGCACGGCACGGGCCCGGTGGCCGAGGGGCCGGTGCTCTCGCTGCTGCTCGTCGCCGCCGGCCGCCGGGCGGCCCTGGGGGACCTCGCCGGCCCGGGCGCCGCCGTGCTCGCCGGCCGACGGTGAGGCCGCTCAGTCCCGCGGGCGCGGGCTGCGGATCGTGACGGTGGTGCCGTCCGGGCCGGGCACCGCGGTGACCTCGGCGAAGGCGCTCATCAGCATCGAGCCGCGGCCGCGGTCCATGCTCGAGGTGCGCTCCCGCCACTGGCCGGTGTCCTGCACCGCGATCTCCACGGCGCCGTCGTCGACCGACACCCGCACCTCGACCACCGGCTCCCGCGGGTCCTGGGCGTGCTCGATCGCGTTGGTGGCCGCCTCGCAGGAGGCCAGCACCAGGTCGTAGGCGCGGTCGTCGTCGATCCCGGCGTCGGCGAGGAAGCCGCGCAGCCGGCGGCGCAGCGGCGGGATCGACGCCGCCGCCGAGGGGAACCGCCAGGTGGCCCGCCGAGCGCCGTCGGCCGGGACGGCCGGGGCCGGCGCGCTCGACGGCGCCAGGTCGGCCGCGTCGCCGGCGCGGGGCCGCGGGGGCGGCGGGGCGGCCGCGGGAGCCGGCCGGTGCGCGTGCGCCGGCGGCGGGAGCGCGGCACGGCGTCCCCGCGCGCGCTCGAGGACGGCCCGCAGCCGGCCGAGCAGCTCGGCGGACTCGAACGGCTTGGGCAGGTAGTCGTCGACGCCGGCGTCGAAGCCCTCGACGGCGGCCTCCTGGCCGGCGCGGGCGGTGAGCATCACCACCGGGACGTCGCGGGTGCCGGGGTCGGCCCGCAGCGCCTGGAGCAGCCCAAACCCGTCGAGTCCCGGCATCATCACGTCGGTCAGCACGATGTCGGGCAGGGCGGCCCGGGTCTCGCGCAGCGCCTCCTCGCCGTCGGCGGCGGTCCGCACCGTCCACGACGGCGCGAGCAGCCGGGTGAGGTAGGAGCGCATGTCGGCGTTGTCGTCGACGACCAGGACGGTGCCCAGCGCCTCCTCCGCCGCGGCGGGGCGCGCCCGCCGGCCGGGGTCGTCGTCCCAGGGCGTCAGGGCGGCGGCGCGGACGGCGGCCGGGGTCGACGGCGGCGCGCTCGCGGCGTCGGGCTCGCCCCAGGGCAGCCGGACGGTGAAGGTGCTGCCGGCGCCGGGCGTGCTCCGCACCCCGACGGTGCCGCCGTGCAGGTCGACGAGCTCGCGCACCAGGGCGAGGCCCAGGCCGGTGCCCTCGCGGCTGCGGGCGGGGGAGTCGGTCACCCGGTGGAACCGGTCGAACAGCGCCGGCAGCTCCTCGGCGGGGATGCCCACGCCGGTGTCGGAGACGGTCAGCTCGACCCCGTCGTCCACGGCGGCCAGCCGCACGGTGATGCCGCCGACGAACGTGTACTTGACCGCGTTGGCGACCAGGTTGAGGACGACCTTCTCCCACATCCGCGGGTCGACGGCGACCGGCCGGGGGAGCGGCGGGCAGTCGACGGTGAGCGTCAGCCCGGCGCGCTCGGCGGCGGCGCGCAGCACGCCGGCGAGCTCGGCGGTGTCGGCGGCGAGGTCGGTGGCCACCCGCACCGCGGCCGTCCGGCCGGCCTCGATGCTGACGAACTCGAGCAGGTCGTTGACCAGGCGCTGCAGGCGCTGGCCGTTGCGCAGCGCGAGGACGAGCTGGTCGTGCGCGGCGGGCGGCAGCTGGTCGCCGGCCTCGTCGAGCGCGTCGGAGATGGGGGCGAGCAGCAGGGTCAGCGGGGTGCGCAGCTCGTGGCTGACGTTGGCGAAGAAGGTGGTCTTGGCCCGGTCGAGCTCCGCGAGGGCCTCGGCGCGGGCGCGCTCGCCGGCGTAGGCGCGGGCGTCGACGACGGCCCCGGCGACCTGCCCGGCGAGCAGCTGGTGGAAGGAGCGGTACTCGGCGTCGAGGGCGCGCGCCGGGCTGACGCCGACCAGCAGCGCGCCGACCGGCTCACCTCCGGACCCGCCGGACAGCGGGAGGGTGACGGCGTCGGTGACCGGCTCGCCGAACGGCCCGCCGGTGACGCCCAGGCCGGCGACCGGGACCGCCGCGAGGTCGGGCAGGCCGCCGGCGGTCGCGGGCAGCAGGCCGGCGTCGACCCCGCAGGTGGCCGCCCGCTGCAGCCGCCCGTCGTCGTCGGTGAGGTAGACGGCGGCGAACGGGACGTCGAGCGGACCGGTGGCGAGGGCGGCGCACACCTGTGTCGCGAGGTCGTGCTCGTCCTCGCGGCGCCCGCCGGCGCCGGCCACCTCCTGCAGCAGCACCTGCCGCCGCTCGGCCAGCACCTGCCGGGTGACCTCGGTGCAGACGGCGTGCATGCCGGCCACCTCGCCGTCGTCCCCGAAGGCCGGGGCGTGGGAGACGGTGAAGTAGGTCTCCTCGCGGTACCCGGCCCGCTCGAGGAGCAGGAGCAGCTGCGGGATCCAGGTCGGGACGCGGGTGGCCATGGCCTGCTCGATCGGACCCTGCAGCGAGGTCCAGTGCTCGGCCTGGGTCACGCGGAGGTCGCCGCCGAGGGCGGCGGGGTGCTTGGCGCCGATGAGGGTGGCGTAGCCGTCGTTGTAGAACTGGGTGAACTCCGGTCCCCAGGTGAGGATCATCGGGAACCGCGAGGCCAGCACGGTGCGGATGGCGTAGCGCAGGCTCGCCGGCCACGTCCCCACCGGACCGACCGGCGTCGCCGCCCAGTCGACGGCGGCCATCAGCCGGCCGTTCTCGCTGCCGCCGGCGAACACGTCGGCGACGTCGGGCCCCGACGGGATGTCCTGGACGCCGGGGCGCGCGGCGGCATCCGGGGCCACGCACACCTCCACGGCACAGCAGCGCCGGCCCGCCGGGGACGGGACGGCGTCGGAACTGGCGGCCGAGTACGGCCACCGACTGGCTGCACGGTACATCCGCCCGCTGGGGAGCCGCCGCGACGGTGGAGGCCCCTAGCGCCGCATCTCGCCGAGGAAGCCGATGGCCTCCGACCGCAGCCGCTCGGCCATCTGCGACAGGCCGGTGACGTCGGTGTCGGTGGTGCCCAGGGACGCCGACCCGTCGACGGCCGCGGCGATCCCGTCGACGAGGCCGTTCATCTCGCCCACGGTGGTGCCGACCGAGCCGATGACCGCGGTGACCTCGTCGCACGCGGCGCGGATCGCCTCGACCTGCGTGGTCACCCGCTCGGTGGCCGAGGCGGTCTGGTCGGCGAGGTCCTTGACCTCGGAGGCGACGACGGCGAAGCCCTTGCCCGCCTCCCCGGCGCGCGCGGCCTCGATGGTGGCGTTGAGCGCCAGCAGCCGGGTCTGGGCGGCCACCGACTCGATGAGCGCGATGACCTGGCGGATCTCGGCGGAGGTGCGGGTGAGCGAGGTCAGCGTGGCCGAGGCGTCGCCGACGGCGCCGGAGGCGGCCGAGGACGCGGTGGTCAGCCCGGCGGCCGAGGCGCTCATCTCGGTGGCCGCCGTCGCCACCTGCTCGCTCATCGCCAGCACGACGGACTCGAAGTCGTCGGCCAGGCGCAGCCGCGAGGTCTGCGCGTCGGTGACCCGCCCGGCGGTCTCGCGCATGGCGTCGCGGGCGGTGTTGATGTCGGTCGCGGCCTGCCGGTAGGCCCCGCTGAGGCCGGTGAGCAGCACCTTGCGGTGGTAGCGGCCCTCGGCGGCCGAGGTCAGCGCGGCGCGCGACTCGCGGACGAAGGCGTCGCTGACGTCGAGCGCGCGGTTGACGCCGTGCTGCAGGGCGACGAGCTCGGGGACGTCCTCCGAGCCGGCCACGGGCACGGCGCGGGCCTCGAGGTCGCCGCGGGCGGCGGCCTCGCACGTCTCGGTCAGGCGGCGCACGAAGGCGCGGTAGGCCTCCAGCTCGGCGGCGTCGGAGCGGTTCCGGGAGCGCGCCACGTCAGTTCTCCTCCTGGCTGATGACCGTCCAGATGAAGTCCTCGTAGGAGGCGGCCTGCTCGGCGACGACCTGGCCGAGCAGCTCCGACGACGCCGCGACGGCGGCACGCGCGTGGGGGTGGCGGCGCTCCTCGGCGAGCAGCCGCTCGTAGAGCGGGCGGATGCGGTCGAGCGCGCGGCGCGAGGGCCGTCGCCGGTTGGAGTGGTAGCCGACGACCGCGCCGTCGGGGCCGTAGGACGGCGTCACGTGGGCGAGCACCCAGTAGTTCGCGCCGTCGGCGGCGAGGTTGTTCACGTAGGCGAACAGCTCCTGGCGGGCGGCCAGGGTGTCCCACAGCAGCTTGAACACCGCGCGCGGCATGTCGGGGTGCCGGATGAGGTTGTGCGGCTGCCCGATGACCTCGTCGAGGGAGTAGGCGCCCACGCGGAGGAACACGTCGTTGGCGTAGGTGATGACGCCGCGCAGGTCGGTCTTGGAGACGATCAGCTCCTCGGCCGCGAAGCTGCGCTCCTCGCCGGTGGGCCGCACGGCCGTGCGGCCGCTGCGGCCGGTCCGGGGGCGGGTGTCGAGCACGCGGTGTCCTCCTGCGTCGGGTGGTCCTCCCCGCAGATATCGGCAGGTGGCGTTCCGGGTGCAGCCGGACCGCCCGGTCCGGGACCTCGGTCCCTGACCGGGCGGCCCGAGGGGTCAGCTGCCGACGACGAGGCCGCGGCAGGAGACCGAGCAGTCCATCGCCCAGAGCGACGCCGGGATGCCGCCCAGGCGGGCCGAGCGGACCAGCCGCTGGCCGTCCGGGCCGGTGCGGGTCTCGGGCGTCGCCGAGCCGCCGCCGGTTGGGGTGCCGCCGGGGGCCGTCCCGCCGGGAGCCGTGCCGCCGCCGGGCGCGGTGCCGCCACCGGGTGCCGTCCCGCCGGGAGCCGTGCCGCCGCCCGGTGCGGAGCCCCCGCCCGGCGCCGTGCCGCCGGGTGCCGTGCCGGACCCGCCCGGGGGCGGGGTGGCGGAGCCGCTGCCGCCGTCCGGAGCGGGGGTCGCGCCGGCCGCCGGGGCCGCCACGTACTCGAGGACGTCCTCGAGCACCTGCGACCGCCCGTCCGGCGCGAAGACCGTGACGTCGTAGCGGCCGACCACCCGCGCCGGCGTCGTGAACACCAGCGACGTCGTCGACGAGCGGACCACCGTCGCGGCGGCCGAGTCGCCGATCCGGACCCGTGCGCCCGAGGGCAGCGCCTGGCCGTTGACCCGCACCCGCGTCCCGCCCGACGCCCCGACGGTGACGGGGGTGATCGAGGTGATCCGGAAGTCGCCCACCCCGGGGTAGGTCACCGTGCCCGTGCCGGACGACGGCGGGGTGCCGCCGGTGCCCGAGCCGCCGGTGCCCGAGCCGCCGGTGCCGGATCCTCCGGTGCCGGACCCGCCCGTGCCGGATCCTCCGGTGCCGGACCCGCCCGTGCCCGACCCGTTGTCCGTGTCGGGCGTCTGCGCGCCGTCGCCCGGGGCGCCCGAGCCACCCGTGCCGGAGCCGCCGGTGCCGGAGCCACCCGTGCCGGAGCCGCCGGTGCCGGAGCCGCCGGTGCCGGAGCCACCCGTCCCGGAGCCGCCGGTGCCCGAGCCGCCGGTGCCCGAGCCGCCGGTGCCGGACCCGCCGGTGCCCGAGCCGCCGGTGCCGGACCCGCCGGTGCCCGAGCCGCCGGTGCCCGAGCCGCCGGTGCCGGAGCCGCCGGTGCCCGAGCCGCCGGTGCCCGAGCCGCCGGTGCCGGAGCCGCCCGTGCCCGAGCCGCCCGTGCCGGACCCGTCGGCCGGCCGGTCGGGTCCCGCCTCGGCCGCGGTGCCCACGAGCAGCGGGGCCGCCCGCGTGCCGCCGAGCGCGGCGCCGTCGCGGGTGAGCTGGACGGTGAGCACGTACCTGCCGTCGCCCAGCGACACCGAGGGCCGCAGCGCCAGGCCGTCGAGGGAGGTCCGGGCGCCCAGGCTGAAGACGGCCCGGCCGTCGTCGCCGGTGGTGACGGTCGCGCCGTCGAGGCCCATCTCGGCGCCGGCGACGGCCCACACCTCGCCCTCGTGCTGCATGCCGAGGCCCAGGGTCACGCTGAACGTCCCGGGCGCCGTCGTGCCGCTCACCGCGACCGTCGGGCTGACCACGCCGGCCGGGGCGGACATGCCGGTGAACGTGTAGTCGACCGAGTCGAGCACCCGCTCGGCCAGGCCGGTCAGCGACAGGCGCCCGCCGCTCACCGACCGGCCGCGGAAGGCGGCGACCGGGTCGGTGTCCTCGAGCAGCGCCTGCTTGAGCTCGGCGATCGAGGCGGTCGGCATCGCAGCCCGGTACAGCGCCAGGGCAGCGGCCACGTGCGGCGCCGCGATCGAGGTGCCGCCGACGAGGCGGTAGCCGCCGTCGTTCCAGGTCGTCGCCACCAGGTTGCCCGGGGCGAAGAGGTCGACCGACGTCGCGCCGTAGGCGGACGAGGGGGTGACGGTGTCGGACGCGGTGCTGGACCCGACGGTCACCAGGTTCGCCTCGGTGTAGCTGGCCGGGTACACGGGCTGGGTGTCGCGGTTGCCCGCGTCGTTGCCGGCCGCCGCGACCACGAGGACCCCCTTGGACCCGGCGTAGGCGATGGCCGAGCGGACCGCCTCGAGCGGCGCGCCGGTGAAGGCCCCGCCCCAGGAGGCGTTGACGACGTCCGCGCCGTGGTCGGCGGCGTAGCGGATCGCCTCGGCGCCGAGGTACGCGTCGACGCCGCTCCCGCTGCCGATCACCAGCGGCATGATCGTCGCGTCGGGTGCGATGCCCGCGGTGCCCCGGCCGTTGCCGGCCCGGGCACCGATCGTCCCGGAGACGTTGGTGCCGTGGGTGCCCTGCGCGCCGTTGTCCACGTCGGGGGAGTTCGTCGTGAAGTTCCACCCGTGGCAGTCGCCGGCCTTGCCGTTGCGGTCGGTGTCGACGGTGCCGCAGGGTTCCGCCGGGTTGGTCCACAGGGCCCCGGCGAGGTCCTCGTGGTCGGAGTCGAAGCCCGTGTCGACCACCGCCACCACGGTGCCCGCGCCGGTCCCGACGGCCCAGCCGTCGGTGGCGTCGGCGTCGGCGTCGGCCACCGCGGCCTGGTTGTAGGCGTTGGCCCCGGTGTTCTCGAGGTTCCAGCCGTACTGCGCCCAGTAGGGGTCGCTGACGGTGCCGAGCACCGGGACCTCGGGCGAGCGCTCCACCGCCGCCACGCCGTCGACGGCCCCGAGGTCGGCGGCGGACAGCTCTGCGGTGGCGACGAGCGCGCGGCCGTCGCTCAGCCGCTGCGCGTTCTCGACGCCGTCGAGGGCCTCCAGCGCGCCGAGCAGCCCGGCGGCGTCGCCGCTGTCCGCCGTCACCACGTAGCGGTCCAGGCCGTCACCGGGCCCGAAGTCCTCGGCGACCGGCAGCGCCGGTGCGGCCAGCGCGGTGTACGCCGCCGCGCCGGCGTAGCCGACCACGACGGCCGACACGAGCACGGCTGCCTGCGTGCGCCTGCTGAGGGTGGACACGTCCGCCTCCCTGCCGGCCCGGGTCCCCCGCCCGGCCGGCGGCCGGCGCCCCGACGGGCCGGCACGACGGTCCTCGGCGTGCCGGCGGGCGGGGTGGAGCCGGCGGGCGCGGGAGGAACCCGGAGGGGTGAGGCGCCGTCTCCCTAGACTCCGCGCCATGCTGCTGTCCGACCGCGACATCCGCGCCGCGATCGCCGAGGGGCGTCTCGGCATCGAGCCGCACGACGCGGGGCTGGTGCAGCCCTCGAGCATCGACGTCCGGCTCGACCGCTACTTCCGGGTGTTCAACAACGCCCGGTACACCCACATCGACCCCGCCCAGCAGCAGGACGACCTCACCACCTTGGTCGAGCCCGACGGCGACGAGCCGTTCGTGCTGCACCCGGGCGAGTTCGTGCTGGGCTCCACGCTCGAGCTGGTGAGCATCCCCGACGACCTGGCGGCCCGGCTGGAGGGCAAGAGCTCCCTGGGCCGGCTCGGGCTGCTCACCCACTCGACGGCGGGCTTCGTCGACCCGGGCTTCTCCGGCCACATCACGCTGGAGCTGTCCAACGTGGCCAACCTGCCGATCACGCTGTGGCCGGGGATGAAGATCGGCCAGCTGTGCCTGTTCCGGCTCACCTCGGCGGCCGAGCACCCCTACGGCTCGGCGGTCTACGGCTCCCGCTACCAGGACCAGCGCGGTCCGACGCCGTCGCGGTCCTTCCGCAACTTCACCCGCGCGGAGACGCGGCGCTGACCTCCGCGGGCGACCAGCCGGGCACCTCGTCGTCGACGTACCGGTCGCGGGTGACCAGCCAGCCGGTGACGGTCAGCCCGACGGTGGCGACGCCGACCAGCACGAACATGCCGGTGTAGCCGCCGGTCGCGCCGCGCAGCACGCCCACGAGCAGCGGGCCGGTGCCGGCGACCACGTAGCCCCAGCCCTGGGTGACCGTGGAGAGCGCGGCGACCGTCTCCGGTGTGCGGGCGCGCAGGCCGATCAGCGCCAGCACCATGCTGAAGGTGCCCATGCCGACGGCGAGGACGCTCATCCACAGCCACGGGAGCGTGCGGGGGGCCAGCCACAGCCCCGTCCAGCCGACGGCGTAGCAGGCCATGAAGCCCAGCAGCAGCGGTCGCTGCCAGCTCTGCCGCACGGTGAGCGACGGGACGACGGCGTTCACCGGGATGACGACGATCGAGTTGATCCCCAGCAGGAGGCCGGCGGTCGCGGCGCTGAGCCCGGAGTCGCGCAGGTACTGCGCCGACCAGCCCATGACCACGTAGGCCTGCATCGCCTGCAGCCCGAAGAAGGCGGCCATGGTGAGGGCGAGCGGACTGCGCGCCAGCGGGCGCATCCGGACCGAGCGGTGCGCGGCGCGCCCGGTGCCGGGCTGGCGCGGGACGAGGAACCACGGCACCGCGGCGGCCAGGGCGAGCACCGCCCAGACGCCGAGCGCCCAGCGCCAGCCGGACGGGCCGACGGCGGCGGCGATGGGCGCGGTGCTCACCGCGGCGACGGCGCCGCCGATGGCCATGCTCGCGCTGTAGGCGCCGATCAGCAGGCCCGTGCGCCCGGGGAACCAGCGCTTGACCAGGCCGGGCAGCAGCACGTTGCCCAGCGCCCCGCCGACCATGGCCAGCACGGTGCCGGCGAGGAACAGCGGGAAGGAGTCGACGACGGCCCGCAGCACCAGCCCGGCGGCCATGGTGAGCAGCGCGCCGGCGAGGACGTGCGCGTCCCGGAAGCGGGCGGCCAGCGGCGGCCCGGCGAAGCCGATCGCGGCGAAGCACAGCACCGGCAGCGTCGTCAGCACGCCGGCGGCGGCGCTGGAGACGCCGAGGCCGCGCTCGATCTCCTCGAGCACCGGGCCGACGGTGCTGACCGCCGTCCGCAGGTTGGCCGCCGTCAGCACGATCGCCGTCGCCACCAGCACCAGGCCCCGCCGCCGGTCGGCGGTGCCGGGGGTGGTCGGGGGAGCGGCGGCGGTGCGGGTCACCCGTCGATGGTGCGCCCCGCCGGGTCGGCGCCCGCCACTGGGTGCAGCGTGCAACCGCCTCAGACGTGCAGCCGGGCGCCGTCCGTCGCCTCCAGCCGGGGCACGACCTGCGGCACCCGCCGCCACAGCGCCCGCTGCAGCGCCAGGGTGGCCACCGCGGCGACGAGGATGCCGGCGAGGTTGATCCCCAGCTGCGCCGTCGCCCGCCAGAACTCGGTGCCGCCGCCCAGGGCCAGCGCCACCGCCATGTCGGCGGCCGCGGGGACGGTCGTGACGGAGATGAACACGCCGACCAGCGCGCCGCTCTTGGCCGACGTCAGCGACAGCACCCCGGCGATGCCGGCCAGCACCGCGACGACGACCGACCAGCGGTCGGGCCGGGTGATGAACCCGGTCTGCGGGCGCTCCATGGCGAGCACCTCGGGGCCGAACCAGCCCAGCCCGCGGCCGGCGAGGGTGACCAGCGCGGTGACGGCGATCGCCACGGCGAAGCCGACGACGAGTGCCTTGGCGGCCGTGCGCGCGATGCCCCGGCGCCGGTGCACGAGCGCCACGGCGAGCCCGGCCAGCGGCGCGAACTCCGGCCCGAGCACCATCGCCCCGATCACCAGGATCGCCGAGTCGTTGACGATGGCCACCGCCGCGAGCAGCGTCGCGATCGTGAGGAACGCCAGGTAGGAGACCGACAGCGACGAGTCGGCCGCCGTCGTCCGCACCACCTGCTCCCACACGACGGCGTCGGATCCGTCGCCGGGCGCCTCCTCCTCGGCGCGCTCGGCGCGGGCGGAGACGGCGGTGTCGACGGTCTCGATGGTGATCCCGCCGTCGCGGTCGACGTGCAGCCGCCGCAGGCCCGCGACCAGCGCGTCGGCGGACTCCCGGGCGACGTCGACGAGGAACAGGTCGCCCGGCGGGTCGAGCGAGGAGCCGGGGAACACGGCGAGGTGGGCCGTCCCGGGGCAGCGCTCGAACAGGTCCCGGACGTCGTCGGTGCGGTCCGGCGGGACGGTGACCCTCAGGTGCAGCAGCACGACGCGTGTTCTACCGGAGCGCAGGCCCCTGCAGACGACGGACGCCGCCGGCGAGGGGCTGCCTCGCCGACGGCGTCCGTCGGGGTGGTGCGCGGTGCGGGCTAGGCCTGGCCGTGCCCGGTGGCGGCCGAGCCGGTGCCGGCGACGTCGTCGTCGGCGGTGCCCACCTCGGCGCCGTGCTCGGTGCCGGGCGTGCCGACCGGGGCCATCGAGCGCAGCAGGATCTGGCTGACGTCGAGGACCTCGACGTGCTCGGCGGCCTCGCCGTTCTGCTTCTTCGACGTCAGGGCGTCCGAGAGCATCGTGATGCAGAACGGGCAGGCGGTGGAGATGACGTCCGGGTCGAGGCCGAGGGCCTCCTCGGTGCGCTCCACGTTGATCCGCTTGCCGATCTTCTCCTCCATCCACATGCGCGCACCGCCGGCGCCGCAGCAGAAGCCGCGGTCCTTGCAGCGGTGCATCTCCTGGGTGGAGAGGCCCTGCACGCTGTCGAGGATCTCCCGCGGCGGCGTGTAGACCTTGTTGTGCCGGCCGAGGAAGCACGGGTCGTGGTAGGTGACCTTGCGGTCGACCGGGGTGACCGGGGTGAGCCGGCCCTCCTCCACCAGCTGGCTGAGCAGCTGCGTGTGGTGCACGACCTCGTACTCGCCGCCGACCTGCGGGTACTCCTTGCCCAGCGAGTTGAAGCAGTGCGGGCAGGTGGTGACGATCTTGCGGGTGCCCGGCACGCGGCCCTCGAAGACGCCGTTGAGGGTCTCGACGTTCTCCTGCGCCATCATCTGGAAGACGAACTCGTTGCCCATGCGGCGGGCCGGGTCGCCCGAGCAGGTCTCGCCCGAGCCCAGGACGGCGAACTCGACGCCGGCGGTGTGCAGCAGCTCCGCGACGGCCTTGGTGACCTTCTTGGCGCGGTCGTCGATGGCGCCGGCGCAGCCGACCCAGAAGAGGTACTCGACGTCGTAGGGCAGCGGGCCGTCGGCCATCCGCACCTCGAAGTCCATCTCCTTGATCCAGTCCTCGCGGGTGCTCGGGCTGACGCCCCAGGGGTTGCCGCGGTTCTCGAGGTTGCGCAGCATCACGCCGGCCTCGGACGGGAAGTTGGACTCGATGAGCACCTGGTAGCGGCGCATGTCGTCGATGTGGTCGATGTGCTCGATGTCGACCGGGCACTGCTCGACGCAGGCGCCGCAGTTGGTGCAGCTCCACAGGACGTCGGGGTCGATGACCCCGCCCTCCTCCAGCGTGCCGACGAGCGGCCGGTGTGCCTGCGCGTCGTTGGTGCCCTCGATGCGGGCGTAGCCGGAGGACCAGACCTGCTCGTCGCTCGGCTTCAGGACGTCGTAGTCCGGCGCGGTCTCCGACGCCGTCTTCTCACCGAGCAGGTACGGGGCCTTGGCGTACAGGTGGTCCCGCAGGTCCATGATCACCATCTTGGGAGACAGCGGCTTGCCCGTGTTCCAGGCAGGGCACTGGCTCTGGCACCGCCCGCACTCGGTGCAGGTGGTGAAGTCGAGCATCCCCTTCCAGGTGAAGTCCTCGATCTTGCCGCGACCGAAGACGTCGTCCTCGCCCGGGTCCTCGAAGTCGATCGGCTTGCCGTTCGAGGTCATGGGCTGCAGCGGGCCGAGGGCGACGGTGCCGTCGTCGTTCCGCTTGAAGTAGATGTTGAAGAAGGCGCTGAACCGGTGCCAGGCCACGCCCATGTTGAGGATCCGGCTGATGACGACCAGCCAGGTCAGCGAGACGACGATCTTCACGAACGCGACGACGCTGAGCAGGTCGGGGCTGTTCGGCAGCACGGTGGCCAGCAGGCTCGCGACTGGGTGCGACCAGGTGGGGGCCTCGGTGAGGTCCGAGGAGACCTTGAGCGCGCGGATCAGCAGGATGCAGACGCCGACGGTGAGGACGACGGCCTCGACGAAGTAGCCGCGGCCCTCGTTGGAGCCGGAGAAGCGGCTGCTGCGGCCCTGCCGGCGCGGGTGGTCCTTCTGGCGCCGGTAGATCAGGTACAGGATCCCGAGGATCGTGCCGGTGCCGATGACGTCGGCGAAGAGGTTCCACAGGCCCCACTCGCCGATGAGCGGCAGGTGGAAGGCCGGGTCCCAGACCTCGCCGAAGGCCTCGACCAGCGTCAGGAACAGGCCGTAGAAGCCGACGAAGACGAACCAGTGGGCGGCGCCGATGGCCGACCACTTGAGCATCCGGGTGTGGCCGAGCGACTCGACCACGAGCGTCTTCAGCCGCGGGCCGACCGGCCCGTTCCGGGTGGAGTCCGGCTGGCCGGTGCGGATGATCCGCACCATGGCGCGCACGGCCCGGTAGGCCAGGACGACCGAGACGATGAGGAACAGCACGCTGATCGTGCCGAGCACGATCTGCAGGGGGCCCGTCATGATTCCCTCTCCCCACGCCTCGCGGCGTCGGTTGGCTCGTCCGCCGCGGACGGCGAGAGGCGGTCTCGCCGCCGTCACCGGTGCGTGTGACCGGCGGCGGATCGCGCGCGGGCGCCTGTGCCCGCGCAGCCCAGCACGATAGCTGGCCGGAGGTCAGGTTACTCGCCGGTAACCCGGCGCGCCGCGCCCCGTCGAGACGGCTCGGCGCCGTGCCGGATCTGCTCGTGCCGGCGCGCTGACCTGCATCTTCGCCGCGGTGGAACAGTCCCGCCGTCCGTTCCACGCGCGCCGCAGGCGACACGGAGGTGACCCGGCTCACGCCCGCCGCGCCGAGAGCACGATCAGGCGGCCTGATCGTGCCGCGTCCTGGCTCACGGTCGGCGGTGAGCCAGGATGCGCTGCGGTGAGCCAGGACGCCGTCCGGGCGGCGTCCACAGATGGCTGCGGCGGGCCCGGCGGGCGTCCGGAGGGCCCGAGACTCCCGCCATGCATCCCGAGCTGGCGCGCGTCGCCGAACCGAGGTCCGGCGTCTTCACCGCGCGAGAGGCCGTGGCTGCCGGCTACCGCCCCGACGAGATCCGGGCGGAGCTCGGCGCCCGCCGCTGGTGTCGGCTGCGTCGCGGCGTCTACATCCAGGCCCGGGACCTGCGCGACGCGGAAGACGACGACCGGCGCCGCCACGCCGTGGACTGCTTCGCGGTGCTGGCCTCCCTGGGCGCGGGCCCGGTCGTCAGCCACGACTCGGCCGCGCGGCTCCACGGCGTCGTCCTGCCCCGCGACGCCGAGGCGGTCGTCCGGTTGACCGACGAGGGGCAGTGGCGGCGGGGGCGCGGCTACGTCGTCGCGCGCGCGTCCCTGACGGCCGCGGAGGTCGGATCGGTGCACGGACTCCCCGTGACGACGCCGGCGCGGACGCTCGTCGACTGTGCCCGCGAGTGGGACCTGACCGACTCCGTCGTCGCCATGGACGCCGCTCTGTACGGGCGCCTCGTCGACCCGGCGGACCTGCGTGCGGCGGTGCTCCGCGCGACGCACTGGTTGGGCATCGGGGACGCCGCGCGGGCGCTCGGCCTCGCGGACGGCCGGGCGGAGTCGCCGCTGGAGACACGTGGGCGCCTGGCGCTGCTGGCGGCAGGCCTGCCGGCTCCCGACCTGCAGGCCGAGGTGCACGGTCCGCGGGGCTTCGTCGCCCGGGTGGACGGCTGGTACGAGGAGGCCGCGGTCGCCGTCGAGTTCGACGGTCGGGTGAAGTACTCCGAGCCCCACGGCGGCCGGGACCCCGGGGAGGTCCTCTGGCGGGAGAAGCGCCGCGAGGACCAGTTGCGGGAGCTCGGGATCCGGGTGGTGCGCCTCGCGCAGGCCGACGTCGGTCCGGGGGCTCGTGCCGACCTCCGTGCCCGCCTGACCGCGCTGCTCGCCGCCCCGTCCGTCGGGGTGCGTCACTTCGTCGTCGTCCACCGTCCCGCCGGTCGGCCCGCCGGGGCCGACGACGCAGGCGCCCGTCCGGCGTCCTAGCTCACCCCAGCGCCTCCTGGCTCACCGTCGGCGGTGAGCCAGGACGCAGCACGATCAGGCGGCCTGATCGTGCTGCGACGGCCGGCGGTGTGGGGCGTGTCACGGGGGAGTGGTGGGGGAGGGCGGGGAACACCACCCGCGGGTCTGCCGTTACGGTGGGCAGGAAAGTTGAGCGGACCCCGCGCAAGGCGGTCGGAGGTCCCTCGACCGACCCCCGCAGACCCAGCGCACCACCCGCACGCACACGGAAGAGGAGCCAGCTCCATGGCACGAGCGGTCGGTATCGACCTCGGGACCACCAACTCCGTCGTCACCGTCCTGGAGGGCGGCGAGCCGACGGTCATCGCCAACAGCGAGGGCTCGCGCACCACGCCCTCGGTCGTCGCCTTCGCCAAGAACGGCGAGGTCCTCGTCGGCCAGTCGGCCAAGAACCAGGCCGTCACCAACGTCGACCGCACCATCCGCTCGGTCAAGCGCGAGATGGGCACGACGTGGAAGACCGCCGAGATCGACGGCAAGCAGTACACGCCGCAGGAGATCAGCGCCCGCGTCCTGCAGAAGCTCAAGCGCGACGCCGAGACCTACCTGGGCGAGCCGGTGACCGACGCCGTCATCACCGTCCCGGCCTACTTCGAGGACGCACAGCGCCAGGCCACCAAGGAGGCCGGTGAGATCGCGGGCCTCAACGTCCTGCGCATCGTCAACGAGCCCACCGCGGCCGCGCTGGCCTACGGCCTGGACAAGGGCGAGACCGAGCAGACGATCCTCGTCTTCGACCTCGGCGGCGGCACGTTCGACGTCTCGCTGCTCGAGATCGGCGAGGGCGTCATCGAGGTGAAGGCCACCGCCGGTGACAACCACCTCGGTGGCGACGACTGGGACGAGCGCGTCGTCAAGCACCTGGTGCAGACGTTCAACGCCCAGAACGGCATCGACCTGTCCAAGGACAAGCTGGCCATGCAGCGCCTCCGCGAGGCCGCCGAGAAGGCCAAGATCGAGCTGTCCGGCGCGCAGTCGACCAACGTCAACCTGCCCTACATCACCGCCGGCGCCGAGGGCCCGCTGCACCTCGACGTCACGATGACCCGCGCCGAGTTCCAGCGCCTCACGCAGGACCTGCTCGACCGCGCCCGCGCGCCGTTCAACCAGGCGATCCGTGACGCCGGCATCTCCGTCGGCGCGATCGACCACGTCGTCCTGGTGGGCGGCTCGACCCGCATGCCGGCCGTCAGCGACCTGGTCCGCGAGCTGACCGGCGGCAAGGAGCCCAACAAGGGCGTCAACCCCGACGAGGTCGTCGCCATCGGCGCCGCGCTGCAGGCCGGTGTCCTCAAGGGCGAGGTCAAGGACGTCCTGCTCCTCGACGTCACCCCGCTGTCCCTCGGCATCGAGACCAAGGGCGGGATCATGACCAAGCTCATCGAGCGCAACACCACGATCCCGACCAAGCGCTCCGAGATCTTCACGACGGCCGACGACAACCAGCCGTCCGTGCAGATCCAGGTGTTCCAGGGCGAGCGCGAGATGGCGATGTACAACAAGAAGCTCGGCATGTTCGAGCTGACCGGTCTGCCCCCGGCGCCCCGCGGCGTCCCGCAGATCGAGGTCGCCTTCGACATCGACGCCAACGGCATCGTGCACGTGTCCGCCAAGGACCTGGGCACGGGCAAGGAGCAGTCGATGACCATCACCGGCGGCTCGGCCCTCCCCAAGGAGGACATCGAGCGGATGATGCGCGACGCCGAGGCCCACGCCGAGGAGGACAAGCGCCGCCGCGACGAGGCCGAGACCCGCAACCTGGCGGAGTCGCTGCAGTACCAGACCGAGAAGTTCCTCGCGGAGAACGGCGAGCGCATCCCGGCCGACAAGAAGGACGAGCTCGGCGAGGCGCTGACCGAGCTGCGCTCCGCCCTCGGCGGCTCCGACATCGCCGCGATCAAGTCGGCGCAGGAGAAGGTCGCGCGCATCTCGCAGGAGGTCGGCGGGGCGCTCTACGCCCAGCAGGCCGAGGCCGGCGCTCCCGGTGAGGGTGCCCCCGGCGGGGCCGGTGCGGCCGGAGCCGGTACCGGTGCCGGTGGCGCCACGGCCGCCGACGACGACGTCGTCGACGCCGAGATCGTCGACGAGGACACCGACCGCCGATGAGCCAGGGGGACGAGCAGCCGCGGGTCGTGATCCGTGACAAGCGGCGGATCGACCCCGTCAGCGGCGCGGTGCGGGCGCCGGCCGGCGAGCAGCCGGCCGGCGCCCCGCCGGGCCCGGCACCGACAGCCCACCCATCGCCAGGGGAGCGCATGACCGAGAACGACACGGCCGCCGGCCCCGAGGTGACCGCGCAGGAGGCCGTCCCGGCCACCGGCGACGGCGACCTCGCCCGCCAGCTGACCGAGCGGACCGAGGACCTCCAGCGGGTCACGGCCGAGTACGCCAACTACCGGCGGCGCGTCGACCGCGACCGCGGCCTGGTCGTCGACCAAGCCGCCGAGCGGTTCGCCGCCCAGCTGTTCCCGATCGTCGACGACATCGAGCGGGCGCGGGACCACGGCGACCTCACCGGCGCCTTCAAGGTGGTCGCCGACCGCGTCCTGGGCCTGCTCGACGGCCTGGGCGTGGAGTCCTTCGGCGTCGCGGGCGACCCGTTCGACCCCGCGCTGCACGAGGCCGTCCTGCACGACACATCCGACGAGGTGACGGTGCCGACCGCGACGACGGTCCTGCGGCAGGGTTTCCGCCGGGGCGAGCGCGTGCTGCGCACCGCGATGGTCTCGGTGAGCGAGCCGTCCGGCGCCGCCGCGGCTCCCGCGGCCACCGCCGACGCGCCGGCCGACGGCGGTGCGCCGGGGGAGACCCCGGCCGCCGGCTGACCGGCCCCGGACCGTTCGTGGAGACCCCGAGGGGAGGAGGCGCCCGATGAGCACTCGGGACTTCATCGAGAAGGACTACTACGGGGCGCTCGGCGTCTCCCAGGGCGCCGACGCCGCGGAGATCAAGAAGGCCTACCGCAAGCTCGCGCGGGACCTGCACCCGGACAAGAACCCCGGCAACGCCGACGCCGAGGCCCGGTTCAAGGAGGTCTCCGAGGCCTACGACGTGCTCAGCGACCCCAAGCGGCGCGCCGAGTACGACGACGCCCGGCGGCTGTTCGGCTCCGGCGGTGCCGGGGCCCGGGCCGGCTTCCCCGGCGGGTTCCCGGGCGGCGGCGCGGGCGGCGGCCAGCCGTTCGACCTCGGCGACCTGTTCGGCGCCGCGGGCGGTGCCGCGCGCGGCGGGGCCGGCGGTATCGGCGACATCTTCGGCAACCTCTTCGGCGGCGGCGCCACCGGTGCCGCCCCCGGCTCGGCCCGGGCCCGCTCGCAGGCGGCGTCCGGGCCGGCCCGGGGCCAGGACGTCGAGACCGAGGCGACCCTGTCCTTCGACGAGGCCGTCCTCGGCGTCACCGTGCCGTTGCGGATGCAGAGCCCGGGCACCTGCCCCACCTGCGCCGGCAGCGGCGCGAAGCCCGGCACGTCGCCGCACACCTGCGAGGTCTGCGGCGGTGCCGGCGTCACCAGCCGCAGCCAGGGGGCGTTCGCCTTCTCCGAGCCGTGCCGCAACTGCCGCGGCACCGGCCAGGTGGTCGACGACCCGTGCCCGACCTGCGCCGGCAACGGCGTGACCACGCAGACCCGCACCATCACCGTGCGGATCCCCGCGGGCGTCAAGGACGGGCAGCGCATCCGGCTGGCGGGCAAGGGCGCCCCGGGACGGCGCGGCGGCCCGGCCGGCGACCTGTTCGTCGTCGTGCACGTCAGCGACCACGAGCTCTTCGGCCGCCGGGGCGACGACCTGACGCTCACCGTGCCCGTCACCTTCCCCGAGGCGGTGCTCGGTACGACGCTGACCGTGCCCACGCTCGACGGCAACGTGACCCTCAAGGTGCCCGCCGGTACCGCGAGCGGCCGCACGCTGCGCGTGCGCGGGCGGGGCGTCCCCGGCCGCGGACGCTCCGGCGACCTGCTGGTCACCGTCGAGGTCGCCGTCCCGCAGCGGCTGTCGGCCGAGGGGGAGCGGGCGCTCAAGACCCTCGACGCCGAGCTCGGCGACCCGCGGCCGCAGATCACCGCCGCCGTCGACCGTGGCGGTGAGCGCGGGGGCACCCGGTGAGCGCCCCCGGCGCCGGGGAGCGCCGCCACTCCGACGGCGTGCGGGCGGTGGCCGAGGACGCACCCGTCTTCGTCATCTCGGTGGCGGCCCAGCTGGCCGGCATGCACGCCCAGACGCTGCGCCAGTACGACCGGCTCGGCCTGGTCACCCCGGGCCGCACCGCCGGCGGCGGGCGCCGCTACAGCCCGCGCGACGTCGCGCTGCTGCGGGAGGTCCAGCGGCTGTCCCAGGAGGACGGCGTGAACCTCGCCGGCATCAAGCGGATCATCGACCTGGAGTCGCAGGTCGAGGCGCTGCAGCGCCGCGTGCACGAGCTGCTCGGCGAGGTCGAGGACGCCGAGCGCCGGGCGGCCGCCGCCGAGTCGGCGGCCTCCGGCTTCGGGACCGCCTTCGGCCGCGCCGACCTCGTCCCGCTGCGCCGGGCGAGCTCGGCGCTCGTGGTCTGGCGGCCGCGGGAGCCGCGGTGAGCGGGAACCCGGCGGGCGGCGCCGTCGTGCAGGAGGACGTGGACGACGACCTGCACGCGACCTTCGTGC
Source organism: Geodermatophilus sp. SYSU D01106 (assembly GCF_054049995.1). Lineage (NCBI taxonomy): Bacteria > Bacillati > Actinomycetota > Actinomycetes > Geodermatophilales > Geodermatophilaceae > Geodermatophilus > Geodermatophilus sp. SYSU D01106. The sequence goes on along the minus strand of NZ_JBJGYM010000001.1, from coordinate 335,575 downwards.
GGCTCGAGCGCGAGATCGGCCTGCTGCTGCGGCGCTCCCGCGCCATCTCCGCGCGCCTGGCGCGCGAGCTGCACCCCGACCTCGACGGCGCGGCCTACGGCCTGCTCGCGCTGCTGGCCGACGCCGGCCCGCTGCGCGCCAGCGACCTCGTCGCGCGGCTCGGGCTCGACAAGAGCACGGTCAGCCGGCAGGTGGCCTCGCTGGTGGCGCTCGGCATGGTCGACCGCGAGCCGGACCCGGCCGACGGCCGCGCCCAGGTGCTGCGCCCCTCGCCCGACGGCGCCGCGCGGCTGGCGCGGATCCGCGACGTGCGCCGGGCCCGCTGGGAGAGCGACATGTCCGACTGGCCGGCCGACGACGTCACCACGCTCGCCGACCTGCTCGGCCGGTTCAACCGGCTCGGCGAGGCCCGTGAGGCGCAGGCCGCCGCCGACCCCGCCGACGCGGGAGAGGCCGTGACCACCCGGCGCTGACCGCCGAACCCATGCTGTGACGGCGCCCGGACCCCCGAGGTCCGGGCGCCGTCGTCACGTGTGGGGACAGGTGCACGGGGTAGCTGGTTGCAGACAACAACCAACCGGATGTATGGTTGCAGTCTGCACTCATCGCACCATCCCGAGGACGCCATGCCCCTCACTCCCGCCACCCGGGACCGGCTGACCGCCGGCATCGCCCGCCTGCTGCGCAGCGGCCGGCACGTCTCCGCCCGCGCCGCCGACGCCGTCCACGGCGACCTGCCCTCCTTCGGCTGGGCGCTGCTCGTGCCGCTCGAGCGCGACGGCGAGCAGCGCTGCAGCGCGCTGGCCGCCCAGGTCGGCGTCGACGTGTCGGTCGCCAGCCGCCAGGTCGCGGCCCTCGAGCGGTCCGGCCTCGTGGAGCGCCGGCCCGACCCGCACGACGGCCGCGCCAGCCTCATCGGGCTCACCCCCGCCGGGTCCGCCGCGATCGCCCAGACGCGCGCCGTCCGGTCGGAGTGGGCCGCCGAGGCCCTCGCCGGCTGGACCGAGGAGGAGGCCGCCCGCCTCGGCGACCTGCTCGAGCGGCTCGCCGCCGACCTCGACCGCGCCGCCGTCCCCCGTCCGCACGCGGGGGCTCCGGCGTGACCGGGCGCCCCACCCCCGCGCAGTCCGCCGCACCCCGTCCCGAACCGACCAGGAGCACCACCGTGACCACCACCCGCGAGCCCGCCACCGGGCCGGGATCTCCCACCGAGGCGCCCGCCGAGCAACAGGGCCGCATGACCCACCGCCAGATCCTCGAGGCCCTCTCGGGGATGTTGCTGGCGATGTTCGTGGCGTTCCTGTCCTCGACCGTCGTCTCGAACGCCCTGCCCACGATCATCACCGACCTGCGCGGCAGTCAGAGCCAGTACACGTGGGTGGTCACCGCCACCCTGCTCGCGTCGACGGCGTCCACGCCGATCTGGGGCAAGCTCTCCGACCTGTTCAGCAAGAAGCTGCTCATCCAGCTGTCGATCGTCGTCTTCATCGTCGGCTCGATGCTGGCGGGCCTGTCGCAGTCGGTCGGCACGCTGATCGGCTGGCGCGTGCTGCAGGGCCTCGGGCTCGGCGGCCTGCAGGCGCTCGTGCAGATCGCGATGGCCGCGATGATCAGCCCCCGCGAGCGCGGGCGGTACTCCGGCCTGCTCGGCGGCGTCATGGCGGTGGCCACCGTCGGCGGCCCGCTGCTCGGCGGCCTGCTCGTCGACACCAGCTGGCTCGGCTGGCGCTGGTGCTTCTACGTCGGCGTCCCGTTCGCCGTCGTCGCCCTGGTGCTGCTGCAGCGCACGCTGAACCTGCCGGTCACCAAGCGGCGGGTGCGCATCGACTACCTCGGCGCGGCCTTCCTGACCGCCGGTGTCTCCGGGCTGCTCATCTGGGTCACCCTCGCCGGGAACCAGTTCGCCTGGGCCTCCCTGGAGACCGCCCTGTTCCTCGGCGGCAGCGTGCTCGCGATCGTCGCCTTCCTCGTCACCGAGCTGCGCGCGGCCGAGCCCATCGTCCCGCTGCGCCTGTTCCGCGACCGGACGACGACGCTCGCGATCGTCGCCAGCGTCGCCATCGGTGTGGCGATGTTCGGCTCCACGGTCTTCCTCGGCCAGTACCTGCAGATCTCCCGCGGCTACTCGCCGACGGCGGCCGGCCTGCTCACCATCCCGATGGTCGGCGGCCTGCTCGTCTCCTCGACCGTGTCGGGCATCCTCATCACCCGCACCGGCCGGTGGAAGCGGTTCCTCGTGGCCGGGTCGATCCTGGTCGTCGCCGGCTTCGGCCTGCTGGCCACCATCGACCACGAGACCGACATGGTCCTGCTCGGCGTCTTCCTGTTCGTACTGGGTGTCGGCATCGGCATGACGATGCAGAACCTGGTGCTGGCCGTGCAGAACACCGTGGCCGCCTCCGACCTGGGTGCGGCCAGCTCCGCCGTCGCCTTCTTCCGCAGCCTCGGCGGTACGATCGGCGTCTCGGTCCTCGGCGCCGTGCTGAGCAGCCGGGTCTCCACCCTCATCACCGCCGGCCTGCCGCCGGAGCTGGCCGCCGCCGGTTCGGGCTCGGGCTCCGTGGGCCTGGCCGACCTCGCCGACGCGCCGGAGCCGATCCGCCGGCTCATCGAGGTCTCCTACGGCGACGCGACCGGGCGGATCTTCCTGGTGTCCGCCGTCATCGCGGTGGCCGCCGTGGCGGCGATCCTGCTGATCCGCGAGGTCGCGCTGCGCACGGAGACGGGCGAGGAGCGGCTGCGCCGCGAGTCCGAGCCCGCGCTCGCCGACGACCCGGCGGTGGGCACCGCCCGCTGAGGCCGCGCGACACACGAGAGGGCCCGCTCCCCGGTGGGGGAGCGGGCCCTCTCGTCGTGCGGGGGGTCAGGAGTCGAGCGCGGCGTCCAGCGTGATCTCCACGCCCGCGAGCGCCTTGCTGACCGGGCAGCCGGCCTTGGCCTCCTGTGCGGCCTTCTCGAAGCCGGCCGCGTCGAGGCCGTCGACCTCGCCCCGGACGGTGAGCGTGATGCCCGTCAGCCTGAAGCCGCCGTTCGCCTGGTCCGGGCCGAGCGAGACGTCGGCGCTGACCTCGAGGGCCTGCGGCGTGCCGCCGGCCTGGGCGATGTTGGCCGACAGCTGCATGGCGAAGCACGCGGAGTGGGCCGCGGCCACCAGCTCCTCGGGGCTGGTCGTGCCACCGGCCTCGTCGGCGGCACGCTTGGGGAAGTTCACCTCGAACGTGCCGGCCTTCGAGCTGGAGAGCTCGACCTGGCCCGAGCCCTGCTCGAGCGTGCCGTTCCAGGCGGTGCGTGCGGTACGGGTGGGCATGGCTGCCTTCCGGACGGAGGGGCCGGCACTGCTGACCGGCGTCGGACCCCCGCGCCCTACCCCGGTGGGTTGCGGGCAACCCACCGGGCCGTCAGACCGTGCGGGGCGCCTCGTTCACCCGGTGGGTGAGCACGTTGAGGGTCTGCTTGAGGTCGGAGAACTCCTCGACGCCCATGCTGAGCGCGCAGATCATGTCCTGCGAGATGGCGTAGGCCCGCTCGCGCAGCGCCCGGCCGGAGTCGGTGAGGGCGATGGCGACCGAGCGCTCGTCCTCGACGCGGCGGTGGCGGGTGACCAGGCCGGCGGCCGTCAGCCGCTTGAGCAGCGGGGACAGCGTGCCGCTGTCGAGGGCCAGCCGGTGGCCGAGCTGGCCGACCGTCTGCTGGTCCTCCTCCCAGAGCAGCATCATGACCAGGTACTGGGGATAGGTCAGACCCAGTTCCTCGAGCATCGGCCGGTAGCGGGCGGTCATCGCCCGCGAGGCGGCGTACAGCGCGAAGCACAGCTGGTCGTCCAGCGCCACGCTGGGAGCGGGGAGGGCGGCTTCCTCGCCGGTCTGCGTCATGCGTTCGAGTGTAGGGACAACCGTGTCGCGCGGCATGCAGTTGTGTCGGCGCCCACCCCTTTCGGGTCGCCGGCGTCCGCGGAGGTTGAGCGGAACAGACTCAACTCCTGCTCCGTTGGACCCGTCGACACGCCGTCCGCCGGGACAGTGACCCCGGCGCCGCCGACGAGAGGACGATCCGCACCCACCATGGAGCACAAGCTGACCACCCGTTCGCAGGAGGCGTTCGCGGCCGCCCAGCGGCTGGCGGTCGACCGGGGGCAGGCCGCCCTGGAGCCCCTGCACCTGCTCGTCGCCCTGCTGCAGCAGACCGACGGCATCGCCGCCCCCCTGCTCACCGCCGTCGGCGCGGACCCGGCCGACGTCCGGGCCAAGGCCGAGGCCGCGCTGCGCCGCCTGCCCAGCGTCAGCGGCGCCACCGTCCAGGCCCCGTCCGCCTCCCGCGAGCTGCTGCGCGTGGTCAACGCCGCCGGCGAGCAGGCGAGCGCGCTGGGGGACGAGTACGTCTCCACCGAGCACTTCCTGGTCGGGCTCGCCGGGTCCGAGGGCGAGGCGGCCGCCGTGCTCACCAGCGCCGGCGCCACCCGCGACACGCTGCTCGCCGCGTTCCGCACCGTGCGCGGCAACCGGAAGGTCACCACCGCCGACCCGGAGAGCACCTTCCAGGCGCTCGAGAAGTTCGCCGTCGACCTCACCGAGCGCGCCCGCGAGGGCCGCATCGACCCGGTGATCGGCCGCGACGCCGAGATCCGCCGCGTCGTGCAGGTGCTGTCCCGCCGCACCAAGAACAACCCGGTCCTCATCGGCGAGCCCGGCGTCGGCAAGACGGCGATCGTCGAGGGCCTGGCCCAGCGCATCGTCGCCGGCGACGTCCCCGAGAGCCTCAAGGGCAAGCGGCTGATGGCGCTCGACCTCGGCGCGATGGTGGCCGGCGCGAAGTACCGCGGTGAGTTCGAGGAGCGGCTCAAGGCCGTGCTGCAGGAGATCACCGAGGCCGAGGGTCAGGTGGTCACCTTCATCGACGAGCTGCACACCATCGTCGGGGCCGGCGCCACCGGCGACTCCGCCATGGACGCCGGCAACATGATCAAGCCGATGCTGGCCCGCGGCGAGCTGCGGATGGTCGGCGCGACCACGCTCGACGAGTACCGCGAGCACATCGAGAAGGACCCGGCGCTCGAGCGCCGCTTCCAGCAGGTCTTCGTCGGTGAGCCCTCCGTCGAGGACACGATCGGCATCCTGCGCGGGCTCAAGGAGCGCTACGAGGTCCACCACGGCGTCCGGATCACCGACGCCGCGATCGTCGCGGCCGCCACGCTGTCGGACCGGTACGTCACGGCCCGCTTCCTCCCCGACAAGGCGATCGACCTGGTCGACGAGGCCGCCAGCCGGCTGCGCATGGAGATCGACAGCCGTCCGGTCGAGGTCGACGAGGTCGAGCGCGCCGTGCGCCGCATGGAGATCGAGGAGATGGCGCTGGCGAAGGAGGACGACCCCGCCTCCCTCGACCGTCTCGCGGTGCTGCGCGGCGACCTGGCCGACCGGCGGCAGGAGCTCGCCGAGCTGACCGCCCGCTGGCAGCAGGACAAGGGTGCGATCGTCCGGATCCAGCAGGTGAAGGAGGAGCTCGAGCGGCTGCGCCTGGAGTCCGAGCGCGCCGAGCGCGAGGGCGACCTCGCCCGCGTCGCCGAGCTCCGCTACGGCCGGATCCCGGAGCTGAAGACGCGGCTCGCCACCGCGGAGGACGACGTCGCCGCGCAGGCCTCGATGCTCAAGGAGGAGGTCGGCCCCGACGACATCGCCGAGGTCGTGCAGGCCTGGACCGGCATCCCCGCCGGCCGGCTGCTCGAGGGCGAGACGCAGAAGCTGCTGCGGATGGAGGACGAGCTCGGCCGCCGGGTGGTCGGCCAGCCCGACGCCGTCCGCGCCGTCTCCGACGCCGTCCGCCGCGCGCGGTCGGGCATCGCCGACCCCGACCGGCCCACGGGCTCGTTCCTCTTCCTCGGGCCCACCGGCGTCGGCAAGACCGAGCTGGCCAAGGCGCTCGCGGAGTTCCTCTTCGACGACGAGCGGGCGATGGTCCGCATCGACATGAGCGAGTACTCCGAGAAGCACTCGGTGGCGCGCCTCGTCGGAGCACCCCCCGGCTACGTCGGCTACGAGGCCGGCGGCCAGCTCACCGAGGCGGTGCGGCGGCGGCCCTACACGGTCGTGCTGCTCGACGAGGTGGAGAAGGCGCACCCCGACGTCTTCGACGTGCTGCTGCAGGTCCTCGACGACGGCCGGCTCACCGACGGCCAGGGCCGCACCGTGGACTTCCGCAACACGATCCTGATCCTGACGTCGAACCTCGGGTCGCAGGTCATCGCCGACCAGTCGCTGCCCGAGGAGGCGCGCCGCGCCGCCGTCATGGACGTCGTCCGGTCGCACTTCAAGCCGGAGTTCCTCAACCGGCTCGACGACGTCGTGGTGTTCCGGGCCCTCGGCAGCGACGAGCTGGCCGGCATCGTGGACATCCAGGTGGGCGTGCTCGCCCGCCGGCTGGCCGCCCGCCGGCTGACCCTGCAGGTCACCGACGCCGCCCGCGAGTGGCTGGCGCTCAACGGGTTCGACCCCGTGTACGGCGCCCGGCCGCTGCGCCGGCTGGTGCAGTCGGCGATCGGTGACCCGCTCGCCCGGGCGCTGCTCGCCGGTGACATCCGCGACGGCGACGGCGTCGTCGTCGACTGGCCGGCCGACGTCGTCGACGCCGACAGCGGGCTGACCGTCTCCCGCGCGCAGTGAGCTCCCGGGCCCGCCGTCTCCCCTCCGGGGGAGGCGGCGGGCCCGCGTCTGCGCGGGGGCTGGTCCCGCCGCCCGGGGTCGGCGATCATCGCCGCGGACCCCGGCCGGGACAGGCCGGCCCGGGGCCCCGCACAGGAGGCGAGACATGACCGCAGGACAGGGCCCGCCCGGGCAGGAGGGCTGGGGTCCCGGCCCGGGCCAGCAGTCGCCCTACGGCCAGCAGCCGCCGTGGGGGCAGCAGCAGCCGCCGTACGGCCAGCAGCAGCCGTACGGCCAGCAGTACGGGCAGCCGTACGGGCAGCAGCCCCCCGGCCAGCAGTACGGGCAGCAGTACGGGGGCTACGGCTCCGCGCCGCAGGCGCCGGACGCGTGGGGCGCCCCGACGCCCGTCGCGCGTCCGCAGACGGTGAGGCTTGGCATCGGTGCGTTCCTCGCGAGCGTGGTCCTCGGCCTGCTCAGCTCGATCGTCACGTTCGTCCAGTTCGACGAGATCGTCGACCAGACCCTCATCGACCAGGGGCTTGACCCGGCCGACTACAGCGGCGCCACCGACGTCGCCCAGGCGACCGCGGTCACGGTGGGTGTCGTCTTCGGGTTGATCGTCATCGGCCTGCAGTTGCTGTTCATCTACTTCGCCTGGCAGGGGCGCAACTGGGCCCGGATCGTGCTCTGGGTCTTCGGCGGCCTGCTCGTCGTCAGCAGCCTCGTCTCGCTGGCCGGTCCGTCCTTCGGCGGGCTGATCACCACGCTCGGCTGGCTGCAGACCCTCCTGGCCCTGGCCGGCATCGTCGCGTTGGCCCTGAAGCCGTCGAACGAGTGGTACCGCTACCGCGGCTGGGAGCGCGCCCGCGGCCGCTGACCCGCGCGGTGTCCTCCGGGCCCGCCCGCTCCCCGTACGGGGGAACGGGCGGGCCCGCTGGTTTGAGTGACTCCACCGAGGGGATGTGTGGTGCGACATCCGATGGCGCGCGACGGAGGAGGGGACGACGTGACCGTGCGGCTCGACTCCGTTACCCCATCGTGACCGGGACCGGTGAACCGCTCGCCGGGTCGTCCCGAACCCAGGGCATGACGACTACCGAGCAGGCCCCCGCGCCGGCCACCGGACCGGACGGGGACCCGACCCCCGCCCGTCGCGGCCCGCGCCGGCTGCTCGCCGCGCTGGCCGGCCTGCTGGCCGCCGCCGTGGCCCTCGGCGTCGCCGAGCTCGTCGCCGGGCTGGTCGGGCCGGCGTCCTCGCCGGTCGTCGCCGTCGGCGACACGGTCATCACCCTCGTGCCCGAGCCGGTGAAGCAGTTCGCCATCCGCACCTTCGGCGAGAACGACAAGATCGCCCTGGTCGTCGGCACGCTGGTGGTCGTGGCGCTGTACGCGCTGGTCGTCGGCCTGGTCTCGCTGCGGTCCCGCCGGGCCGGCGTCGCCGGGATCGCGCTCTTCGGGCTCCTGGGCGCCGCGGCCGCCGTCAGCCGCCCCGCCGGTGGCGTCCTCGACGCGCTGCCCTCGGTGGCCGGCGCCGTCACCGGCGCCGTCGCCCTGCTCGCGCTGCTCGCCCCCCTCACGCTGCCCACCACGGCCCCGGCCTCCGCGCCGGCCCCGGCGCCGGCCGCGCGGGACGACGACGACGTGATGGAGCGCCTGCGCGGCGCCCTGTCGATGGCCGACCGCAAGGGCACCGGCATGGACCGCCGCCGGTTCTTCCTCACCGGCGGGGTCGCGCTCGGCGCCGCCGCGGTCACCGGGGGCGGCGGCCGGCTGCTGCAGCGGCGCTTCGACGTCGGCAACGCCCGCGGCGAGCTCACCCTGCCGACGCCGTCGTCGCGGGCCGCGGCCCTGCCCCGGGGCGCCGACCTCGCCGAGCGCGTCGAGGGCGTGACGCCGCTGTTCACCGCCAACCGCGACTTCTACCGGGTCGACACCGCGATCACCGTGCCGCAGGTCCGCCCGGCCGACTACCGGCTCGAGCTGACCGGCATGTTCGACTCCCCGCGCACCCACACGCTGGCCGACCTGTTCGAGCGCGACGACGTCATCGAGCGCGACATCACGCTGACCTGCGTCTCCAACGAGGTCGGCGGCGGGCTCGCCGGCACCGCCCGCTGGATCGGCATCCCGCTCGGCGCGTTCCTCCGCGAGCACGGCGTCTCCGGCGACTCCGACCAGCTGCTGTGCCGGTCGGTGGACGGCATGACGATCGGCGCCCCGACCCGTGCGGCCCTCGACGTCGAGGACGCGATGATCGCCTTCGGGATGAACGGCGAGCCGCTGCCCGTGGAGCACGGCTTCCCCGTGCGGATGCTGATCCCCGGCCTCTACGGCTACGTGTCGGCCTGCAAGTGGATGACCGGCATCCAGGCCACCACCTTCGACGCCTTCGACGCCTACTGGGTCGAGCGCGACTGGGCCGTGCAGGCGCCCATCAAGCTCGCCTCGCGGATCGACACCCCCGCCCCGCTGCGCGCCTTCGACGCCGGGCGCCGCCCGATCGCCGGCGTCGCCTGGGCGCAGACCCGCGGTATCGCCCGGGTCGAGGTGCGGGTCGACGAGGGGGAGTGGCAGGAGGCCGAGCTCGCCCCGCAGGCCGACGCCGACCTGTGGCGCCAGTGGGTCCTCCCGTACGACTTCGCGCCCGGCTCGTACCAGCTCACCGTCCGGGCCACCGCGGCCGACGGCGAGGTGCAGACCGACCAGCGGGCCACGCCCTTCCCGAACGGGGCGAGCGGCCTGCACTCCATCCGGGTGATCGCGAGGTAGCGGTCCCCGCCCCGCCGGCAGCCGGCCGGCAGGGCACACATCCCCCACAGACCGTCTCGGCCACCCGCGCCGCAGACGCCTCTCCCGACCCCTCGCACGGGCCGGGAGGGACCACCGCGGGGACCACCCGGTCCCCGAACGGACGAGCACGACGACACGAGGAGCACACCCGACGTGAAGAGCACCCTGACCCGCGGCGTCCTGCTGGCCACCGCCTCCACGCTGGCCGTCACCCTGAGCGCCTGCGGCTCGGACGACAGCGGCACCGCCAGCGAGGGCTCGGCCTCGCCCAGCAGCGACAGCAGCAGCGAGACCTCGTCGGGCTCCGAGGAGGGCATGGAGAGCACCAGCGGCTCCGACATGATGTCCGACGAGCCCTTCGGCGCCGGCTGCAGCGCCGTCCCCGCCGACGGCGAGGGCAGCTTCACCGGCATGACCGACGACCCGGTCGCCACCGCCGCCAGCAACAACCCCGTGCTGTCCACGCTGGTGCAGGCCGTCACCCAGGCCAACCTGGTCGACACCCTGAACACCACGCCGGACATCACCGTCATCGCCCCGGCCAACCCGGCCTTCGAGGCGATCCCGCAGGACCAGCTGCAGGCGGTCCTGGCCGACAACGCCGTCCTGACGCAGATCCTCACCCACCACGTCATCCCGGGCCGGCTCTCCCCGGACCAGCTCGCCGGCACCCACACCACCGTGGCCGGCGACGAGGTGACCATCGAGGGCTCGGGCGAGAACTTCACCGTGGCCCAGACCGTGACCGGCACCCCCGCCTCGGTCATCTGCGGCAACGTGCAGACGGCGAACGCCACCGTCTACATCGTCGACCAGGTGCTGGCCCCCGCCGCCGGCTGACCCCGCTCCCCGTCCGCGTGACGGGGTCCCCGACGGGCCGCCGTCCGACCACTCCCCCCGGTCGGGCGGCGGCCCTCGCCGTGTGCCGGGCCAGGCACGGCCGGGCACGGCTCGTGGCCGCTGCCTAGGGTCGCCTGCATGACCGCACCGGCCGTCCTGCCCGACCGCGACCGCCTGCTCGAGCTGATCGTCGACCTCGCCGTCGTGCACGGGCGGGTCACGCTGTCCTCCGGCCGGGAGGCCGACTGGTACATCGACATGCGCCGGCTCACGCTCCACCACGAGGGCGCCCCGCTGGTCGGCCGGGTGATGCGCCAGCTCACCGGCGACCTGCGCTACGACGTCGTCGGCGGGCTCACCCTGGGCGCGGACCCGGTGGCGACGGCGATGCTGCACGCCGCGGCCGACGGCGAGGGGTTCCTCGACGCCTGTGTCGTGCGCAAGGCGGGCAAGGCGCACGGGCTGCAGCGCCGCATCGAGGGCCCCGACATCGAGGGGCGGTCGGTGCTCGTCGTCGAGGACGTCTCCACCACCGGCAGCAGCCCGCTGGCCGCCGTCGAGGCGCTGCAGGAGGCGGGCGCGGAGGTCATCGCCGTCGCCGTGATCGTCGACCGCGGCGGGCGGGCCGCCGTCGAGGCCGCGGGCCTGGAGTACCGCGCCGCCTTCACCCTCGCCGACCTCGGCCTCGACTAGCCGCATCGCCGTCCTGGCTCACCCCCACGCGTCCTGGCTCACCGTCCACCGTGAGCCAGGACGCAGCACGATCAGGTCACCTGATCATGCGCCGCCCCGCCGTACGGTGTGGCGGTGACCACACTCGCCACCGCGTGGGTCGACGAGCTCACCGCCGCGCTCGGGTCCGACGGCGTGCGCACCGACCCCGACGTCACCGCCTCCTACGCCCGCGACCAGGCGATGCTCGCCGAGGCCGGCACCCCGGCCGCGGTCGTGTTCCCGCGCAGCACCGACGAGGTCGCCGCCGTTCTGCGGGTCGCCGCGCGGCACGGTGTCCCCGTCGTCCCGCGCGGCGCGGGCTCGGGCCTGGCCGGCGCGAGCAACGCCGTCGACGGCGCGATCACCCTCGTGATGACGCGGATGGACGCCGTCCTCGAGGTGTCCCCGGCCGACCGGCTCGCCGTCGTGCAGCCCGGCGTGGTCAACAAGGCGCTGCGCGACGCCGTCGCCGGCTCGGGGCTGTTCTATCCGCCCGACCCGAGCAGCTACGACTGGTGCACGATCGGGGGCAACCTCTCCACCAACTCCGGCGGCCTGTGCTGCGTGAAGTACGGCGTCACGACCGACTACGTGCTGGGTCTGGAGGTCGTGCTCGCCGACGGGCGGGTGCTGCGCACCGGCCGGCGCACGGTCAAGGGCGTGGCGGGCTACGACCTGGCGCGGCTGTTCGTCGGCTCCGAGGGGACGCTCGGCGTGATCACCGAGGCCACGCTCGCCCTGCGCCCGGCGCCGCAGCGGCCGGTCACGCTGGTGGCCACCTTCGCCACCACGGCGCAGACCGGCCAGGTGGTGGAGCGGGTGGTCACCTCCGGCCTGGTGCCGAGCCTGCTCGAGGTCATGGACAACACCTGCATCTGCGCCGTCGACGACCTGCTGCACGCCGACCTCGACCGCGACGCGCACGCCCTGCTGGTGGCGCAGTCCGACAGCGGGGGAGCGGCGGCGGCCGCCGAGATCGAGGCCCTGGCGCAGCTGTGCCGGGAGGCCGGCGCGCAGCTGGTGCACTCCACCGACGACCCGGCCGAGGGCGACCTGCTGCTCGCCGCCCGCCGGATGGCGCTGCCCGCGCTGGAGCAGCTGGGCACCACCCTCATCGACGACGTCGCCGTGCCGCGCTCGCGGATCGCCGCGTTCCTCGACGGCTGCGACGGGATCGCCGTCCGCCGCGGGCTGACGATCGGCGTCGTCGGGCACGCCGGCGACGGCAACATGCACCCGACCATCTGCTTCGACCCCGCCGACGACGGCCAGCGCGCCCGGGCGTTCGCCGCGTTCGACGACATCCTCGCGCTCGGGCTGTCGCTCGGCGGCACGGTGACCGGCGAGCACGGCATCGGCTCGCTCAAGGTCGAGTGGCTCGAACGCGAGGTCGGCGAGGTCTCCCTCGACGTGCACCGCCGGATCAAGGACGCGCTCGACCCGGCCGGCCTCCTCAACCCCGGCAAGGTGCTCCGCCGCCGGGCCTGAGACGGGGGCCTGTCGGGGGTCCGGCGCCCGGGAGATACTGACGCCGCCCAGCGTCGATCGACAGGAGTTCCCGGATGCCCATCGCGACCCCCGAGGTCTACGCCGACATGATCAGCCGGGCGAAGGAGGGCGGCTTCGCCTACCCGGCGATCAACTGCACCTCGTCCGAGACGATCAACGCGGCGCTGCGCGGCTTCGCCGACGCGGGCAGCGACGGCATCATCCAGTTCTCCACCGGCGGCGCCGAGTTCGGCTCGGGCACCCGGGTGAAGGACATGGTCACCGGCGCGGTGGCGCTGGCCGAGTTCGCGCACGTCGTCGCCGAGAGGTACCCGGTCAACGTCGCGCTGCACACCGACCACTGCCCGAAGGACAAGCTCGACAGCTACGTCCGCCCGCTCATCGCGCTGTCCAAGGACCGCGTCGACGCCGGCCAGGCACCGCTGTTCCAGTCGCACATGTGGGACGGCTCGGCGATCGACCTGGAGGAGAACCTCCAGATCGCCGAGGAGCTCATCGACAAGTGCGCGGCCGCCAAGATCGTGCTCGAGCTCGAGATCGGCGTCGTCGGCGGCGAGGAGGACGGCGTCGCGCACGACATCAACGACAAGCTCTACACCGCCCCCGGCGACTTCGTGTCCACGGCGAAGGCCCTCGGCCTCGGCGAGCGCGGCGTCTACCTGCTCGCGGCCACCTTCGGCAACGTCCACGGCGTCTACAAGCCGGGCAACGTGAAGCTGCGGCCGGAGATCCTCAAGGAGGGCCAGGAGGTCGTCACGCAGGAGCTCGGCCTGCCCGAGGGCAGCAAGCCGTTCAACTTCGTCTTCCACGGCGGCTCGGGCTCGCTGCAGTCGGAGATCCGCGAGGCGCTGTCCTACGGCGTGGTGAAGATGAACGTCGACACCGACACCCAGTACGCCTTCACCCGGCCGATCGCCGGCCACATGTTCAGCAACTACGACGGCGTGCTGAAGGTCGACGGCGAGGTCGGCAACAAGAAGGCCTACGACCCGCGGCCCTACATGAAGCTCGCCGAGACCGGGATGGCCGCGCGCGTCCAGCAGGCGTGCGAGGACCTCCTGTCGGCCGGCCAGAGCCCGAGCGCCTGAGCCATGACGCACTCGCACAACCTGCTCGGCGAGCCGCCCGCCACCCTGCTGCCCGGCGACCCGGAGGCCGAGGCCGCGCTGGCCGCCGGCACCGACCCCGCCGAGGTGGCCGCCGCCCACCCCCGCGCCAGCGCCGCCTGGGCGGCCCTGGCCGAGGCCGCGCTCGAGGGCGGCCGCACCATCGAGGCCTACGCCTACGCCCGCACCGGCTACCACCGCGGCCTCGACGCGCTGCGCAAGAACGGGTGGAAGGGCTACGGCCCGGTGCCGTGGTCGCACGAGCCCAACCGGGGCTTCCTGCGCTGCGTCACCGTGCTCGCCCGGGCCGCCGAGGCGATCGGCGAGGTCGACGAGCAGGAGCGCTGCACCCAGCTGCTGCGCGACTGCGACCCGACGCTGGCGCCCTGACCCCCGCCTGGCCGGCACGACCCCACCGCGGCCGCCGTCCCTCCCCGGGGGACGGCGGCCGTCGTGCGCGGGTGGCCGGTCACCCCGCGTCACCGGGTCGGGTGGACCGGGACCGGTCCCGGCCCGCTCACCAGGCAGGACGCGCGCTGCCGGAGCACACTCCGTGAACACGCGCCCGCCGGGCGCCCGTGCAGGGAGGTGGTGTCCGTGGCGACACCGCTCTGGATCCTGGCCGTCGTCCTCGTGGTCGCCGGCATCTTCGCGATCCTCCGCAAGCAGCTGCTGTGGGGGATCGTGCTGATCGTCGTGGGGCTCCTCGTGGGCCCCGGTGGTGTCAGCGTCTTCACCTGACCGGCGCGGTCCGGGGCGGGGAACGCCCGCCCCGGACCGCGCGCGGGAGCCGCTCCGCACGCGCAGCCCGGCCGTGGCACGATCCCGCGGCATGGACCGCGACGCAGCGAGCCCGGGTGACGAGGTCCCCGCCGTACCGGTCTTCTTCCTGTCCGACAGCACCGGCATCAGCGCCGAGACGATGGGCAACGCGCTGCTCATCCAGTTCCCCGAGCTGCACTTCGACCGCACGCTCGTGCCGTTCATCTCCACCGTCGAGCAGGCCCGCGAGGTGGTCGCGCAGATCGACGAGCTCGCCGACGGCCCGGTGACGCCGCTGGTGTTCACGACCGCCGCCGTCGACGAGGTGCGCCAGGAGCTGCTGCGCTGCCGCGTCCCGGTGATCGACTTCTTCGGCATGCACATGGACCGGGTCGAGCAGGTGCTCGGCGCCCGCGGCCTGCGCGAGGCCCGCCGGCTGCACGGCGTCGGTGACGTCCGCCGCTACAACGACCGGATGGCCGCCGTCGAGTTCGCCATCGAGCACGACGACGGGCAGAGCTCGCGGGCGCTGGAGCGGGCCGACGTCGTCCTGCTGGCCCCCTCGCGCTGCGGCAAGACGCCGACGGCGATGTACCTCGCGCTGCAGCACGGCCTGTTCGTCGCCAACTACCCGCTGGTCGACGAGGACCTCGAGACCACCGACCTGCCGCGCCCGGTGCGCGCGCTGGCCGACCGCTGCTTCGGGCTGACCACCACGGTCACCCGGCTGTCCCGCGTCCGCCAGGAGCGCCGCCCGGACTCCCGCTACGCCTCCGAGGCGCAGTGCCGTGCCGAGCTGCGCAAGGCCGCGGCCATGTACGACGCGCACCGCCTGCCCACGGTGGACACCTCCGCGGCCTCGGTCGAGGAGATCGCCGCCGTCGTCATCCAGACCCTCGCCCGGGGACGGCGCCGCGGTGGCGACCGCCGGTCCGCCGGGCGGGGCAGAACCCCGGGAGGGACCGCGTGAGCACCGAACGCCCCGCGAGCACGAACGCCGGCACCGAGAACGTCCGCTGGTTCGCCGACCTGGGGATGGGCGACCTCGAGGAGGTCGGCGGCAAGAACGCCTCGCTCGGCGAGATGATCTCCCACCTCGCCGACGCCGGCGTGCGCGTGCCCGACGGCTTCGCCACCACCGCCACCGCCTACCGGCACTTCCTGGGCGACACCGGCCTCGCGGAGCGCATCTCCGAGCGGCTGCGCGACCTGGACACCGACGACGTCCGCGAACTGGCCGCCGCGGGCCGGGAGATCCGCGGCTGGGTCGTCGGCCAGCCCTTCCCCGAGCGGCTCGAGGCCGACATCCGCACCGCCTACGAGCAGCTCGTGGGCGACGACGACGCGCTGTCGTTCGCCGTCCGCTCCAGCGCCACCGCCGAGGACCTGCCCGACGCCTCGTTCGCCGGCCAGCAGGAGACCTTCCTCAACGTCCGCGGCATCGACGCGGTGCTGCAGGCCGTCCGCGAGGTCTACGCCTCCCTCTACAACGACCGGGCGATCGCCTACCGCGTGCACCACGGCTTCGAGCACGACACCGTCGCGCTGTCGGCCGGCGTGCAGCGGATGGTGCGCTCCGACGTCGGGGCCTCCGGGGTGCTGTTCACCGTCGACACCGAGTCCGGCTTCCCCGACGCCGTCTTCGTCACCGCCGCCTACGGCCTGGGCGAGGGCGTGGTGCAGGGGGCGGTCAACCCCGACGAGTTCTACGTCTACAAGCCCGCGCTGCGCGCCGGGCGCCCCGCGATCCTCAAGCGGGGCGTGGGCGACAAGGCCACCAAGATGGTCTACACCGACTCCACCGAGGTCGGCCGCACCACCGAGTTCGTCGACGTCGACCCCGCCGACCGCCGGGTGCTGTCCCTGACCGACGACGAGGTTACCGAGCTGGCCCGGTACGCGCTGGTCATCGAGGAGCACTACGGCCGCCCGATGGACGTCGAGTGGGGCAAGGACGGGGTCGACGGCGGCCTGTACGTGCTGCAGGCGCGCCCGGAGACCGTCCAGTCGCGCACGGGCAGCGGCACCGAGCGCTTCCGGCTGACCGGCTCGGGCACCGTGCTGGTCGAGGGCCGGGCGATCGGGCAGAAGATCGGCGCGGGCGCGGTCCGGGTGCTGCGCGACCTCGAGGAGATGGGCGACTTCCGCCCCGGCGACGTCCTGGTCGCGGACATGACCGACCCCGACTGGGAGCCGATCATGAAGCGCGCGTCGGCGATCGTGACCAACCGCGGCGGGCGCACCTGCCACGCGGCGATCATCGCCCGCGAGCTCGGCATCCCCGCCGTCGTCGGCACCGGGTCGGCCACCCGCTCGCTCGCCGACGGCCAGGAGGTCACCGTCTCCTGCGCCGAGGGGGACACCGGCCACGTCTACGAGGGCGCCGTCGACTTCGAGGTGGAGGAGACCCGCCTCGACGCCATGCCCCCGGTCCCCACCAAGATCATGATGAACGTCGGGACGCCGGAGCAGGCGTTCGCCTTCTCCCGGCTGCCCAACGCCGGCGTCGGGCTGGCCCGGCTGGAGTTCGTCATCAACCGGCAGATCGGCATCCACCCGAAGGCGCTGCTGGAGTTCGACGAGCTCCCCGGCCGGCTGCGCGAGGAGGTCGCCGACCGGATCGCGGCCTACCCCTCGCCGCGGGACTTCTTCGTCCAGCGGGTCGCCGAGGGCGTGGCCATGATCGCCGCGGCCTTCGCCCCCGAGCCGGTGATCGTGCGGATGAGCGACTTCAAGTCCAACGAGTACGCCAACCTGCTCGGCGGCGAGCGCTACGAGCCCGAGGAGGAGAACCCGATGATCGGGTACCGGGGCGCCTCCCGGTACCTGTCGGAGGACTTCGCCGACTGCTTCGCGATGGAGTGCGAGGCCCTGCGCCACGTGCGCGACGAGATGGGCCTGACGAACGTGAAGGTGATGATCCCGTTCGTCCGCACGGTCGCCGAGATCGAGGGCGTGGTGGAGCTGCTGGCCTCGCACGGCCTGCGCCGCGGGGAGAACGACCTGTCGGTCGTGATGATGTGCGAGCTGCCCTCCAACGCGCTGCTCGCCGACGCCTTCCTCGACCACGTCGACGGCTTCTCCATCGGCTCCAACGACATGACCCAGCTCGTGCTCGGCCTCGACCGCGACTCGGCGCTGGTCGCCGACCGGTTCGACGAGCGCGACCCGGCGGTGCTGCGGGTGCTGGAGATGGCCATCCAGGCGTGCCGGGCGCGCGGCAAGTACGTCGGCATCTGCGGCCAGGGCCCCAGCGACCACCCCGACCTCGCGCTGTGGCTGCTCGAGCAGGGCATCGAGTCGATGTCCCTCAACCCGGACACCGTCGTCGACACCTGGCTGCACCTGGCCAAGGCCGGCCCGGACGCCGGCTGACCCGGGCCCCCGGGCCCGGCGGCCGCTCAGCGGTCGCCGAGCTCGGGGTGCAGCTCCCGCAGGCGGGTGGTCAGCGCGGTGAGCTCCTCGCCGCCGGCCATGAGCCGGGTGAGGTCGTCGGAGTCGACGTCGGCTCGGGTGAGGTCACCGGCCACCTGGCCGCGCGCCAGCAACAGGAACCGGTCGCCCACGAGGTGGGCGTAGCGCGGGTTGTGCGTGACCAGGACGACGGCGAGGCCGCGCGCCCGGGCGCCGAGCACCGCCTGCCCGACGAGGGTGTGCTGGGCGATCGTCATCGGCTCGGTCGGCTCGTCGAGGACCAGCGCGCGGGCGCCGTAGTGCACGGCCCGGGCGATGGCCAGGCTCTGCCGGGCGCCGGCCTGCAGCGTGCTGACCGGCTGGTCGGGGTCGACGCCGGTGACGCCGATCCCGGCGAGCGCGCGCACGGCGGTCTCGCGGGCGGCGTCGACGTCGAGCCGCCGCAGCGGCCACGGCCCGCGGGTGGGCTCGGCACCCAGGCACAGGTTGCGCCACACCGACAGCAGCGGCGCGACGGCGAGGTCCTGCCAGACGGTCGCGATGCCCGCCGCCCGCGCCGCGCGGGGGCTGCGCAGCCGCACCGGCCGGCCGTCGAGGAGCAGCTCGCCCTCGTCGGGCCGCTGCAGCCCCGACAGCAGCGCCACGAGCGTCGACTTCCCCGAGCCGTTCTCGCCCAGCAGGCAGGTGATCCGCCCGCCCTCGAGCGCCATGCCCACCCGGTCGAGGGCGGGCACGCCGCCGTGGCGCACGGTCACCCCGCGCAGCTCCAGGACCGGCGGGGCGCCGTCGGACCGGCCGGCGGTGCTGCCGGCGGCGGTGCTCACGAGCGCGGCGCGGCGCGCAGCCGCCCCCGCACCACCGTGCCGAAGGCGAGCGCCACCAGCAGCAGCACGCCGAGCAGCACTTGCGACCACCGCGGGTCCCAGCCCGACAGCTCGAACCCGCTGCGCGCGACGGCGTAGAGCAGCGCGCCGACCGCGGCGCCGGCCATCGAGCCGTACCCGCCGGTCAGCAGGCACCCGCCGAGGACGGCGACGACGACGAGGTCGATCGCGGTGGTCAGCGAGGGGGTGGCGGCGACGCTCGCGGCGGGGACCAGGGCGAGCGTGCCGAGCAGCCAGCCCGCGGTCGCGGTGAGCGCGTACAGCACGAACGTCGTCCGCGGCACCGGGACGCCGAGCTCCGCGGCCGCCCGGCGGGACCCGCCCATCGCCAGCACCTCGTTGCCGAAGCGGGTGCGCCACAGCAGCCACCCCGCGCCGGCGGTGGCCGCCAGCCACCACAGCAGCGAGACCGGGAAGACGCCGCCGCCGACCTCCGCCGTCGACCCGAACAGCGCCGACGCCGACGACCAGCCGGGCGCGACGTCCAGCCCGCTGATCCGCGGCGCCCCGGCGACCAGCGGCAGCGTCGACAGCGTCGTCCCCTGCAGCACCAGCGCGGTGGCGAGGGTGACCAGGAAGCTCGGCAGTCCGGTGCGCACGACCAGCCAGCCGTTGACCGTCCCGACCGCCAGCGCGCAGGCCAGGGACAGCAGCAGCGCCGGCCAGACGCCCCAGCCCTGCTGCCCGACGAGGACGCCGGTGAGGACCGAGCTGGCCACGGCCACCGTGCCGATGGACAGGTCGAAGTGGCCGCCCACCAGCAGCAGCCCCACGGCCACCCCGCCGATGCCGAGCAGCGCCGCCTGGTCCAGGACGCCGGCCAGGCCCTCGGGGGTGAGCAGCTCCGGCACCCGCACCCCGAACACCAGGACGACGACGGCGAGGCCCACCACGGCGGCCAGGCTCGGGCGGGCCAGCACTCGGTCGAGGACCCGGCGGCGCGGCGGGGACACCCGCGCGAAGGGCAGGCGGTCGACGGTCACCGGGTCACCGGACACGGGCGCAGCGGGGCCTCCTCGGGGCTGGGGCCTCCCCAGTGTCCACGACCGCGCCCCCTCCCGCGTCCCCGCAGCTCAGGGCCGTCTCAGGGCCGTCTCAGGGCCGCAGCCGCCAGCGCACCCGGTCGTCGGCGTACCAGGTCCAGCGGGTGACCGGCCGGGGGAAGACGACGCCGTCGCGGGTGACCTGCGCCGGGTCACTGGCCAGCTGCAGCGCCCGGCCGGTGCTGCGCCGCGGCGGCCGCATGAGCTGGGGGGAGACGACGACGCGGAGGGTGTCGACGGCGGTCCAGTCGGGGCGGACCTCGATCCGGGCGACGGTCCCGTCGGCCACCCGCTGGTCGTCGTGGTGGGCCTGCACGCCCAGGCGCGCGGCCAGCGGCAGCCGGCCCTTCTCGGCGGCCTCGTAGCGCCCGTGCTGCAGCAGCACGCCGCCGTGGTCGTCGCGCACCAGGGACAGCTCGCGCTCGGCGCCGGTCCCGATGCCCAGGTCGCGGGCCAGCCCGCGCGAGGAGGTGTCGTCGGCGGGCTCCCACGACACCGGGACCTCGGCGGTCCGCCCGGCGCGGACGAGCGCGGCCAGCACCGCCGACAGCGCCGCCACCGGGCCGCGCACGAGCAGCGCACCGGCGTCGGCGGCCGCGGCGACGGCGGCGCGCTCGGGTGCCTCCCCGGGCCCGAGACCGCGCAGGTCGAACTCGACGAGGGACATGCCGATACCCTGCCACCTGACAGACCGGTCGCTGCCGGTGTCGACGACGAAGGGGTGCGTCACCCGATGCCGGCAGTCGTGCTGATCGGTGCCCAGTGGGGCGACGAGGGCAAGGGCAAGGCCACCGACCTCCTCGGCGGCCGGGTCCCGTACGTGGTCCGCTACCAGGGCGGCAACAACGCCGGGCACACCGTGATCACGCCCGACGGCGAGCGGTACGCCCTGCACCTGATCCCGTCGGGGATCCTCACGCCGGGCTGCACGCCGGTGATCGGCAACGGCGTCGTCGTCGACCCGCAGGTGCTCATCGGCGAGCTCGCCGGGCTCGAGGAGCGCGGCGTCGACACCTCGAAGCTGGTCATCTCGGCCGACGCGCACCTGATCATGCCGCACCACCGGGCGCTGGACCGGGTCACCGAGCGGTTCCTCGGCAAGCGCAAGATCGGCACGACCGGCCGCGGCATCGGCCCCGCCTACGGCGACAAGGTGGCCCGCACCGGCATCCGGGTGGCGGACCTGCTCGACCTGTCGATCCTGCGGCAGAAGCTCGAGGGCACCCTGGTGGAGAAGAACCAGGTGCTGGTCAAGGTCTACAACCGCAAGGCCATCGACGTCGACGAGGTCGTCGAGGAGTACGCCGGCTACGCCGAGCAGCTCCGCGACCGGATCGCCGACACCCGGCTGATGCTCGCGAACGCGCTCGACGCCGGCGAGTGGGTGCTGCTGGAGGGCTCGCAGGGCACGCTGCTCGACGTCGACCACGGCACCTATCCGTTCGTCACGTCGTCGAACCCGACCGCCGGCGGCGCGGCCACCGGCAGCGGCATCGGCCCCACCCGCATCTCGCGGGTGGTCGGCATCCTCAAGGCCTACACGACCCGCGTGGGCTCGGGCCCGTTCCCGACGGAGCTGTTCGACGCCAACGGCGAGTACCTGCGCAAGCAGGGCGGCGAGGTCGGCGTGACCACCGGCCGCGACCGCCGCTGCGGCTGGTTCGACGCCGTCGTCGCCCGCTACGCCAGCCGGGTCAACGGGATCACCGACTACTTCCTCACCAAGCTCGACGTGCTCTCGGGCCTGGAGACGGTGCCGATCTGCGTCGCCTACGACGTCGACGGCGTGCGGCACGACGAGATGCCGATGACCCAGACCGGCTTCCACCACGCGAAGCCGGTGTACGAGGAGATGCCGGGCTGGTTCGAGGACATCCGGGGCTGCCGGTCCTTCGACGAGCTGCCGGCCAACGCGCAGGCCTACGTGCGCCGGCTCGAGGAGCTCTCGGGCGCGCGGATCAGCGTGATCGGCGTCGGCCCGGGCCGCGACGAGAACGTCGTCGTCCACGACCTTCTCGACTGATCACGTCGTCGGCCTACCGGCCGACACCGCGGCCAGGTGCCGTCCCCTGTGTCGTGGAGCCCTTCCCGCCGCTCGGTCGCGGAGGCCTCCGGCCCCCACTCCTCACGGCGCCTCGCAGGGCGACTCACGTGAGGCGTGCGGTCCGGTAGGACCGCAGAGTGTCACGCGGCCGCCTGGCGGACCGGCTGGGCCGTCGCCATCTCGGCGCGGGCGGCGACGACGACGTCGGGGTTGTCCGTGATGATCCCGTCGACGCCGAGCGCGAGCAGCAGCCGGGCGGCGCCGCGGGCGTCACCGGCGGCGGCCGGGTCGTCACTGCTGCGCAGGTGGCGCGGCAGGTAGGTGTTCTCCGCGGCCAGCGTCCACGGCACGACCAGCAGCCCGGCGGCGTGCGCGCGGGCGACGAGGTCGGAGACGCCGGTCATGGTGTCGTCCGCGTCGCGCAGCAGGATCCGGTCGACGCAGGGCGCGATGCCCTGGGCGTAGGTGGACACCGCGCGCAGTCCGGCGTTGGTGAGCAGGTGGTCGTCGGAGGAGGCGATGTCGACGAGCTGGAACATCTGCGGGCCGTCGTCGCCGAGGTCGGCGCGCAGCCGGCGCAGCGCCGCGGCGTCGAAGGACTGCAGCACCACCGGCCCGTCGGGGGAGGTGGCGTCCAGGCGGCGCAGCTCCGCGGCGACCAGCTCGGTCATCGGCTGGCCGCGCTCGGCCGACCAGCTGGGCTTCTTCAGCTCGGCCAGCACGCGGACCTGCCGCTGCGGGGTGGACCGGCGGCGGGCCAGGTCGACGACCTCCTCGAGGGTGAGGATGCCGAACTGCCCGTCGTAGGCGGTGTTGAGCGGGCGCAGCCCCGGCTTGCGCTCGACGGCGCGCAGGGTGCGCAGCTCCTCGAGCGTGAAGTCCTCGGCGAACCAGCCGGTGCGCTTCTTGCGGCCCACGCGGCGGGTGGTGCGCCGGTCGGCGAACTCGGGCCGGGAGGCGACGTCGGTGGTGCGGGAGAGCTCGTTCTCGTGCCGTGCGACGAGCGCGCCGTCCCGGGTGACGACGATGTCGGGCTCGATGAGGTCCGCGCCCATGTCGATGGCCAGCTCGTAGCTGGCGATGGTGTGCTCCGGGCGGTACGCACAGGCACCGCGGTGACCGACGACGAAGGGGCCCGAGGTGCGGACCCGTGCGTGAGTCGCGAGCGACTCGGTCGCGTGCATGCCGTCTAGAACACCCGACCGAGGTGTCGGGATGGCGAACGCCGGCTGGCGCGTCGCTGAGAAATGGGAGGACGGCACGCTGACCTGCGGTCCACCATCCGGCGGGTGATGCATCTCTCAGACATCGGCTGGTCGCCCGAGCGCCTCGAGCAGCTCCCGGAGGGGACGTCACCCGGACGGGTGACGCGGGTCGACCGCGGCCGGCTCACGGTCCTCACCGCCGACGGCGAGCGGCGGGTGCACCCGGCCGCCGCGCTGTACGACCCCGACGGCGTCGACAGCCCGGCGGTCGGCGACTGGGTGGCGCTGCGCGGCGAGCTCGCCGTGGCCCTGCTCCCGCGGCGCTCGGCGTTCACCCGCACCGTCGCCGGCCGGACGTCGGCGGCCCAGGTGGTGGCGGCCAACCTCGACCTGGTCCTCGTCGTCGACGCCCTCGCCGGGCCCACCCGCGCCCGCCGCGTGGAGCGCTACCTCGCCGTCGCGTGGGGCAGCGGCGCCACCCCGGTCGTCGTGCTCACCAAGGCCGACCTGTGCGACGACGTCGCGGCGGCGGTCGCGGCCGTCGCCGAGGACGCCGTGGGCGCCGACGTGCTGGCCGTCAGCGCGCACACCGGCGAGGGGCTCGACGCCGTCCGGGCGCTGCTCGCCCCCGGCGTGACCGGCGCCATGGTGGGGCCCTCGGGCGTGGGGAAGTCCTCGCTCGCCAACGCGCTGGCCGGGCACGAGGTGGCACCCACGCGGGAGGTCCGCGAGGCCGACGGGCGCGGCCGGCACACCACGACCTCCCGCGAGCTGCACCTGCTGCCCGGCGGCGGCCTGCTCGTCGACACCCCCGGCATGCGCGAGCTCGGCCTCTACGACGACGAGGGCGTCGACACCGCGTACGCCGACGTCGCGGGGTTCGCCGCGCACTGCCGGTTCCGCGACTGCGCGCACCGCACCGAGCCCGGCTGCGCCGTCGCCGCCGCCATCGACGACGGCCGGCTCGACCCGGCCCGGCTGCTCGGCTGGCGCAAGCTGCAGGCCGAGGCGCACCGGCAGGCGCTGCGGGCCGACGCGCGCGCCCGGGCGGCCGAGCACCAGCGCGTGAAGGCGCTGCACCGGGCGATGCGGGCGCAGCCGAACCGGGTGCGGTGAGGCGTCGGTAGGGTCGCCGTCCGTGCGCGTGCTCGTGATCGGCTCCGGAGCCCGGGAGCACGCCCTGTGCGTCGCTCTGTCGTCCGACCCCGCGGTGACCGCGCTGGCCTGCGCGCCGGGCAACGCCGGCACGCGGGCGATCGCGGAGGCCGCGCCCGTCGACGTCGCCGACCCGGTGGCGGTCGCGGCGCTGGCCACCGGCTGGGGCGCCGACCTGGTCGTCGTCGGCCCGGAGGTGCCGCTGGTCGCCGGCGCCGCCGACGCGGTGCGCGACGCCGGCATCGCCTGCTTCGGCCCGTCCGAGCAGGCCGCGCAGATCGAGGGCAGCAAGTCCTTCGCCAAGCACGTGATGGCCGCCGCCGGCGTGCCCACCGCCCGCTCGTGGCCGGTCGGCGGCACGGCGGAGCTGGAGACGGTCCTGGACGAGGCCGGCGCGCCGTACGTGGTGAAGCACGACGGGCTCGCCGCCGGCAAGGGCGTCGTCGTCACGACCGACCGGGCCGCCGCCGTGGCGCACGGGCACCGGGTGCTCGACGCCGGGGGAGCGGTGCTGGTCGAGGAGTACCTCGACGGCCCGGAGGTGTCGCTGTTCGCCGTCACCGACGGCACGACGGTGCTGCCGCTCGTGCCCGCCCAGGACCACAAGCGCCGCGACGACGGCGACGCCGGCCCCAACACCGGCGGGATGGGCGCCTACGCGCCGCTGCCGTGGGCGCCGGCCGGGCTGGTGGAGGAGGTGCTGGCCACCGTCCTGCAGCCGACGGTCGACGAGATGCGCCGCCGCGGCGAGCCGTTCAGCGGGCTGCTCTACGCCGGGCTGGCGCTCACCTCGCGCGGCGTGCGGGTGGTCGAGTTCAACGCCCGCTTCGGCGACCCCGAGACCCAGGTGGTGCTGCCGCTGCTGGAGACGCCGCTGGCCGGGCTGCTGCACGCCGCCGCCACCGGCACCCTCGCCGAGCACCCGCCGCTGCGCTGGCGCGACGGGGCGGCCGTCACCGTGGTCGTCGCGGCGGCCGGCTACCCCGAGGCGCCGCGCACCGGTGACCCGGTCACCGGCGCCGACGGTGAGGGCGTGCTGCACGCCGGCACCACCGTGGACGCCGAGGGGACGGTGCGCTCGGCCGGCGGTCGGGTGCTCGCGGTGACCGCGACCGGCGCCGACCTCGCCGCCGCGCGCCAGGCGGCCTACGAGCGGGTGGCCGCGGTCCGGCTGGCCGGCGCGCACTGGCGCAGCGACATCGCCCTGGCCGCCGTCGAGGGGCGCATCACCGTTGACTGATCCCGCCGACCTCGTCTGGGACCGCGCGTGCGACCCGGACACACCGGCTCCCCTCCCCGGTGACGCCGCCCTGGCCGCGGTGCTGCTGTGCCACGGGATGGCGATGAACGGCGGCCTGCTGCACGCGGTCGAGGGCCTCGAGCCGGGGCAACGGGCCGCCGCCGTCGCCGGCTTCCGGCTGCTCGGGCTGGAGGCGGCCGCCGACGCGGTGGAGGACGTCGCCCGGCAGGCCGCCGTGCTGCGGGAGGACGACCTCGACGCGGCCGAGCGGCTCGAGGTCGAGGCCGGCCGGCGCTACGACGCCGCGCTGCCCGAGTGGGACGCGACGATCGAGCAGGCGTTCCGTGCCCACCTCGCCGCGCACCCGGAGGCCTACGCGCCGGTCGGGGACGCGCCCTAGCCGCGGACGCCGACCGCCGGCTTCGCCCGCTCGGGCCGGGGCTCGGGCGGGCGCGGGCCGTCGTGCCTCCGGGCGAGGTAGGTGCCCGCCACGTTCGCGCAGGCCACCACGGGCACCGCGATCAGCGCGCCGAAGATCCCGGCGACGAGCAGGCCGGCCGCGATCGCCAGCACCACCGCCAGCGGGTGCACGTGGACAGCCTTGCCGAGCAGCAGCGGCTGCAGCACGTGCCCCTCGAGCTGCATGACCAGCACGACGATCGCCAGCGCGATCAGCGCCTTGATCGGGCCGACGGCGACCAGCGCCACCAGCACCGCGATCGACCCGGCGAGGAACGACCCGATGATCGGGATGAAGGCGCCGAGGAACACCAGCGCGGCCAGCGGGATCACCAGCGGCACGCCGAGGATCGCCAGCCCGATGCCGATGCCGACGGCGTCGACCAGGGCGACCGCGACGGTCGCGCGCACGTAGGCGATCAGCGTGCGCCAGGACCGGCGGGCGGCCTCGTCGAGGTAGGCGCGCGAGTCACGGGGGAACAGCCCGACCAGCCACAGCCAGATGGACCGGCCGTCCTTGAGGAAGAAGAACAGCGTGAACAGCGCCAGGACGATGCCGGTGAACACCTCGCCGACCGTCGCCGCGGTGGTCAGCGCGCCGGTGGCCAGCGTCTCCTGGTTGGACACGATCGCGTCCTGCGCGGTGGTGACGGCGTCGTCGATCTGCCGCTGGGTGACCGGGAAGGTCTCCACGACGAAGTCGCGGATCTGGTCGAGGCCCTGGCTCACCTGGTCGGCGAGGTCGGAGAAGCCGGCGCTGAACCGCTCGACGACCAGCGTGATGATCCCGGCGACCACGGCCAGCCCGACCAGCAGCATCGCCAGGGCGGCCAGCGAGCGCGGCCACCCGCGCTTGACGAGCCCAGCGGCGCCCGGCTGCAGCAGCGCCGCGAGCAGCAGCGCCACCATCACCGGCACGATGACCACCGCCACGTACGCCGCGGCGTAGAGCAGCACGTAGGCGCCGGCCAGGACGGCGATCAGCCGCCACGACCAGGCGGCCGCCGTGCGCAGTCCGCTGGGCACCGCGGCGTCGCCGTGCGGCGTCTCCCGGCCCGGCCCGAGCAGCCGCCGGCCGCGCTCGGCGGCGCGGTGCGGCCGGCCGCCGTCGGGCGGGCCGCTGATGCCGCCGGGGGCGAGGGGTCCGTCGAGGTCGGGTGCGCCGTGCTCCGGGCTGCCCAGCGGGGGCTCGCCGTCGGCCGCCGGGGAGGAGGTGGAGGACTCCGTGTCGGCGTCGTACGGGTCGTCGTCGCGCACGAGGATGGCCCGGTCGTCGTCGCGCTCCGGCCAGCCGTGCGGGTCGCGCTCCCCGGCGGCCCGGATGCGCTCCCGTGCCCGGGCGACCAGCTGGTTGGCCTGTCGCAGCATCGCCGGTCCTCCCGGGTCCGTGGGGGCGTGTTCGATCACGCTAGCCCTGCGGGAGGATGGCCCCGTGACTCGACGAGCTGACCGGGTGCGGGCGGTACCCGCGTGATCGACCGCTACACGCTCCCCGACATGGGCCGGGTCTGGAGCGACGAGCACAAGTACGAGCTCTGGTGCCGGGTGGAGACCCTCGTCCTCGAGGCGCACGCCGCCGCGGGGCGGGTGCCGGCCGACGTCGTGGAGCCGGTGCGCAACGCCCCGCCGCCGACCGCCGCCCGCGTCGCGGAGATCGAGGAGACGACGCAGCACGACGTCATCGCCTTCCTCACCGCGTGGGCCGACAACACCGAGCCGCGCTCGGCCGCCGCGTACGTGCACCACGGCATGACGTCGTCGGACCTGCTCGACACCGCGCTCGCCGTGCAGCTCACCGAGGCCACCGACGTGCTGCTCGCCAAGGCCGACCGGCTGGTGGCCGCGCTGCGTGACCACGGCCTGGCGCACCAGGAGACGCTCAAGGTCGGGCGCACGCACGGCGTGCACGCCGAGCCGGTCGTGTGGGGGCACCGGGTCGCCGACCTCGCCTTCGCCGCGGCCCGCTCCCGCGACCGGCTGCGCGCGGCCCGCGAGCGCGTCGGCGTCGTCGCCATCTCCGGCGCCGTCGGCACGTACTCCCTCATCGACCCGTCGGTGGAGGTCGCCGTCGCGCAGGCGCTGGACCTGCGGCCGGCCGACGCCTCCACGCAGGTCGTCCTCCGCGACTCGATCAGCGAGTGGGTGTCGGCGCTGGCGGTCATCGCGACCGTCTGCGAGGCGGTCGCGCTCGAGGTGCGGCACGGCCAGCGCACCGA
Organism: Geodermatophilus sp. SYSU D01106; assembly: GCF_054049995.1. Taxonomy (NCBI): domain Bacteria; kingdom Bacillati; phylum Actinomycetota; class Actinomycetes; order Geodermatophilales; family Geodermatophilaceae; genus Geodermatophilus; species Geodermatophilus sp. SYSU D01106. The sequence continues at coordinate 307,556 of NZ_JBJGYM010000001.1, read as the reverse complement.
GGTGCGCGAGCTCTCGGAGGCCTTCGGCTCCGGCCAGAAGGGCTCGAGCGCGATGCCGCACAAGAAGAACCCGATCCGCTCGGAGCGCATCGCCGGGCTGGCGCGGGTGGTGCGCGCCGCCGTCGTCCCGGTGATGGAGGGCATCCCGCTGTGGCACGAGCGGGACATCTCGCACTCCTCCACCGAGCGGGTGTTCCTCCCCGACGCGGCGATCACCACCGACTACCTGCTGGACCTCACCGCCCGCCTGGTGGAGGACCTGGTCGTCGACGTCGACCGGATGCGCGCCAACCTCGACCTCACCGGCGGGCTCATCTACACCTCCGCGGTGCTGCTCGAGCTGGTGGAGACCGGGCTGTCCCGCGAGGACGCCTACGCGCTGGTGCAGGGCGCGGCGATGGAGACGTGGAACTCCGGGACGCCGTTCCGGTCCACGCTCCGCTCCCGCGCGGAGGCCTCGGGCGTGACCCTCGACGAGGCGCGGCTGGACGAGATCTGCCGCCCCGAGGGCTACGTGCGCAACCTCGGCCCGCTGTTCGACCGGCTGGCCGCGCTGTCGTGACGGTCGACCTGCCCCTCGTCGCGCGCGGCAAGGTGCGCGAGGTCTACGACGCCGGGGACGGCCGGCTGCTGCTCGTGGCGTCGGACCGGATCTCGGCCTACGACTCCGTGCTGCCGACGCCGATCCCCGACAAGGGGCGGGTGCTCACCGCGCTGTCGGTGTGGTGGTTCGAGCAGCTGGCGCCGGTGCTGACCTCGTTCGGTGCGTCGCACCACCTGGTGTCGGCCGACGACGTGCCGGCGTCGGTGGCCGGACGGGCGATGCTCGTGCGGCGACTGGACATGCTCCCGGTGGAGTGCGTGGCCCGCGGCCACCTGTCCGGCTCGGGGACGAAGGAGTACGAGCGCACCGGCGCGATCGTCGACGTCGCCCTGCCGCCCGGGCTGGTCGAGGGCTCGCGGCTGCCGGAGCCGGTGTTCACGCCGTCGACCAAGGCCGAGGTGGGCGAGCACGACGAGGCGATCGACTTCGCCCGCGTGGAGGCGCTGGTGGGCGCCGGCCGGGCCGCCGAGCTGCGCGAGCTGACCCTGGCGCTCTACCGCCGGGGCGCTGAGATCGCCGCGGCGGCGGGGATCGTGCTGGCCGACACCAAGTTCGAGTTCGGGCTGGGGGCCGACGGCGGCCTGGTGCTCGGCGACGAGGTGCTCACGCCCGACTCGTCGCGGTTCTGGCCGGCGTCGTCGTGGGCGCCGGGCGCGCCCCAGCCCTCGTTCGACAAGCAGTACGTCCGCGACTGGCTCACGTCGTCGGGGTGGGACCGCGTCTCCCCGCCTCCGGAGCTGCCCGACGACGTCGTGGCCGCCACCCGCGAGCGCTACGTCGCCGCCTACGAGCAGCTGACCGGCCGCCGGTTCGCCTGACGGACCGCGAGATCTGCACACTCGGGGCTTTCCGCGACTCAGTAGCCCCGAGTGTGCAGATCTCGCACGGGCCTGTGGATGACGGCCGGGCCATGGCGACGATCTGGGCGAGGCTCCGCCGGTGCCACGGAGACGCATCCCCACCCGCCTGACGGGTCCGGCGACCCGCGCGATGGCCCGCGCGGCCGGCATCGGCGACGAGGCACTGCGGCGCCGCGACGTCGTCCGGCTGTCGAGGGACACCTACCTGCCGAAGGCCATCGCCGGCGACACCGGGGCTCGCATCGGTGCGGTCCTGCTGACCGCACCGCCCGGGGCCGTCCTCAGTCATGCGACCGCGGCAGACCTCTGGGGCGTCGCCATACCCGTGCAGCCCGACGACGTCCGGGTCCACATCACCGTCGCCACCGGCTCGGCCGTCCGAGCGCGTGCCGACCGCAGCATCCACCGCAGTCCGCTCACCCCCGGAGAGGTGACGGTACGGCGGGGGCTGCCCGTCACCACGGCGGCCCGGACCTGGCGGGACCTGGCTGCGGTGCTGCCCGAGGCCGCGTTGCTCGCGGTGGCCGACCAGCTGGTCGTCGAGCATTGCACGCCCGACGACCTCCGCCGACAGCTTGATCTGCGGCCGTCGGGTCGCGGCGCGGCGCGGGCCCGGGAGGTGCTGCCCCTGGCCGACCGTCGTGCCGGCTCCCCGATGGAGTCGGTGCTGCGCTGGCTGGTGCACGTGGCCCGGCTGCCCGCGCCAGTGCTGCAGTACGAGATCCACGATGCGCAGGGTTTCGCCGGCCGGGTGGACCTGGCGTGGCCCGACCGGCGCGTCCTCGTTGAGTTCGACGGTGACGGACACCGGGACCGTCGCGTGTTCGTGGAGGACGTCCGTCGCCAGAACAGGCTGGTCATGGCCGGCTGGACGATCCTGCGGTTCACCTCCGCGGACGTGCTCGGCCGCCCCGATGCGGTCGTGGCCGCCATCCGCGTCGCCCTGCGGTGACCGAGATCTGCACACTCGGGACTCCCGGGTGCCGGAAAGCCCCGAGTGTGCAGATCTCGCGGGCCGCCGCGGGGCCGGGAAGGTGCCGCCGGGCGACCGGTAGGCTCGGGAGCCGTGCCCCAGGTGGTCGTCGACGTCGTCCTCAAGCCGGAGATCTCCGACCCCCAGGGGCAGGCGGTGCTCGGCGCACTCGGCCGGCTGGGCCACTCCCAGGTGACCGGCGTGCGCCAGGGCAAGCACTTCGTCCTCGACGTCGAGGGCTCCCTCAGCCGCGCCGACCTCGAGCAGATCGCCGAGACGCTGCTGGCCAACCCGGTCATCGAGGACGTCGAGCTGCACCTCCCCACCGACTGAGAAGGACCCCCGTGCGCATCGGTGTCATCACCTTCCCGGGCTCCCTGGACGACGTCGACGCCGCCCGCGCGGTGCGCCTGGCCGGCGCCGAGCCGATCGCGCTGTGGCACGCCGACCACGACCTCCGGGACGTCGACGCCGTCGTCCTGCCCGGCGGCTTCTCCTACGGCGACTACCTGCGCGCCGGTGCCATCGCCGCCCGCGCACCCCTGATGCAGGACGTCGTCGACCGGGCGCGCAAGGGCATGCCGGTCCTCGGCATCTGCAACGGCTTCCAGGTGCTGTGCGAGGCGGGCCTGCTGCCCGGCGCCCTCACCCGCAACAGCCACCTGCACTTCCGCAACCGCGACCAGCAGCTGCGCATCGAGCGCGCCGACACCGCCTGGACCAGCAGCTACGGCGAGGGCCAGACGATCGTCGTGCCGGTCAAGAACGGGGAGGGCCGCTACGTCGCCGCCCCGGCCGAGCTCGAGCGGCTCGAGGGCGAGGGCCGGGTGGCGGTGCGCTACGTCGGCGGCAACCCCAACGGCAGCCTGCGCGACATCGCCGGCGTCGCCAGCGAGGACGGCCGCGTCGTCGGCCTCATGCCCCACCCGGAGCACGCCGTCGAGGACCTCACCGGCCCCTCGACCGACGGCCTGGGCTTCTTCACCAGCGTCCTGAAGGCGGTCGTCAGCGCATGACCGAGTCGGCCACCGCCGGTCTCTCCGACCTCGACACCGGGCCCGGCCCGCTGTCGCACCAGCTCGACACCGTCCCGCTCGCGGAGGGCACGTCCGACGTCGAGCAGCCCTTCGCCGAGCTCGGGCTCGAGGCGGACGAGTACGCCCGCATCCGCGACATCCTCGGCCGCCGGCCGACCACCGCCGAGCTGGCCATGTACTCGGTCATGTGGAGCGAGCACTGCTCCTACAAGAGCTCCAAGGTGCACCTGCGGCAGTTCGGCGACCTGCCGCCCAGTGAGCACCTGCTCGTCGGCATCGGCGAGAACGCCGGCGTCGTCGACGTCGGCGACGGCTACGCGGTCACCTTCAAGGTCGAGTCGCACAACCACCCGAGCTACGTCGAGCCCTACCAGGGCGCGGCCACCGGCGTCGGCGGCATCGTCCGCGACATCCTCACCATGGGCGCCCGCCCCGTCGCCGTCATGGACTCGCTGCGGTTCGGCCGCGCCGACGCCCCCGACACCGCGCGCGTGCTGCCCGGCGTCGTCGCCGGCGTCGGCGGCTACGGCAACTGCCTGGGCCTGCCCAACATCGGCGGCGAGCTGCTCTTCGACGACTGCTACGCGGGCAACCCGCTGGTCAACGCCCTGTGCGTCGGCGTCATGAAGCACGAGGACGTGCGGCTGGCCAAGGCCGAGGGCGTGGGCAACAAGGTCGTCCTGTTCGGCGCCCGCACCGGCGGCGACGGCATCGGCGGGGTCTCGGTGCTGGCGTCGGAGACCTTCGACGCCGAGGGCCCGGCCAAGCGGCCGAGCGTCCAGGTCGGCGACCCGTTCACCGAGAAGCTGCTCATCGAGGCCTGCCTGGAGATCTTCGCCCAGGACCTGGTCACCGGGATCCAGGACCTCGGCGGCGCCGGGCTGTCCTGCGCCACCTCGGAGCTGGCGAGCGCCGGCACCGGCGGCATGCACGTCGACCTCGACCGCGTCCCGCTGCGAGACAGCACCCTGACGCCCGCCGAGATCCTCATGAGCGAGTCGCAGGAGCGGATGTGCGCCATCGTCGAGCCGGACAAGGTCGACGCCTTCCTCGCCGTCTGCCGGAAGTGGGACGTGCTGGCCACCGTCATCGGTGAGGTCACCGCCGGCGACCGGCTCACCGTCGACTGGCACGGCGAGCGCATCGTCGACGTCCCGCCGCGCACCGTCGCCCACGAGGGCCCGGTGTACGAGCGGCCGATGCGGCGCCCCGCCGAGCTCGACGCCCTGCACGCCGACGACGCCGCCGCGCTGCCCCGTCCGGCCACGGCGGAGGAGCTGACCGCGCACTGGCTGGCCGTCGTCGCCAGCCCCGACGGCGCCGACAAGACCTGGGTCACCGAGCAGTACGACCGCTACGTGCGCGGCAACACCGTGCTCGCCCAGCCCGACGACGCCGGCGTGGTCCGCATCGACGAGGAGAGCTCCCGCGGGATCGCGCTGGCCCTCGACGGCAACGCCCGCTTCGCCCGCCTCGACCCCTACGCCGGCGCGCAGCTCAACCTGGCCGAGGCCTACCGCAACGTCGCCGTCAGCGGCGCCCGCCCGCTGGCGGTCACCAACTGCCTGAACTTCGGCTCCCCGGAGGAGCCCGAGGTCATGTGGCAGTTCGCCGAGGCCGTCCGCGGTCTCGCCGACGCCTGCCGCACCCTCGGCCTGCCGGTCACCGGCGGCAACGTGAGCCTCTACAACCAGACCGGCGACGTCGCCATCAACCCGACGCCGGTCATCGGCGTGCTGGGCGTGCACGACGACGTCCGCACCCGCGTGCCCACCGGCTGGCGCGCCGCCGGCGAGACCGTGCTGCTGCTCGGCGAGACCCGGCCAGAGTTCGGCGGCTCGGCGTGGGCGTCGGTCGTCCACGGCCACCTCGGCGGCCGCCCGCCGGCCGTCGACCTCGAGGCCGAGCGCTCCCTCGGCGAGGTGCTCGGGGCCCTGGGCCGCGAGGGCCTGGTCACCTCCGCGCACGACCTCGCCGACGGCGGCCTCGCCCAGGCGCTGGCCGAGTCGGCGCTCCGGTACGGCACCGGCGCGACGCTGCAGCTCGGGGACGATCCGTTCACCGCGCTGTTCAGCGAGTCCGGCGCCCGCGCCGTGGTCACCACGACCGACCCCGAGGCCGTCCGGACCACGGCGGAGTGGGCCGGCGTCCCCGTCACCGAGCTCGGCACCACCGGCGGCGACACGCTCGCCGTCGAGGGGATCGCCGCGCTGCCGCTGGACGAGCTGCGCGCGGCCTGGACGGCGACCCTCCCGGCCCTGTTCGGCACCCCCGAGGCGACCGTGGGCAGCGTCCCGGCGGGGACCGTCCCGACGAGCTGATGCCCGCGCAGCCGATCCCCGCCGACGAGCTGCGGGCCGCCGTCGACGCGGTGCGCCCGTGGCTGGCGGGGGAGGCCGGGCAGCCGGCGCGGTCGGTGCTCGGCGCGGCGGTGAAGACGAGCACCCGCTGGCTGGCCCAGCAGGTGCCCGGACGCTCGGTGGAGCTGCGGGTGCCGCCGCACGTCGCCGTCCAGCTGGTCCTGGGGCCGCGGCACACCCGGGGGACGCCGCCGAACGTCGTGGAGACCGACGCCGCCACGTGGCTGCGGCTGGCGACCGGCGAGCTGAGCTGGGCCGAGGCGGTGGCCGCCGGGTCGGTCAGCGCGAGCGGCAACCGCGCCGACCTCTCCGAGCACCTGCCCCTGCGGCCCCTGAGGGGCCAATAGCGCTACAAAGGCCCTCCGGGGCCGGGCCGGCCTGTCGGACCCCGCCCGTAGCCTCCCGTCCGGTCGAGTCCCGGGAGGACGGCATGGCGCGGATGCGGGTGGCGGTGGCGACGTGCCGGACGGCGCCGCAGCTCGACGAGGACGGGCCGCTGCTCCTGGCCGCCCTGGACGCCGCGGGGGCCGACGCCGTCCCCGCCGTGTGGGACGACCCAGGCGTCGACTGGGCGGCGTTCGACGGGGTGCTGGTGCGCAGCACCTGGGACTACCCGCTCCGCCGGGACGCCTTCGTGTCCTGGGCCCGCACCTGCCCGCCGACGGTCAACCCGGCCGGGGTGCTGGCCTGGAACACCGACAAGCGCTACCTGCGCGACCTGGCGGGCGCCGGGGTGCCGACCGTCCCCACGGTCTTCCTGGAACCGGGGGAGACGTCGGCGGGCCCCGCGGGCGCCGGGGACGTCGTCGTGAAGCCCGCCGTCAGTGGCAGCGCCGCCGACACCGGGCGCTTCGGCAGCCTGGCCGACCCGGAGGCGACGGCCCTCGTCGCGGCGCTGCACGCGCAGGGCCGGACGGTGATGGTGCAGCCCTACCTGCCCGGCATCGACACCGCCGGTGAGACGAGCATGGTGTTCCTGGCCGGCGAGTTCTCCCACGCCGTCCGCCGGGAGCCGCTGCTCGCCGGCGCGGGGGTGCGCCGCCCGGTCGTGGTCGCCGACGTCCTCGGCACGGTGCGGCCGGTCGAGCCCGACGCCGCCCAGCTGACGGTCGCCCGGGCCGCCCTCGGTGCGGTGCCCGGCGGCCGCGGCGCGCTGTCCTACGCGCGCGTCGACGTCATCCCGGGGGACGCCGGCCCCGTCCTGCTCGAGCTCGAGGTCACCGACTGCTTCCTGTTCCTCGCGTCGGCGGCCCCACACGCCCGCGCGCAGCTGGCCGAGCACGTGCTCGGCCGGCTGCGCGCGGGGAGGGGGGAGCGGCTCAGCCGGTGAAGAGGGTGAGCGCCGTCTTGACCGTCTGGTACAGGCCGTAGGCCAGCGGCACGCCGACCAGCGTCCACGCGAAGGCGATCAGCCCGGTCGGGGTGTGCACCGGCCGCTGCCCGTCGGCCGACTGCTCCTTCGAGATCGACGTGCTCATCGGACGGCGCTCCGTTCCGGGGTCGGGGTGGCGGCGCCGGAGGCGTCGCGGTGCGGCTCGTGCCACTTGCTGTCGACCGGCCGCACCAGCAGGTTCGCCACGAACCCGACGGCGAGCAGGCCGACCATGATGAACAGCGCCGGCCGGTAGTTGGCCGCGACCAGGCTGCCCGGCTCACCCTGGGTGTCGAGGACGCTGTTGACGATCAGCGGCCCGGCCACACCGGCCGCCGCCCACGCGGTGAGCAGCCGGCCGTGGATGGCGCCCACCTGGTAGGTGCCGAACAGGTCGCGCAGGTAGGCCGGGATGGTGGCGAACCCGCCGCCGTAGAACGAGATGATCACCGCGGCGAGCAGCACGAACAGCCAGGTGGCGCTGCTGCCGATGGTCGCCAGGGCGATGTACAGCACCAGGCCGACGCCCAGGTAGACCATGTAGATCGGCTTGCGGCCGATGTAGTCCGACGTCGAGGACCAGACGAACCGGCCGGCCATGTTGAACAGCGACAGGACGCCGACGAAGCCCGCGGCCGCGGTGGCGGCGACCGTGGAGGTGTCCCCGTCGCGGAAGAAGTCCTGGATCATCGGGCTGGCCTGCTCGAGGATCCCGATGCCCGCGGTGACGTTGCAGAACAGCACGGTCCACAGCAGCCAGAACTGCGGGGTCTTGACGGCGTTGCGCGCCGAGACGCTCTCGGTGGTGACGAGCGCCTTCTGCTTGACCGTCGAGGGGTCGAAGCCGTCGGGCTTCCAGCCCTCGGCCGGCACCCGCACGATGAAGGCGCCGAACATCATGAAGACCAGGTAGAGCGCGGCGAAGGTGAAGAAGAGCGCCGCGACGGCCTCGCCGTTGGGCACCGTGCCGGCCGTGCCGTCGTAGCTGGGGTCGTACCAGCTCATGAGTTGGCGGGACAGCGGCGAGGCGATGAGCGCGCCACCGCCGAAGCCCATGATCGCCATGCCGGTGGCCAGGCCCGGCCGGTCGGGGAACCACTTGATCAGCGTGGACACCGGCGAGATGTAGCCGATGCCCAGGCCGATGCCGCCCAGCACGCCGTAACCGAGGTACAGCAGCCACAGCTGGCCGGTCTCGATGCCCAGGCCGCCGACCAGGAAGCCGGACACCCAGAAGCACGCCGAGGTGAACATCGCGGCGCGGGGGCCGTTCCTGTCCACCCACGTGCCGAACAGCGCGGCCGACAGGCCGAGCATCACGATGGCGATCGAGAAGACGATGCCGATCGCCGTCTGCGAGACCGCGAAGTGGTCGACCAGGGCGTTCTTGTAGACGCTGGTGGCGTACGCCTGGCCGATGCACAGGTGCACCGCCAGCGCCGCGGGCGGGATGAGCCACCGGTTGAATCCGGGGCGGGCGACGATGCGCTCGCGCCGCAGGAAGCCGGGTAGCGCCACGGGGGACCTCCGCTCGGCGGGGCCGGGCGGCCCTGTTGGCAGGAAAACAGTGACGAACGCTACGTCCCCCTCCGGGAACCCGCGCGTCGAGCGTGACCGGACCGTTGCGCGGCATCCCGTCCCGCGCGACCGGACGACGGCCGGGGCGCCGCCTCTAGGCTCGGCGCATGGCCTACGAGGTGAGGGGCGTCGTCGCCCGCAGCAAGGGAGCACCGGTCAGCGTCGAGACGGTCCTGGTGCCCGACCCGGGCCCGGGCGAGGCCGTCGTCGACGTGCAGGCCTGCGGGGTCTGCCACACCGACCTGCACTACCGCGAGGGCGGCATCAACGACGAGTTCCCGTTCCTGCTCGGCCACGAGGCCGCCGGGACCGTGGCGGCCGTCGGTGAGGGCGTCACCAACGTGGCCGTCGGCGACTTCGTCGTCCTCAACTGGCGCGCCGTGTGCGGGCAGTGCCGCGCCTGCCTCAAGGGCCAGCCGCACTACTGCTTCGACACCCACAACGCCGCGCAGAAGATGACGCTGGCCGACGGCACCGAGCTGTCCCCGGCGCTGGGCATCGGCGCGTTCGTGGAGAAGACGCTCGTCCACTCCGGCCAGTGCACGAAGGTCGACCCGGAGACCCCGGCCACCGCCGCGGGCCTGCTCGGCTGCGGCGTCATGGCCGGCGTGGGCGCGGCCATCAACACCGGTGGGGTGCAGCGCGGGGAGTCCGTCGCGGTCTTCGGCTGCGGCGGCGTCGGCGACGCCGCGATCGCCGGGGCGAAGCTGGCCGGGGCGACGACGATCGTCGCCGTCGACGTCGACGACCGGAAGCTCGAGTGGGCGCGGCAGTTCGGCGCCACGCACACCGTCAACTCCCGGTCCACCGACGCCGTCGAGGCGATCAAGGGGTTCACGAACGGGTTCGGCGTCGACGTCGCCATCGACGCCGTCGGCCGCCCCGAGGTCTTCGAGCAGGCCTTCTACGCCCGCGACCTCGCCGGCCGCGTCGTCCTGGTGGGGGTCCCCACCCCGGACATGCAGCTGACACTGCCGATGATCGAGCTGTTCGGCCGCGGCGGGGCGCTCAAGTCCAGCTGGTACGGCGACTGCCTGCCCAGCCGCGACTTTCCGATGCTCGCCGACCTGTACCGGCAGGGCCGCTTCCCGCTGGCCGACTTCGTCACCGAGACCGTCGGCCTCGACGACGTCGAGGCGGCCTTCGAGAAGATGCACCGCGGCGAGGTCCTGCGCTCGGTCGTCGTCCTCTGATGGGCGCCCGCATCGAGAAGGCCGTCGTCTCCGGCGTCTTCAGCCTCGACGGCCAGGACTTCGACGTCGACAACAACGTCTGGCTCGTCGGTGACGACGACGAGGTGCTGGTCATCGACGCCCCGCACCGCGCCGAGCCGATCGTCGAGGCCGTCGGCGGGCGGAAGGTGACCGCGATCGTGCTCACCCACGGGCACAACGACCACATCACCGCCGCCGTCGACCTGCGCGAGGCCACCGGCGCGCCGATCTGGTTCCACCCCGCCGACACGATGCTGTGGGACGTGGTCCACCCCGGGGCGCGCCCGGACGAGGCGCTGGGGGAGGGCACCCGCTTCCGGGTGGCCGGCACGACGCTGAGCGCGCTGCACACCCCGGGTCACTCGCCGGGCAGCACCTGCCTGCACGCCCCGGACCTGGCCGCCGTCTTCAGCGGCGACACGCTGTTCTCCGGCGGGCCCGGCGCCACGGGCCGCAGCTTCAGCGACCACCCGACGATCGTGCGGTCCATCCGCGCCAAGCTGCTCACCCTGCACGGCGACACGGTCGTGCACACCGGGCACGGCGAGGACACCCGGATCTCCGCGGAGATCAGCACGGTCTCCTGACCGGCACGGTCTCCTGGGTCGGCCGGACCGGCCGGGGTTCAGCCCCGGCCGGTCCCGCCGTCGCCCTCCGCGGACGGCGGTCGCACGGTGGGCTCCTCCGCCGGCCTGGGTGCCTGCTCCGCGGGAGCCGTGCGCTCGAGGCGCTGCCGGATGGCGGCGACGTTGAGCGCGAGGTCCTCCAGCGCCTCGACGGCGCGGGTGGCGAGCGCGAAGGTCAGGTTCTCGCGGCGCTCCTCGGGGCTGGGCTCCCGGCGGCGCTCGCGGGTCGCGCGGCCCCACGGGTCGTCGTCGCGCGGGTCGTCCGCGCGCGGCTGGTCGAACAGCCCGCGGAGCATCCGCTGGGCCATCTCCAGGAACTCCTGCGGGTCGGGCCGGTCACTGGCCATGACGCCTCCTCGGGTCGTGCCCCCGACAACGCCCCGCACCCCCGCCGCAGTTCCGTCCGCGCCGGACCGCCGGGTGGCGCGCCCCACCCGGCGGGAGGGGCCGCTGCCGGTAGGCTGGGCTGTGTGCCTCGCGGTGACGGACGGCTGACGCACGCCCTCGACCCCCATGCCCCCGGCCCCCAGGACGCCTGTGGCGTCTTCGGTGTCTGGGCGCCGGGGGAGGAGGTCGCCAAGCTGACCTACTTCGGCCTGTACGCCCTCCAGCACCGCGGTCAGGAGGCAGCGGGCATCGCCGTCTCCGACGGCGCCTCGGTCGTCGTCTACAAGGACCTCGGGCTGGTCAGCCAGGTCTTCGACGAGTCGACCCTGGGCAGCCTGCGCGGCCACCTCGCCGTCGGCCACACCCGGTACTCGACCACCGGCGCGTCCACCTGGGAGAACGCCCAGCCGACGTTCCGGACCACCGACGCCGGCACGGGCCTCGCCCTGTGCCACAACGGCAACCTGGTGAACACCGAGGAGCTGGCCGGCCGGGCCGCCGACGCCGGCGTCCCCGGCGCCTTCGCCGCCAGCACCGACTCCGACCTCGTCACCTCCCTGATCGCCGCCCGCCCCGACATGAGCGTCGAGGCCGCGGCCATGGAGGTGCTCCCGCAGCTGCGCGGCGCCTTCAGCCTCACCTTCATGGACGAGGACACGCTCTACGCCGCCCGCGACCCGCAGGGCGTGCGCCCGCTGGTCCTCGGCCGCCTCGAGCGCGGCTGGGTCGTGGCCAGCGAGACCGCCGCCCTCGACATCGTCGGCGCCTCCGTGGTCCGCGAGGTGGAGCCCGGCGAGCTGATCGCCATCGACGGGAACGGCCTGCGCAGCCAGCACTTCGCCCCGGCCGAGCCCAAGGGCTGCGTCTTCGAGTACGTCTACCTCGCCCGCCCCGACACCACGATCAGCGGCCGCGGCGTGCACGCCGCCCGCGTCGAGATCGGCCGGCGGCTGGCGAAGGAGCACCCGGCCGACGCCGACCTGGTCATCCCGGTGCCGGAGTCCGGCACGCCGGCCGCCGTCGGGTACGCCGAGGCCAGCGGCATCCCCTACGGCCTGGGCCTGGTCAAGAACTCCTACGTCGGCCGCACCTTCATCCAGCCGTCGCAGACCATCCGGCAGCTCGGCATCCGGCTCAAGCTCAACCCGCTGCGCGACGTCATCCGCGGCAAGCGGCTGGTCGTCGTCGACGACTCCATCGTGCGCGGCAACACCCAGCGCGCGCTGATCCGCATGCTGCGCGAGGCCGGCGCCATCGAGGTGCACGTGCGCATCTCCAGCCCGCCGGTGAAGTGGCCGTGCTTCTACGGCATCGACTTCGCCAGCCGCGCCGAGCTGGTCGCCAACGGGCTCGACGTCGACGGCGTCCGCGCCTCGATCAACGCCGACTCGCTGGGCTACGTCTCCGAGCAGGGCCTGATCGCGGCCACCGAGCAGCCGGCCAACCGGCTGTGCACCGCCTGCTTCACCGGCACCTACCCGATCCCGCTGGGGGAGCCGGGGGTGCTCGGCAAGCACGTGCTCGAGGGGATCGGCCGCACGCCGATGCCGCGCGTCGACGAGCCCGGGCGCTCCGTCAGCGGCTGGACCGGCCAGCAGGCCGGCAGCCCGGCGGTGTCCGGCGGCGCCGACGACGCCCTCCGCCGCCCGTGAGCGCAGGCCCCGGGGGCTTCACCTACGCCGCCTCCGGCGTCGACATCGACGCCGGCGAGCGCGCCGTCACCCTGATGCGCACGGCGGTCGAGCGGACCCGCCGCCCCGAGGTGGTCGGCGGCCTCGGCGGGTTCGCCGGGCTCTTCGCCCTCGACACCACCCGCTACCGCCGGCCGCTGCTGGCCTCCTCCACCGACGGCGTCGGCACGAAGATCGCCCTGGCCCGGCAGCTGGACCGGCACGACACCGTGGGCATCGACCTGGTCGCGATGGTCGTCGACGACCTGGTGGCCTGCGGCGCCGAGCCGCTGTTCCTCCAGGACTACGTGGCCTGCGGGAAGGTCGTCCCCGAGCGCATCGCCGCGATCGTCACCGGCATCGCCGCCGGCTGCGAGCTCGCCGGCGCGTCGCTGGTGGGCGGGGAGACCGCCGAGCACGGCGACCTCATGGACGCCGACGAGTACGACCTCGCCGCCACCGCGGTGGGCGTCGTCGAGGCCGACGGCGTGCTCGGGCCCGAGCGGGTGCGCGACGGCGACGTCGTCGTCGCGATGGCCTCCAGCGGGTTCCACTCCAACGGCTACTCGCTGGTCCGCCGGGTGGTGTCGGCCGCCGGGCTCGACCTCGCCGCCACCCCCGCCGGCCTCGACCGCCCGCTGGGCGACGTGCTGCTGGAGCCCACGCGGATCTACGCGCTCGACTGCCTGGCGCTCGTGGACGAGCTCGGCGCCGACGGCGTGCACGCGTTCGCGCACATCACCGGCGGCGGGCTGGCCGGCAACACCGCGCGGGTGGTCCCCGACGGGCTGGAGGCCGTGCTCGACCGCGGCACCTGGGCGCTGCCGGCGGCCGTGACCCTGCTCGAGGAGCACGGGGTGCCCCGCGCGGAGTCCGAGCGGGCCTTCAACTGCGGCGTCGGCATGGTCGCCGCCGTCGCCGCCGAGGCCGCCGACCGCGCGGTCGCCCTGCTCACCGCGCGCGGCGTCCCCGCGTGGGTGGCCGGCACCGTCGGCGCCGGGGGGACCGGCGCGCGGCTGGAGGGCTCCTACCGCTGACCCGGTCCCCGGGCGCAGCGCGCACCGCCGTCCCTCGCGGGACGGCGGTGCAGCGTGCTCAGCGAACCGGCGGGACGCCGACCGTCAGCGACTGGCCGCCCAGTCGTCGTCGGCGTCGTCGTCCGCCCATCGGTCGACGAACTCGTCGTCGTCGTCATCGTCGTCGTCCTTCGCCGCCGGAGCGGTGTAGGTCGACGGAGAACCGGCCAGCTCGCGCTGGAGCGCGGAGAGGTCGGTGTTGGGTGAGCTGTACTTGAGCTCACGGGCCACGCGCGTCTGCTTGGCCTTCGCTCGGCCGCGCCCCATCGGCTCGACCCCCTCATAACGGAGAACGGGAGCCCAGCTCACGGGCTGGACGGCCCGCGTGGCGACCCCGACTGAGTGAACTGTGTCCCGAGCAAGACTACGACACGGACGGGACTCGGGCACGGGTCCTCCCTCCTCCGTCCCCCGACCGGGGCCGTGGTAGTGGACACGTCCGCCCGGGGTCAGCGCGGCAGGCGGATGGTGGCCAGCCGGCCGACCGCGGCGATCCGCTCCTCGGCGAGCCGGTCGGCCGCCACGGCGGGGGAGACGCCCTCGGCCTCGGCGGCCGCGAACACCCGCAGGGCGACGTCGAAGATCCCCGCCGCCTTCGCCTCGGCGCGGGCGAAGGAGAAGCCGTGCCGCTCGTCCTCGACCTGGATGACGCCGCCGGCGTTGACCAGGTAGTCGGGGGCGTACAGGACGCCCCGCTCGACCAGCTGCGCGGCGATGCCGTCGTGGGCGAGCTGGTTGTTCGCCCCGCCGCAGACGATCTCGGCGCCGAGCACGGCCACCGTCTCGTCGTCGAGCGCGCCGCCGAGGGCGCACGGCGCGTAGACGTCGGCCGGGGTGCGCACCAGGGCGGCGGTGTCGGCGGCCACCTGGACGCCGGGGTGGCGGGCGCGGACGCGCGCGACGGCGTCGGGGTCGACGTCGGTGACGACGACGTCGGCGCCGTCGGCCACGAGCCGGTCCACCAGCCAGCTGCCGACCTTGCCGACGCCGGCCACGGCGACGGTGCGCCCGGCGAGCGTGGGCGTGCCCCAGCGGTGCTGGGCGGCCGCGCGCATGCCCTGGAAGACGCCGAACGCGGTGAGCACCGAGGAGTCGCCGCAGCCGCCGTACACCTCGGAGCGGCCGTGGGCGAAGCGCGTCTCGCGGGCCACCGTGTCGAGGTCGGCGTTCGTGGTGCCCACGTCGCAGGCGGTCAGGTAGCGCCCGCCCAGCGACTCGACGAAGCGGCCGTAGGCGCGCAGCAGCGCCTCGGTCTTGTCGGTGCGCGGGTCGCCGATGATGACGGCCTTGCCGCCGCCGAGGTCGAGCCCGGCCAGGCTGTTCTTGTAGGCCATCGCGCTCGCGAGCCGCAGTGCGTCGGCCACCGCCTCGTCCTCGGAGGCGTACGGGTGGAACCGCGTGCCGCCGAGCGCGGGGCCCAGCGCGGTCGAGGCGATGGCGATCACCGCCCGCAGGCCGGAGCCCGGGTCGGAGCAGAAGACCACCTGTTCAGCGCCGGAGGCGAGGACGTCCACGGCGGCGAGCCTAGACGCGCGGGACGCGGCGGAACGGGGCCGTCCGGCACCGGGGGAGCGGCGGTGCGGGTGTCGACAAGCGGCGGGAGGAGGGGTGGTGACCGCACCCCCTCGTCACGATGTGGCACCCGTGCCGCGTGTTGTTCGTGTGACGCACGGTGACGGCGCGACGCTTCTGCCGTTCCTCCGTCCCTCTTCCCCAGGGAGTGCTCGATGCTGCAGTGCCGTTCCGGCCGGCGGCCCCCCGGTCGCGCTGCCCGCGCGCGGCGGCGGGGCCTGCGGGTCGCGCTGGCCGGCCTGCTGACCGGCGCCGTCCTCGTCGGCGGTGCGGGTCCGGCGCTGGCCGTGCCCGCGCCCCCGCCCAACCCCACCGACGGGCAGCTCGCCGACGCCCGGGCCACCCAGGAGGCCGCGGCCGCGGAGGTCGGCCGGCTGCAGGCCGAGGTCGCCCTCGCCCAGACCGAACTCGACCGCCTCGCGGTGCAGGCGGAGGCCGCCGGCGTCGCCTACGAGGCGGCCGAGGAGGCGCTCGCGCTGGCCCAGGCCGCCGCCGACCAGGCGGCCGCGGACCTGCGGGCCGCCGCCGAGGCCGTGGAGGCCGCGATCGGGCGCATCGGCGGCTTCGCGCGCGACAGCTACGTCAACGGCGCCACCCTGACCACCGCCGCCGCGCTGCTGGACTCCGCGGGCCCGGGCGAGCTCGTGCAGCGCGCCGCGATGCTGGAGTACGTCGCCGACACGCAGGTCGACGTCCTCGAGGAGCTCGAGGTCGCCCGCGTCCGGCAGGCCAACGCCGAGTCCTCGGCCCGGGTGACCCGCGACCAGATGGCCGAGGCGGAGGAGCAGGCGGCGTCGGCCAAGGCCGCCGCGGACGCGCAGGTGGCCGCCCAGCGGGGCGCCGTCGCCACGGCCCAGGCCGACAAGGCGGCGCTCGACCAGCAGCTGCAGGCGGCGCAGATCCAGCTGCTGCAGCTGCAGGGCGCCCGCGACGCCTACGCCGAGTGGCAGCGGCAGAAGGCCGCCGAGGAGGCCGCCGCCGCCGCGGCCGCCGCCCGGGCCGCGCAGGAGGCCGCCGCCGCGGCCGCCGCCGCCCGGAGCGCCTCCTCCGGGACGGCCGGCGCCGTCAGCGGGTCCGGCTACGTCAAGCCGACCTCCGGGCGGACGTCGAGCTGCTTCGGCTGGCGCTGGGGCACCCTGCACGGCGGCGTCGACATCGCCGCACCCATCGGCACGCCGGTCTACGCCGCCACCTCGGGCACCGTCACCCGCACCGGCCCGGCCACCGGCTTCGGCCTGGCCATCTACATCACCGGCGACGACGGCGCGGTCACCGTCTACGGCCACGTCAACGCCGAGTTCGTCCGGCCCGGCGAGCGGGTGCGCGCCGGCGAGCTGATCGCCGAGGTGGGCAACCGCGGCCAGTCCACCGGCCCGCACCTGCACTTCGAGGTGCACCCCTCGGGCCGGCTGCACGCCGGCCAGGTGGACCCGGTCCCGTGGCTGCGCGCCCGCGGCGTGAGCATCAGCGGCTGCTGAGCCACCGCGCGTACGACGACGGCCCGCCCCCTGCAGGAGGGGACGGGCCGTCGTCGCGTTCGGGGGAGAGGGGTGGTCCTCCGTCAGGTGGTGGGAGCCGCCTCGCCGCAGTTGGCGGTGCCGAACTCCTGCACCGCGGTGCCGTCGGGGCCGCTGGCGACGCCGAGGAAGTCCTGGGCGGCGGTCTGCAGCTGGCTCTGACCCTCGGGGGTGGCGAGGTCGACGCCGTTGGCGGTGTCGGCGAACCGCTGCACGCCGTCACCCAGGACCTGCCAGGAGGAGGCGATCTCCGCCGGCGGCTGGACGCTGTCGAACGCCGCGGCGGCCTGCTGCAGCAGGCCCGGCAGCTGCTCGGGGGAGGCGGCGGAGAGCTGGTTGCCCAGCTCGGTGAACTGGGCGACCTGGGTGCAGAAGGCGGCGACGGCGGGGTCGTCGCTCGTGGAGCTCGGGGCCGCGCTGCTGGTCTGCGAGGCCGACGACGACGAGCTGGTGCTGCTGCTCGACGACGACGCGGAGTCGGAGGAGCCCTCGTCCGACCCACCGCAGGCGGTCAGGACGGCCGCGGCGGCGACCGCCAGGGCGGAGCGGGACAGGAGGGTCAGGGAACGCATGTGCGGAGGCTAGCCGCCGGGCGGCGCCCGTCGCGGGCGCTGCGGCTAGCGTGCCGGGCGTGCGCGCCCCGGCAGACCCCCGTGTCACATGGGACCTCCCCGCCCCCGGCGCCATGCCGCGGACGGCCGACCTCGAGCCGCTGGTCACCCGCGTGCTGGCGCCCAACGCGTCGGGCATGACCCTCGACGGCACGAACACCTACGTCGTGGGCGCGCCGGGCAGCGGGCAGGCGGTGCTGGTCGACCCGGGCCCGGACGACCCGGCGCACCTGGCCGCCGTCGAGGAGGCGCTGGCCGCCCGCGACGCCCGCTGCGTCGCCGTCCTGGTCACCCACCACCACGGCGACCACGCCGAGGCCGCGCTGCCGTGGGGCGACCGGTTCGGCGCGCAGGTGGCCGCCGCCGACGCCGCGGTGGCCGGCCCGCGCGGCCGGGTCCTCGAGCCGGGGGAGCGCCTGGCGCTGGCCGGCACCGCGATCGGCGTCGTCGGCACCCCGGGGCACACCGCCGACCACCTGGCGTTCCGGCTGGAGTCCGGCGCGGTGCTGGTCGGCGACCACGTGCTCGGCCGCGGCACGTCGGTGGTCACCCACCCCGAGGGCGACGTCGTCGCCTACCTGGAGTCGCTGCGCCGGGTGCACGACCTGGGCCCCAGCGCGCTGTACTGCGGGCACGGCCCGGAGCTCACCGAGGACCCGGGCGCCGTCCTGGACTTCTACCTGGCCCACCGCGCCTTCCGCGAGTCGCAGCTGCTCGCCGCGCTGGTCCGCGGCGCCGGGACGGTCGACGCGCTGGTGGCCGACGTCTACGCCGAGGTGCCGCGGGCGCTGTGGCCGGCGGCCGCGCAGTCGACCCGGGCGACGCTGGCCAAGCTCGACGCCGAGGGGCACGTGGTCGTCGACGGCGACCGGGTGCGCCTGCCGTGACCGCCGTCGTGCGGGCCGCCGACGGCGAGCGCGACCAGCGCCGGGCCGCGGCGGCGCTGCGCTCGGCCGGCCTGCGCCCCGGCGACCGGCTGCTGGTGTCCGCGGCGGCCTCCCCGGCGCTGCTCGCCGTCGTCCTCGGGGCCCTGCGCAGCGGGGTCGTGCCCGTGGTGCTCGACCCGGCGCTGCCCGCCGCCGAGCGCGCGGCGCTGGCCGCCGACGCCGACTGCGCGCTCGACGTGGCCGGCGCGCCGGAGCGGCTGCTCGGCGACGACGAGGCCGACCTCGCCGACGTGCCCCTCGCCCGGCCCATGCACTACACGTCGGGCACCACCGGCCGGCGCAAGGGCGTGTGGTCCGGCGTCCTCGCCGAGGACGACGCCCGTGCCCTGGCCGCCGAGGAGATCGACCTCTGGGGCTTCACCGCCGGCGACCGCCACCTGGTGCTCTCCCCGCTGCACCACTCCGCGCCGCTGCGCTTCGCGGTGCACACCCTGCTGGCCGGCGGCGAGGTGCTGCTGCCCGGCCCGTTCGACGCCGCCCGGGCCGCCGCGGCGATCACCGCGCTCGCCCCGACGACGACCTTCTGCGTCCCCACGCACCTGCGCCGGCTCGTGGCGCGCGACGACGTCGACTGGTCCTCCTTCCGCCGGCTCGTGCACGCCGGCGCCCCCTGCCCGGAGCCGCTCAAGCGGGCGGTCCTCGACGCGCTGCCGGCGGGCAGCGTCTGGGAGTTCTACGGCTCCACCGAGGCCCAGTTCACCGTGTGCGCGCCCGGGGACTGGCTGGCGCACCCCGGCAGCGTCGGGCGGGCCCGGCCGGGCCGGCGCCTGGAGACCGACGAGCGCGGCCAGCTGTGGTGCGCGGTGCCGCGGTGGGCCCGCTTCGAGTACTGGCGGGCGCCGGACAAGACCGCCGCCGCCTGGCGCGGCGACCGGGTGACCGTCGGCGACCTCGGCCGGGTCGACGCCGACGGCACCGTCTGGCTCGACGGCCGCCGCGAGGACCTGGTCATCTCCGGCGGCGTCAACGTCTACCCGGCGGAGGTCGAGGCTGTCCTCGACGCCCACCCGGACGTCGTCGAGAGCGCCGTGGTCGGCGTCCCCGACGAGGACTGGGGCCAGCGGGTGGTCGCCGCCTACGTGGGCACCGCCGACCCCGCCGAGCTCGGCGCGTGGGCCCGCGAGCGGCTGGCGCCGGCCAAGCGGCCCAAGAGCCTGCACCCGGTGGGCGAGCTGCCGCGCACGTCCACCGGGAAGGTGCGCCGGCTGGACCTGCCGGAGGCCCTCGGCCTGTGAGCTGGGACGTCGTGGTGGTGGGCGCGGGCTCCTCCGGCTGCGCCCTGGCCGCCCGCCTGGCCGACGCCGGCCGCCGGGTGCTGCTGCTGGAGGCCGGCGCCGACCACCCGCGCCCGGCCGACTTCCCGCCCGAGCTGCGCGACGCCGCCACCCTCGGCGCCACGGTGCCGGGGCACCCGGCCAACTGGTCGTTCACGACCGAGCTCGTGCCGGGCAGGCGGGCGCCGCTGCCGCGCGGGCGCGGGGTGGGCGGGTCCAGCGCCGTCAACGGCGGCTACTTCGTCCGCGCCACCCCCGCCGACCACGCCGGCTGGGCCGCCGCGGGCAACGACCTGTGGAGCCTGGCGGCCTGCCTGCCGGCCTGGTGCCGCCTGGAGGACGACCGGCAGTACGGCGACCGGCCCGGGCACGGCTCCGGCGGGCCGCTTCCGGTCACCCGGCCGGCCGGCGGCGGCCCGCTCGCCGACGCCCTCGCCGCCGCGGCGGCCGAGCTCGGCGTGCCGTCGGAGCCGGACAAGAACGCCGGTGGCCCGCCCGGGTACGGCCCGGTGCCCTTCACCGTCGACGGCGGCGTGCGGGTCAACACGGCCATGGCCTACCTCTCGCCGCGCCGCGGGTCGCCGCTGCTGACCGTGCGCGGCGGCGTGCGGGTGCGGCGGGTGCTGCTCGAGCGGGGCCGCGCGGTCGGCGTCGACACCGACGCCGGGGCGGTCCGCGCCGCGGAGGTGGTGCTGGCGGCCGGCGCCGTCGGCACGCCGCACCTGCTCCTGCGATCGGGCATCGGCCCGGCGGCGGACCTGCGGGCCGCCGGGGTCGGCGTCGCCGTCGACGCGCCCGGCGTGGGGGCCGGCCTGTCCGACCACCCGCTCGTCTACCTGCCCTGGGTGCCGGTGGCCGGCCTGCCCGAGGAGGACTGGCCGCTGCCCCTGCACTCGGTGCTGCACGCGACGTCGTCGGACTCCCCGGTGCCCGGCGACCTGGAGGTGCTGCCCTGGCTGCGGCCGTGGGGCCGGGTCGTGCCCGGGGGCGGCGGGGACGACGTCACGCTGTCGCTGGCCGCCGGCCTCTACCGCGGTGAGAGCCGCGGCCGGCTCGCGCTCGCCTCGGCCGACCCGGCGGCCGCGCCGCGGATCGAGCACCGCTACCTCGCCACGGCCGCCGACCGGCGGCGGCTGCGCGAGGCGGTGCGGCTGGCCGGCGCCCTGCTGCGCAGCCGGGCCCTCGCCCCGCTGGTGGAGGCCCGCCCCGGCCCGGACGACGCCGTCCTGGCCGACGACGACGCCCTCGACGGCTGGGTCCGCGCCGCGCTGGCGACCGCGGTGCACCTGACCGGCGGCGCGCGGATGGGCCCGGACGGCGACCCCGGCGCCGTCGTCGACCAGCACCTGCGGGTGCGCGGCGTCGAGGGGCTGCGGGTCGCGGACACCTCGGTGCTCCCGGAGGTGCCCACCCGCGGGCCGGCCGCCAGCGCCGTCATGGTCGGCGAGCGGGCCGCCGAGCTCCTGACGGGGCAGGCCTGACCCCGGTGCGACCGGGGTCACACCGCCGCTAACGTCCCGGTGCTCGCCCGGCGCCGGTGCCGGGCGCCATCGCGCGAGGAGCACCCGTGCCCCAGGTCCAGACCGTCAAGGGCCCCGTCGACACCGCCGAGCTCGGCCCGACGCTCATGCACGAGCACGTGTTCGTGCTGAACGCCGACGTGCAGCAGAACTACCCCGAGGAGTGGGGCAGCGAGGACGACCGCGTCGCCGACGCGGTGCAGAAGCTGGGGAAGCTGGCCGGGACCGGCGTGCGCACCATCGTCGACCCGACCGTGATCGGCCTCGGCCGCTACATCCCGCGCATCCAGCGGATCGCCGAGCAGGTGGACCTCAACATCGTCGTCGCCACCGGCTGCTACACCTACGACGACGTCCCGTTCTTCTTCCACTACCGCGGCCCGGCGCTCGACGCGGCGGTCGGCGCGAAGGTGCCCGACCCGATGGTCGACATGTTCGTCGGCGACATCCGCGACGGGATCGCGGGCACGGGGGTGCGGGCGGCCTTCCTCAAGTGCGCCATCGACCACCAGGGCCTGACCCCGGGGGTGGAGCGGGTCATGCGCGCCGTGGCCGGGGCGCACCGCGCCACCGGCGCCCCGATCACCGTGCACACGCACCCGGGGAGCCGGCAGGGCCTGGCGGTCCAGCGGGTGTTCGACGACGAGGGCGTGGACCCGCGCAGGGTGGTGCTCGGCCACAGCGGCGACACCACCGACGCCGACCACCTGACCGAGCTGGCCGAGGCCGGCTTCGTCCTCGGCATGGACCGCTTCGGGATCAACCTGGACACGACGTTCGAGGCGCGCGCCGACATCGTCGTGGAGATGTGCCGCCGCGGCTTCGCCGGCCAGATGGTCCTCTCGCAGGACGCCTCCTGCTACATCGACTGGCTGGCCCCCGGCGTCATGGACCTGCTGCCGCAGTGGCACTACACGCACATCCACGAGGACGTGCTCCCCTACCTGCGCGAGCACGGGGTGACCGAGGAGCAGATCACCACGATGCTGGTCGACGTCCCGCGCCGGTACTTCGAGAACGTGGGGGCGTACTGAGATGACACTGCACCCCTTCGACGAGTCGGGGGTCGAGCGCGACGCCGGCGGCACCAAGCACTACACCGACCTGCCCGACTCCGTGGTGGCGATGCTGCGGGCCTCGGTCGACCGGGACCCCGGCGGCGAGGCCGTCGTCGAGGTGGACGGGCCGCGGCTCACCTTCCGGGAGCTGTGGGACGGCGCGGCACGGGTGGCCGGAGGACTGCGCGCGGCCGGCGTCGGCCGGGGCGACCGCGTGGCCATCCGGCTGGGCAACGGCGCGGACTGGGTGCTCGGCTTCGTCGGCACGCTCCTCGCCGGCGGCGTGGCGGTGCCGGTGAACACCCGCTTCACCGACGCCGAGGCGCGGTACGTCGTCGACGACAGCGGCGCGCGCGTGGTGCTCGAGCCGGGCACCCCGCTGCCCGACGGCGAGCCGTACGCCGAGGAGGGGTCGGCGCTCTCCGACCTCGCGGCGATCTTCTACACCTCGGGGACCACCGGCTTCCCCAAGGGCGCGATGACCAGTCACGAGAACTTCCTGACCAACACGGAGAACGCCCGCCGGGTGGTGGGCCTCGGCCGCGACGACCCGTCGCTGCGCAACCTCGTCAGCGTGCCGCTGTTCCACGTCACCGGCTGCAACAGCCAGCTGCTGCCGGCGCTGCAGAGCGGCGCGGCCGCGGTGGTGATGCCGGCCTTCGAGGTGGGCCGGTTCCTGCGGGTCATCCCGGAGGAGCGGATCGCCGTCGTCACCTCGGTGCCCGCGGTGTTCTGGCTGGCGGTCAACCAGCCGGCCTTCGCGGACACCGACGTCAGCGGGGTGCGGTTCGCCACCTACGGCGGGGCGCCGATCGCCCCGGAGCTGGTAGCCCGCATCAAGGAGGCGTTCCCCTCGGCGCAGGTGGGCAACGGGTTCGGGCTGTCGGAGACCTCGTCGATCTCGACGTTCCTGCCGCACGAGCACGCCGGCACCCACGCGGACTCGGTGGGCTTCCCCGCGCCGGTGGTCGACCTGCGGCTGGAGGGTGTCGACCCCGCCACCGGTGTCGGCGAGCTGCTCATCCGCGGAGCCAACGTGGTGCAGGGCTACTGGAACAAGCCCGAGGCCACCGCCGAGGCGTTCACCGAGGGCTGGCTGCACTCCGGCGACCTCGCCCGCATCGACGACGACGGCTTCACCTACGTCGTCGACCGCGCCAAGGACATGATCAACCGCGGCGGCGAGAACGTGTACTGCGTGGAGGTGGAGAACGCGCTGGCGGCCGCGCCGGGTGTCTTCGAGGTCGCCGTCGTCGGGGTGCCCGACCCGGTGATGGGGGAGAAGGTCGGCGCGGTGGTGGTCCCGGTCCCGGGCACCGCGTTCGACGTCGAGGCCTTCCTGGGCCACGCCCGCGCGCACCTGGCCGACTTCAAGGTGCCGCAGTTCGTGTCCGTGCGCTCGGCGGTGCTGCCGCGCAACCCCGGCGGCAAGGTGCTCAAGCCGGTGCTGCGCGCCGAGGCGGAGTGGGAGCCGGTCGGCCGGCGGGGGTGACGGGTCGTCCCGGCGGCGCGCTGGCCGCAGCCGCCGGGACGCCGGGTCGGGGGACCGGTCAGCGGACCGGCGGGATCTCCGAGGTGGTCGTGCTGGTCAGCGGCGACCACGCGTCGGGGTGCGGGCGCCCCGCGTCGGCGACCCAGCCGGCGGGCCGGCGGTCGGTGCGGGGGGCGGGGCGGGCGCTCAGGCCGACGATCAGGGCGAGCAGGGCGACCAGCCCGAGGAGGACCCCGCCGATGACCAGGAGCGTCGAGAGCACCTCCCGACGGTAGGCAGCGGACCGGTCCGCACCACAGGGCAAGGAACGACGGACATCCCGCCCGACACCGGCAGGTCCTGCCCACCGGGACGCGGCGGTCGGTGTCGTTCCGTCGCGGCGGGCCCGGGTAGGGAGCCGCCGTGGCAGACGCACTGGCCCTCGCCGGACGGCTCGTGGCGGTGCCGCTGGCTGCGCTCGCGCGCCGGCGGCACGGCAAGCCGATGCACCCGCGCGGCGCCGTGCTCGACGCCGTCCTGGAGCGGTCCGGCGGCCCGGACTGGGGCGTGCCCTGGCTGGCCGGCCCGGCCCGCGAGCCCGCCGTCGTCCGGTTCTCCCGCGGCGCCGGGCTGCCCGCCCCGCTACCAGACCTGCTGGGCCTCGCCGTCCGGCTGCCCGACGGCGACCGGCCGGTGGACCTGCTGCTGTCGACCACCGGCCGCGGCCGGCGGACCCGCTACCTGCCGGTGCTGCGCGCCGACGCCGCGGCCGCCTACACCTCGCTCATGGGCTACCGCTGCGCCGCCGGCACCGTGCGGCTGGCCGCCGTCCCGGACGGCCCGGCCGCGCTGCCGTCCGACCCGGGGCCGGTGGCCGCCGCGGCGCCGGGGACGGCGTTCCGGCTGCTGGCCGCGCGGGGCGGCGGGGACTGGGTGCCCTTCGGCCGGCTGCTGGTCACCGCGCCCGTGGGCGAGGTCGATCCGGACCTGCGCTTCGACGCCGTCCGGAACCCGCCGCCGGGCATGCTGGCCGACGGGCCGATGGCCCGCTTCCGGGCGCCCGCGTACGCCGCCGCCCAGGAGGCGCGCACCGGTCCTCCTGACGAGTGACGCGGCCCACCGGGTGAGGTCGCACACGGTTGTGCGGCACCATCCTGGGTATCGGAACCGACGGAGTTCATCGAGGAGCACCGCCCCTGCCGTCGCAGTGCTCGACCGCAGGAGGAGTGCCGCCCGAGTGATCCCCGCTCTGCCGCCGTCCGCCTCGCGCGCGCGGGTCCGCGTCGCGACGGTGCCGCACCGCGACGCCTACGTCGCCGCGGTGCTGCCGGACACGGCCGTCCCGGTGGGGCCCGACCACGACCCCAGCCCCTGGCTGGACCCGGCGTACCTGACCGCCTGGTCCCACCGGGTCGACGTCGTGCACGTGCACACCGGCTACGGGCACCTGCCCGAGGACGAGGTCGTGAGCTGGACCGAGGCGCTGCGGCGCACCGGGGTGCCACTGGTCGTCACGGTGCACCAGCTGCGCGACCCGGCGCAGCCCACCCGGCACCGGCACGACGCCCACCTGGCCGCGCTGCTGGCGACGGCGGAGGTCGTGTTCACGCTGACCCCCGGCGCGGCCGACGAGATCGCCGACCGCTTCGGCCGGACGGCGATCGTCGTCGCGCACCCGTCGGTGGCCGCGGCGGACCCCGACACCGGCGCGGAGCGCGGCCTGGTCGGGCTCGCGCTGGGCACCCCGGGCACCGCCGTGCCCGACCCGGCGGCGATGGTCCGCGCGGCGCTGTCGGGCGCGGTGTCCGGCGGCGGGCGGCTGCGGGTGTTCCTCGAGCCGGGCCAGGAGCTGCCCGGCGCCGCGGACCTCGCCCGCGCCGAGGGCCTCGAGGTGGTGGTCCGCGACCCGGCGCGCTGGGCGCGGCAGCTGCAGGAGCTGCACGTCGCCGTCCTGCCCGAGCGCTGCGGCACGCACTCGCGGGACCTGGAGGTCTGCCGCGACGTCGGCACCCGCGTCGTCGCCCCGAGCTGCGGCTGGTTCGCCGACCAGTGGTCCGACGTCGTCGTCTACGGCAACGACGAGGAGCACGGCTTCGACCCGGTGTCGCTGAACGCGGCGGTCGGCGCGGCACTGACCCGGCCGATGCCCCGGCCGGCCGACCGCGCGTGGCGCGAAGGGCAGCTGGCGGCGGTGCGCGCCGTGCACGAGCAGGTCTACGAGCAGGTGCTCGCCGACCGCGCCGTCGGCGTCTAGGGCTCCCGCGCCGCGCCGGCCACCCACTCCGCGTCGACCACCCACAGGCCCGGCAGCACCTCGCGCTCGCCGGTCTCCCGGAAGCCGGCCTGCGCGTAGAGCCGCCGGGCCGGGGTGTTGTCCCGGCCGGTGGAGACGGTGACCCGCCGTCCGCCCGCGCCGGCCAGCACGGCCGCCACGAGGGCCCGCCCGGTGCCGCGCCGCGCGTGCGCGGGGTCGACGACGAGCCGGTCGACGTCGACCTCCCCGCCGGTGGCGCGCAGGCCCAGTGCGCCGAGGACGGTGCCGCCGTCGCGGGCGACGAGCCAGTCGAGCCCGGCGCCCACCAGGGCGGGCAGGTCCTCGTGCAGGGCGGGGATGCGGTCGTCGCCGAGGAGCCGCGCCTCGACGCCGTAGGCGGCGTGCTGCACCTCGAGCAGGCGGACGGCGAGGCGGGGATCGGCGGCCGGGTCGGATCGCTCGACGACCACCGGCACCGTCCGGGGGAGTGTGTGTGGGCAGGGGCGGGGTCGAACCGCCGACCTCTCGCTTTTCAGGCGAGCGCTCGTACCGACTGAGCTACCTGCCCCTCCCGGTGACGTTCCACCGGGGAAGCGACCCTGACGGGACTCGAACCCGCGACCTCCGCCGTGACAGGGCGGCGCGCTAACCAACTGCGCTACAGGGCCTTGCTGGTGGTGCTGGTACTGCGGTGGTGCGTGCCCCCAACGGGGTTCGAACCCGTGCTACCGCCTTGAAAGGGCGGCGTCCTGGACCGCTAGACGATGGGGGCTCGTTCGCCGGGGGCAGGGAGAACGATACATGGCCCCCGCGGGGGCCCGGACACCACCCCGGTCCGGGGGTGTCGGCGCGCCGGTGCGCGGGGAGCCGGTCCTCCGCTGCGACGCTCCCCGGGTGACCCGTCGTCCCCTCCTGCCCGTGTGCGCCGCCCTGTCGGCGGCCCTCCTCGTCGCCGGCTGCGGAGGCGGCGCGGAACCGGCCGCCGCCCCCTCGACGTCGTCGGCGGCGTCCTCCCCCGCGCCCTCGCCCGCGACCTCCCCGGCGGCGGGCGACGGCCAGGCCCCGGCGGCGACCCCCTCGGCGGAGGAGCCGGAGGACGACGGCGACGGGGGCGGTGGGGACGGCGGCGCCGCGTTCCCCGGGGACGCCTCGCCCGACACCGCGGCGGCGTCCGCGGGCGCGCAGGTGACCGTCACCGACGTCCGGACCGGCCGGCACGACGGCTTCGACCGGGTCGTCCTCGAGGCCGGCGGCGCCGGGACGCCGGGGTGGGACGTCCGGTGGGTGGACGCCGCGAGCTCGCAGGGCAGCGGCGCACCGGTCGCGGTGGCCGGCGGTGCGGTGCTCCAGGTGACCGTGACCGGCGCCGGTTACCCGTACGACACCGGGGTCGACGAGTACGCGGGCGGCCCGGTGGCCGGGCAGGGGACGGGCAACGTCACCGAGGTGGTGTTCGACGCGACCTACGAGGGGACGACGGTCGCGTTCGTCGGCGCCCGCGCGGAGGCGCCGTTCCGCGTCTACCTGCTGCAGGACCCGGTGCGGGTCGTGGTCGAGGTCGCCGACGCGGCCTGAGCTCAGTTCAGGCTGGCGCGCAGCTCGACGGCGTCGCCGGTCACGCTGGTGCACTCCAGCTGCAGCGGCCCGGCGGCGACGGACTCACCCGCCCCGCAGGAGACGCTCGCGCCGCCGACGGTGATCGAGGCCCGGCCGTCCTGCACGCCGCCGAGGGTCACCGTGGTGCCGAGGACGTCCACCTCGCTGCCCTCGCCGTTCAGGGTGACCGTGCACGAGGTGCCGGAGCAGGAGAAGCCGTTGGAGGTGAACGAGCAGCCGGCCAGCGGGACGAGGGCGATCGCCCCGGCGAGGAGGCCGGCGGACAGGCGGGTGCGCGACGTCGTCGACATGGCGGCGAGCGTAGGGCGGGACGGTCAGCCGGTCGGGGAGGCCGGTGCGCCGTCGGTGCCGTCGCCCGTGTCGCCGTCGGCCCCGCCGTCCGTGTCGCCGTCCGTGTCGGCGTCCTCCGGGGCCGGCTCCTCGGGCTCGGGGACGACGGTGCGCGCGATGGTCGCCTCGGTCTCGCCGAGGCCGCCGAGGGTGATGTCGTCGTAGGCGACCAGCGCCCCGCTGTCGGGGTCGAGGTAGAGGACCGTGCAGGTCAGCGGCGTCGGGCTCTCGCCCTGCAGGCCGCGCAGGCCCGCGCCGCCCGTGGAGCCCTGCACCATGAGCAGCGTCCCCTCGTCGAGCGTCTCGACCTCCCGCTCGTGGGTGTGCCCGGCGAGCACCACCGGGACGACGCCGTCCAGCGGCGGGGCCTGCTCCGGGTCGTGCACCATCGCGATGGCGGGCGGCGGGTCCTGCTCCGCGGAGAGCTCGGCGAGGTCCTCGCCGGTCTGCTCGAGGGACTCGGTGTCGCCGGTTGCGTCCTTGTCGGGGGTGAAGCGGGGGTCGCGGGCGCCGACGACGGTGAGCCCGGCGACCGTCGTCGCGGAGTCGTCGAGCACGGTGGCGTTCGGCTGCGAGGCGACCAGCGCGGCGGTGATCGCGGAGTCGTGGTTGCCGCGGATGTAGACGTAGGGCACGCCGAGGGAGCCGATGGAGCCGATCGCCTGGTTCTCCGGCTCGCTGCCCCAGTCGGTGATGTCGCCGGTGTCGAGGACGGCGTCGACGTCGAACTGCTCGGCCACCTGCGCGACCAGGTCGAACCCCGCCGGGTTGAGGTGGATGTCGGAGACGTGCAGCAGGGCGACGGTGTCGGTGGGCCCGCCGGGCGCGGGCAGTGCGGACAGCGTCGAGTAGAGGGTGCCGACGTTGGTGACCAGGTCCTCGAGGGAGGCCCGGTAGGCGTTGAAGCGGGCGACGATGTCCTCGGCGCTGCCGATCAGGCTGGTCGCGTTGACCAGCAGGCCGGTGTAGGTGGGCTGGGAGAGGGCCTCGGGCCGCCAGGTGGCCGCGCCCAGGCCGGCGGTGCCGGCCAGCAGGACCACCGAGGCGCCGGCCGCGACCAGCGGCTCCCGCCACCGCCGGTAGACGACGAGCGAGCCGAGCGCCGCCCCGCCGACGCCGGCCAGCGCGGTGGTCCAGGCCAGCCGGGTGACGGCGTCCTGCAGGTCGGCGCTGACGCGGTCGACCAGGCCGTCGACCCGCGCCGGGTCGCTGACCAGCGCCTGGATGCGGGTCTCGTCGACGCGGCGCAGCTGCACGTCCAGGCCCAGCGGCCCGTCGTAGGCGTCCACCTCGAGGCTGCCCAGCGGTGGCACCTCGACCGTGGCGCCGCCGCCGGTGGGCGTGAGGGCGAGGCTGGCGTCGAAGGGGCCGATCGGCGCGTCGATGCGGCCCAGAAGCAGGATGCCGAGCAGCGCCCCGGCGGTGGCCACGGCGACGCGCAGCAGCCAGCGGCCGGCGGTGCGTCCGCGGCGGCGCCAGGGCCGCGGCGGGCTCGTCGTCGGCTCGTCCATCCGTCGAGGCTAGAGGCGCGGCGTCCCGGCCCGCCCCGCGGCGGGGGCGGACCGGGACGGCTGGG
The DNA here is from genome assembly GCF_054049995.1 of Geodermatophilus sp. SYSU D01106. NCBI lineage: Bacteria > Bacillati > Actinomycetota > Actinomycetes > Geodermatophilales > Geodermatophilaceae > Geodermatophilus > Geodermatophilus sp. SYSU D01106. The sequence goes on along the minus strand of NZ_JBJGYM010000001.1, from coordinate 278,052 downwards.
CGGTCAGGCGACGAGCTTCGCCGTGATCTCGGCGAGGCGGCGGCCCTGGTAGCGGGCGGCGGTGAGCTCGGCCTCGGACGCGGTGGCCGACTGGCCGCCGGACGCCGTCGAGACGCCGTAGGGGTTGCCCCCGGCCTCGAACAGCAGCGGGTCGGTGTAGCCGGGCGGCACGATGACGGCGCCGAAGTGCGAGAAGATGTTGAAGAACGTCAGGATCGTCGACTCGTTGCCGCCGTGGACGTTCTGCGCGCTGGTGAACGCCGTGGCGCCCTTGTTCGCCAGCTTGCCGGTGAACCACAGGCCACCGAGCTGGTCGATGAACTGCTTCATCTGCGCGGCGGGCGTGCCGAAGCGGGTGGGGCTGCCCAGCGCGTAGCCGTCGGCCCACTCCATGTCGGCCGGCGTGGCCTCCTCCACCTGGTCGGCGGTGGCGTCGACGTGGGCACGCCACAGCGGGTTGGAGCTGATGGCCTCCTCGGGGGCGAGCTCCGGCACGCGGCGCAGGCGGACCTCGGCGCCGGCCTCCTCCGCGCCCTGGGCGAGCGCGGCGGCGAGCTGGTGCACGTTCCCGGTGGACGAGTAGTAGATGACGGCGATCTTCGCCACGGTTCCCTCGGCTCTCGTGTCTCGAACGGTGGTTGCGTGTTCAACCACCGTCTCCGAGTGTGCCCCCAGATGCCGGCGCGTCAAACGCCGGGTCGGGGACGAACCGGTGCCGTCAGGCGGGACGGGGGCGGAACACCCAGCGCAGCGCGAGGAAGCGCAGGGTGCCGATGGTGGCCGTGACCAGGGCGATGACCAGGAACTCGGTGACGACCGACGGGTCGGTGGTGACCGAGTTGAACCAGCTCAGCGCGAGGCTGGTGGCGATCATCCCGGCGACGGCGAGCGCGCCGCCCTCCCACTGAGCGGTCAGGAAGCCCACGCGCTCACCGGCGTGGAAGCTGATCCGCCGGTGCATCTCGTTGGCCATGACCGACGAGATGGCCGAGCCGATGACGTTGGCGGGCACGTCGCCCAGGCCGTTGAGCAGCACGTAGAGCAGCGCGTAGACGGCGCTGGAGAGCCCGCCGACGAGGACGAACCGGGAGAACTGGCCGAACCACCGGTCGGAGCGCACGCCGGCCGCGACGTCACCGACGAGGTCGGCGACCGCCACGGGGCGGTGCAGCAGCGACGGGCAGGTCACGACGTCTCCTCGGTCCGGGATCTCTCGGGGTGGCAGGGGTAGTGCACAGGTTCCCCCTGACAGTTCCCTGGGAGCCAGCGGATTAGACCCTGGCATTCCCCCGTGACGGTGTGGATCGCGTCACCCCGGGCGCGTCCAGGCTCCTCCCAGGGAGGCCGGTCACCGTGGGTGGCATGGACGCCCGACCCGCCCTGACCACCGGCACCGTCGTCGCGCTGGCCGCGGTGGCCGCCCTGACGCTGCTGCCCGCGGGCAGCGGGGGCTGGGAGTGGGGCGCGCCCACCGCCGAGCTGCGCTGGTACGTGACCGGCCTGGACTCCCGCGCCACCGTGGTGCAGCTGCTCGGCAACCTGCTGCTGCTCGCGCCGCTCGCGGTGGTGGCCGTCCTGCGGTGGCCGGTCCTGCGCTCGCCCGCGGTGCTCGTCGCCGCCGCGCTCACCACGGGCGCGGCGATCGAGACGCTGCAGTGGGCGCTGCCGCTCGGCCGGGTCGTGTCGCCGGTCGACGCGCTGCTCAACGCCACGGGCGCCGTCGTCGCGGGCCTGCTGGTCGCCGGCCTGACGGCCGCCGCCGACCGGCTTGCCGACCGGCCGACGGGGGTAGGGAGCCGCCCATGAGCCTGATGGGTTTCCTCGACCGCCTCGCGGACGTGAGCACCTTCGACAAGGTCATCGAGCCGGCCCGCTCGGCGGTCCAGGCCGTGCTCAAGCCCGGAGCGCTCAAGGACGCCCTCCACGGCACGTGGCTCGGCCACCCGCTGCACCCGGTGCTGGTGCAGGTGCCGGTGGGCAGCTGGGCGTCGGCCGGCCTGCTCGACGCCATCCCGCCGCTGCGGCCGGCCGCGACCGTGCTCATCGGCACCGGCGTCGTCGTGTCGGTGCCCGCCGCGATGAGCGGTGCGGCCGACTGGTCGGAGCAGGAGGTCGGCGTCCGCCGGCTCGGCGCGCTGCACGCGGTGGCCAACACCGTCGCGCTCGGCTTCTACGTGGGCTCGCTGGTGGCCCGGGCGAAGGGGCGCGGCACGCTCGGCCGGGTGCTGTCCTACACGGGGCTGGGCCTGGCCACCGGCTCGGCGGCGGTGGGCGGGCACATGTCCTACGCGCAGTCCTCCGGCGCCTCCCACGCCGCGACGGCGGCCCGCGCGCTCACCTCCGACTGGATCGACCTCGGCCCGCTCGACGACCTGCCCGAGGGCCGCCCGGCGCTGCGCACCGCGCCCGGCAGCGGTGTCACCGCGCCGCTGGCCGCCGTCCGGCGGGGCGGGCGGGTCGACGTCTTCGTCGGCGCCTGCTCGCACCTCGCCGGGCCGCTGTACGAGGGCAGCGTCGAGGAGGTCCGCGGGCACGCGTGCCTGGTCTGCCCGTGGCACGACTCGGCGTTCGACCTGGACAACGGCGAGCCGCGGCGCGGGCCGGCGGCCAACCCGCAGGAGAAGCTCGACGTGCGGATGGAGGCCGGGCACGTGATGGCCCGGCTGCCCGCGCGGCACCAGTAGGGGTCCCGCGCGCCCTACCCTGCGCGCATGAGGCGGACGGCGGCCGGGCTGGTCCTGCTGCTGTGCGCGGGGTGCGGTGGCGCCCCGGCGGCCTCGTCGTCGGTGTCGGCGTCCTCGTCCGCCACCCTCTCCCCGGGGCCTGCGGTGCCCGCCGTCGAGGGGATCGAGGCCCAGGCGGTGGAGCTGCGCACCGACGCGGCGGTCGGCGGGCAGGTGCAGGTGCGGGTGACCGACACCGGCGCCGGGCCGTTCACCGTCACCTCGGTGGTGATCGACTCGCCCGGCTTCGCGGCGCTGCCCGACCGGCCGGTGGAGGCCGCCTTCGTGCCGGGCCGCGTCATCGACCTGCCGGCGCCGTACGGGGACGCCGTCTGTGGCTCCGCCGCGGAGCCCGCGGCCGCGCGGCTGACCGTCGTCCGGCCCGACGGGAGCAGCGAGGTGCTGCGGGTGCCGCTCGCGGCGGCGGACCTGGCCCGCATCCACGCCGACACGTGCGCGGCGGAAGCGGCGCTCGCCGTCGCCGGGGTGACGGTGACGGGGCTGGCGATGGGCGGCGACGCCGTCACCGGGACGCTGGCGCTGACCCGCGCCGGCGACGACGAGCGGGCGGTGACGCTGACCCGGCTGGACGGCAACGTGCTGTACGACGTCGCGGCGGACCTCCCGGCGACGCTGGGGGAGGGCGAGGACGCGCGGGAGGTGGCGCTGGAGTTCACGACGGCGCGCTGCGACCCCCACGCGCTGGCCGAGACCAAGCAGCCGTACCTGTTCGTGCTCGGCGTGCAGGTGGACGGCGAGGACGAGGTCACCGTCGACCTGCCGCTGGACCAGGCGCAGCGGGACGAGCTGTTCGCGCTGACCGGGAGCGCCTGCTGACCCCTCACATGGGACCGGTCCGGCCGCGCCCGGGGGGAACGGGGCGGCCGGACCGGGGTCTGGCGTGCGGGCGCGTTGTCGGCGCCGCACTGGGAATGACCGTAGGTAGTCGAGGGCGGGGGCCACGATCCCCTGAACGGGTGGACCCGCCCGTCCGGGTGGCGACGCCGGTCACGCGGGGTTCCGCGGGAGCGTCTGCGGGCACCCCGGGCGGGTGTTCCTCTTCTTCTCCAACCGGTTCGGCTGCCTCGGCTCGCTGCTCATCTCGGCGGTGCTGACGATCGTGGTCCTGCTGGTGCTCGACGTGCTGTGAGCGCCGCACCGGACGACGCCGCGGTGCTGGCCGGGTTGGCATCGGCATCCCGCGAGGCCCGTGCGGAGCTGGCGGCGGCGGTCGCGGCGGTGGAGGAGGCGTCCGGGCCGCTGGTGGAGTGGCGCGGCGGGGAGCGGCAGGCCGGCGGCGCGATCACCATGCCGTGGGCCGCCTACGCGGAGCCCGTGTCGGCCCTGCTGGGCGCGCTGGGCCGGGCTGGCGCCGTGCCGGTGTTCGACTGGATGCGCTGGGACGGCGCGCGCCGCTACCGCACGGCCGGCGACGTGGCTGCCGCTTCGCTGGCCGACGTCGCCCGCCTGGTGACGACGATCGTCCGGGGCGATCGGTTCGCCGAGGGGACGGTCGCCGCAGCGCTGGAGGACGGCCGGCTGCTGGCGGCGGCGCGGCGGATCCGGGACGGCCGGTGACCGTCGGCGCGGTCTGGGAGACTCGGCCGTGCCGGGCCTCTGGGGGCTCCGTGTTTTAGATGTGACCTGGGCTTTCGTGGCGTGGCCGACCGGCCCATCCCTCGGTTCTTAGGACGCCGGACCCATCTCGATGGAATGGGTGTCCGCTTCTCCTGGAATGACCGGGGAGGTGCGAGATCTGCTACGCGGCCCGTTGGATCGGCTCGATGAACACGTCCACGCGCTGCCGTTGAAGGACGTCGACGAGTCGGACCATCGTGACCTGGGTGAAGGTGAACAGGTTGTCGCTCGTGAAAGGATTCCCCTTCCGTGCCAGGCCGAGGACCACGGTCGAGATGCGAGCCGGCACGTCGACGGCTGACCCGCCCTTCCGCTCGATCCGTTCCTCGAACTGCGCGCGTGCCTCCTCGTCGTTGAGGAGCGCGTCGGTCGACACCAGCGCCTGAGCCAGCAGGTGGCTGGCCGGGGACGATCGGTCGACGTCCTTGACGTGGAGCAGGATCCCGTCGGGCATGAGCACGTCGCAGGCCTCGATGCCGCGCCGGTGCATCGGCGTCCGGATCAGGTCCCTGTCCATGAGGACGCCGCCCAGCTCCTCGGCCACGTGCTTGTTGTAGTCGGCCTCGTCCATGTCCTCCGGCCAGGGCGGGAGCTGCACCGGGGATGGCCGGTCGAAGATCCGCTTCGCATGGGCCCGCAGCTTGTCCGCGTACCTGTCGTCCATCTGGAACCAGCGTCCGTCGTGGAAGACGTACCGCCGCGGCCCGTCATGGGTCTCGAAGGCGAGCCAGCGGTCCCCGGGGATGTCCTGGCTCATGGCCTCCGTGGCGTCGGCGTCTCGGTACAGCATCACCTTCAGCCGGCGGAGGCGGTCCAGCTTCGTGGCGTCGGGCTCGTCCTCGAGGACGTCGCGGAGGGTGGCGACGGTGGGGACCCCGTCGCCGAGGTGCCCCTTGATCCCCTTGATCTTGTACGCGTCGGGCATGCCGTTGTCGTTGATGCGCTCGTGCGGCCAGGCGGTGGTCAACCGGGCGTCCGACGTCGGGTCGGCCAGGACGGCGTTCAGCTTCGCCTCGAGGCCCTGAATCAGATCCTCCGGGTGCTTGATCGCGACGAGCTGCTCGAGCGCCTCCAGTCCGGGGCTCGCCGGCTGCTCCAGCAGCGTGTCGAGCACGTCCAGGTCGGCGAGCAGCTGCTCGGGCTTCCGTCCCAGCGGGATGTTCAGGGCGTCCGCGCCGCGGATCGTGATGGGCTTCTCGCCGCAAGTCAGGTCCGGAATGGCAGCGCGACCAACCAGCCGGGAGACCAGCTCGCCGACGTCGCCGACGCCGAAGCCGCGCAGGTGATCACCACCTGGACTGGTCAGGCGGTCTGTCCGTCCGCGGTGATCGAGGGTCGTGCGGGTGATGGAGTTCAGCGCCGCCTCGTCGGCCACCCGGAGGGCGATGCGCTGTCCGAAGGCCCCGTCGATCTTGTCGTGGTCGAGGAGCTGGAACCCCATTCCGTAGGTGAGCGCCCAGGCGCCGGCATCGCCGCGCCGGATCAGGAGGACGGCCGCGGCGGTCCGGTTGGCCAGGTCCAGCTCTGCGCCGGTGAGTCCCCGCAGGGTCGCGACCCAGGGCACGGGTCCGGCCTTCATGATGGTGCCGCTGAATAGCAGCGCCTCGCGCCCGCCGACCTGGGTGAGGACGCCCTCGAAGTCGTCCTGCTCCCGGTACTTCTCCCGGACGCCGTCCTCGAGGGTCTCGAGGAGCTCGAACCGGTAGAGCGTGGTCCGGGCGGCCGGAGACTGCGGGCGAGGCACGCACTACAGTCTGTGCTCGGGGGAGTGCACTCTGCAACCGGTGTGATGTGGCTGACACATCCTGTCGCATGGAGCTCCTCGGTTTCTGGATCACGGTCCGGCCCTCGCGGCGGTCACGTCGCACCCTCCGCTGCTGCGGAGGTGTGGCCCGCTCCCGGGTGCGGAGCGGGCCACACCTCGGTCAGGCCGCCGCGGAGGAGCGGGCCGGCGGGTTGAGCGCGCAGAGGCGGCAGTCCGCCGGACGGGGGGCGTCGACGGTGTGGAGCCGTGCGGCGTCGGTCGCCGCCCAATCCTCGTGCTCCTCGGCCCAGGTCTCGGGGAAGATGTCGCGCAGATGAGCTTCGGCGGTGTCGACCGCCCGCCAGAGCAGTTCGGCGCCGACCTGTCCGTGAGCGGCGTGCTCGGCCGCCGCGGCGGCCAGGTGGTCGCGGCGGTGCAGCAGCTTCATGCGCAGGACCCGGCGGGCCGGGCCTTCGAGGTACATCCAGGCATTGGGGTTGTGGGTGTGATCGGTTGCGCTCATAGCTCCCTGCTTCAGGTCGGCGGGCGCTGCGGGCCCAGGTGACGCCGCCCGGCCGGCTTCCGTGCCGGTGTCGGGCGATGGCGGTGGGTCAGGCGGCGTACAGGTGGGGGCTGCGCAGCTTCAGGGACAGCGCGATCTGCGCCCGGCTCGCGGCGCTCGCGAGGCGCGCCTCCAGCGTTCCGAGCTCCTGCGCGCACTCGAGCCGCTGGTTGGTGCCGGCACAATCCGGGCAGGGCAGCAGCAGCTCCAGCCGGGCGAGCAGCAGTTCGGCCGCGGTGCGGGTGGCCGCGAGGCGCTCGCTGCGGTGGTGAGGGCTGAAGGCGATCGGCAGCGAGGCGATGTCGATGTCGAGCAGCGCCGCCGCGCGGCGCATGACTGCCGCATCGCGCAGCTCGCACAGGACATCCGGGTGCAGCGGCCGGTGCGGGCGGGCGGTGAGGGAGTCGGCGTGGGGCATCGGGGCACCTCCGGGACAGGCGGCACGAGGCCGCGGCGAGTGGGTCGCATCGCCAGAAGTGCAGGTACCGCGGTGGGTGGCATTCGCTGGACACACCCGATCGGGTGTCTGCGGACCGCGGCCGGCGCTGGTCACCAGCAGGCCGCGGTTCGGCAGCGGGAGTGAGCCCGGGCGCGGACGCCCGGGCTCACTCCGTCACGCCGCGCCGGGCGGCTGGTGGTTCTGCCTGCCGGGCGCGGACCCGGCGCGGCACACGCTGCAGCCGGTCGCCGACCTCGTCGGCTCGTGCAGCAGCGACTCCTCGTCGGCGCACCACTGCGGGAACTGCTCGTAGTAGGTGCGCGGCCAGCCGCCGTGGATGGTCTCCTCGACGGCCCACAGCAGGCGGGTGATCTCCTGCTGTTCGGGCAGATCATGCGACCGCTGCTCGGCCGCGAGGACGGCGAGCCGTGCGCGGACATCCAACAGCCGCTGCAGGTGCACGCGACGGCGGGGATGCCGCTCGTTCAGCTGCACGACGGTGCCGTCTCCGGCGCCGAGCAGATCGTCGATCGTGGTCATGCCGGTTCTCCCGGGGACCTCGGCGCTAGTCCCGGCGGTGGTGCCGGGGGGTAGCGCGAAGCTCCCGCCGATGTCGGTTGGGGAGCTCGCCGTCACTGCTTGCGGCGCTCGGGGTGAGGACAAGCCCGGTGCGCTGCGCCCGGTGGCGGCTCATCACCTCCTCGGTGCCACCGGCGCGCGGCGTCCGCTGCAGTCGGGCGCGGCCACCGGCACGTCGTAGCGATCGGCTGGGTGGCCCGGCGCTCGATCCCTCCCTTCTGTGACCGGTCCGTCTCTGTGACCGGTCCGTCCCGGCCGCGCCCGGTGGCGGCTGATCACCTCCTTCTCTGCCCCCGGCACGCGGTATGCGTCCGCGTCGACGTGCGGGCTGCGGTCGCCCTTCTTCGCTGTGGAGTTGTCCGCGACCCACCGCGATGGGGGTGAGGCCACGAGGTGCCCGCCCGGCTGGGCGGTCCGGACGTGACGCCGGCGGTCACCAGCCCGAGGGCCGGTGCAGCCACTGGTTCCTCCGGGAGCGGGCTCGGCAATCCCCGGCTGTCAGCGACCTGTTGTGCGGCCGGTTCGGCATCCCGGGGACGCAGCGTGCAGCGGCGAGGCGCCAGTCGTAGAGAGCGGACGACGGCTAGCGTGCTGCGTCCGCCAGATGCTCGAGAGTGAGGGTGCGTGCCGTCGATCGCTTCGCTGCAGGCCTGCGCGGAACAGCACCTGGCGGACTACACCGATCCACACGGCAAGCGGGCGTTCACCACGTACGACCGCCTGGGTGACCCGAGCACGCTGACGCCGGTGGACTGCTTGGCGCCGGCGCTGTTGAGCGTCCGCATCAACTACGAGCAGGTCGTGCCGCTGTACCGGCCGACCGGCCCAGGTGCTGAGCTGCTGATGGCGCTGCAGGCCGTTCTGGATCATCCCGACAGCGCCACCACGGACTTCCTCACCGTCGACCTGACCGCGCCGGACACCGCCTGGGCTGCGGTACAGAACGCCCTGGCGGTGGCGCGCACGCACGGCTGGGTGAAGCGGCTCAAGGAGGTCGCGATCACCAAGATCCTGCATCGCAAGCGGCCGGCGCTCGTCCCGATCTTCGACAGCAGGGTGTACGGGTTCTACTTCGGGGTGGCGCCGGTCAATGGCCCAGCCCCTGCTCGTGCGCTGTGGCCGGTGCTGCAAGCCGACTGGGCTGCCAACCGAGAGTGGCTCGAGCGACTGGTTGCGCCGGCGTCCAGGGCGCCGGTACGCACCCCCGACGGCAGGCGCATCTCGCTGCTCCGCGCGGCCGACATCGTGATCTGGGAGCACCAGACCGGCTGTACGTCCACGTAGCACCGCGACCGGCAAGGCCGCCGTCTGGCCCGGTCCCCGGTGGCCCCTGTGACGGAAAGCTCCCGGAGGGCGCGCGGCCCTCCGTGGGCGTCCCTCGGGGGCCGGGTCAGCTGTCGTCCCGATGGGTGAGGTGTGCAACCCAGAGGCCGCCGGAGACGCCGCGTAGGGCGCAGCCCGTGTCGTAGGTCATCAGGATGACGGGGCGTTCCACGAAGTCCTGCAGTCGGGTCGCAACGCTGACGAGCTCGTCGTCGGCTCGGGGAAGGCGGGCGTGACCGGGCGTTTCGATGAGCAGCTCAAGCTCGACACGTCCGCCACCTGTGCTGCGTTCCCGAAGCAGGGTGGAAGCCCGATTCTGACCGAAGTAGCCGTACGCCATCTTCAGGCTTTGCCGTGCACGGGACTTGGTCCTGTTGTTCCGCTTGGCGTCGTCGAGTTCATCAACGACAAGAAGTGGAAGAACCACCCGCAGGTCGTCCATCGGAGCGGCATGTTCTCGGGCCAGGTCATGCCAGTCGGTGTTGTCGAGGGCGTGCGGGTGTTCGAGTAGCACGTTGGTGTCGGGAACGACGAGTGCGGACGACTGGGCATCCTCGAACCGCCGTGTGAACTGCTCCAGGGAGGTCAGGACGCGCTGCAGTTCTTCCCGCCGGGCCATCATCTCCTCCCCGACAAGGCGGGCTCCCTGCATCGTGCCGGTCGGCATCGTCAGGGCGGCCCAGTAGGTTGCTGTACGGACGAGGCGGTCGACATCGTCGCCGCCGAGCCACGGACGCAAGGCAGTGACCGACTGCGTCGCCCAGTGGACGTACGCGGTGATCGGATCCTCCGGCGCAATCGGGACGTTCTGCGCCTCGTTGTGGACGTCGCGTAGCGCGGCGATGAGGGCACGGCCGGATGCGCCGGCACGAGGCCATACGAGCGGGATGATCACGGCCGCAGTGTGTAGGCAGCCACCGACAGCACGGCTCCTGCTTCCCCAGCCACCGTGCTGCCCGCCAGCGACAAGGGAGCCGCGCCGGGCCGGCACGTAGGGCGTGCCCTCGACCGGGCGCGCGGAGATGCAGACGAAGTGCAGGACCCACCGCGCAGTGAATGCAGGAGCGCAGTCGGCCTGCACGGTCCCGCCGGGTTCGGAGACGTCCGTGCTCCGCCCGAAGGGCCTGCAGATGCCTCGCCGAGTCACGCGGCTCACCTCTCGTCCTCCGGTGCCCCCGGCGCCGCTTCCCATCGACGTCGCACTGGACCTGGTCCTCGCTTCCTGGCGCTCCGACGGCCTGCACGGCGAACAGACTGTGGCGCGCGTCGGGGAGACCGCGACCCGGTTCGCCGCCCGGCTGTCCGCCACCGGGGTCGCCACGTTCACGGCGGTGACGCCGACCGATGCGGCCGGCTTCGTCCATGCCCGCACCCGCGGCGGCGAGGAACCGGAGCTGGCCACGCGGCATGCGCGGCGCACGGCGGTGCGGATGCTGTACCGGACGCTGCGCGCACTGGGGCAGCCGGTCGGTGACCCGACGCTGGACCTGCGGCTGCCGCCCCGGGGGCTGCTGGCGGCCCGACCGCTCACCGACGACGAGGTCATGCTGTGCCGGGCCACCGCACAGCTCCGCGGGGAGGCGGTGGCCCGGCTGCGGGCGGTGGTGTGGGCCCTGGGCGAGACCGGCGCGGTCACCAGCGAGATCACCACGCTCACCGTGGCGGACCTCGACGAGCCGACCAAGCCGTCCACCGTGCGGCTGCCGGGCACGCGCCGGCACGATCCGCGCACCGGCGAGCTCAGCCCCTGGGCTCGGCGTTTCCTCACCCGCCACGTGACCGACCTGATCAACCGCGGTGCCACCGCGACGACGCGGCTGGCCTACGCCGGCGCCGCGCCGCCCGGCGGAGCGAACGCGCAGGCCGCGGCGTGCAACGCCATCCGCACGGTGCTCGACCTGGCCGGCCTCCGCGCCGACACGGACGTGCGCCCGGCCAGCCTGCGCAACTGGGCCGGCCGCCGGCTGTACGACGCCGGGGCCCCGCTGGAACAGGTGGCCCGGGCGCTGGGACACCGGTCGCTGGACGCCTGCGCCGAGGACATCGCCCTGGCCTGGCGGGAGGGTGCCCGATGAGCCGGCTGCGGGCGGTGCCCGCGCCGCGGCGGCTGTCGACCGCCGAGCAGATCGAGGCGGTGTTCTCCGCGCCGGCGCTCTACGAGCTGGCCCAGCTGATCCCCCGACCGCCGGTGGGACGGCCGCCGGCCAACCCGGCCTACGTGGTCCTGGCCTACGGCGTGCTCGCCCGGCTGTACCGCTCCGGGATCCGGGTGCAGACCGAGCTGGCCCACGCGGCGACCTGGCGGCTGGTGCACGACACCGTGGTGCGCATGGCGCCGCAGCTGCCCGACGAGCTGGTCCCGCGCCTGCCCGGGGAACGGCCGGCGACCTTCGAGGCGTTCCGCAACGCCCGGGACCGCTACCTCACCGACCCCGACATCCGCACCGAGCTGCAGGCTCGGTTCATCGACGCCGCGGTGCGCCAGGCCCGCTCCTTCGGGCTGCTGCGGCCCGACGGGCCCGGCTCGCTGTGCCACCCTGACCGGTCGCGCACCATCTACGGCGACGGCACCGTGGTCCGCCCGATGTACCGGCCCCCGGCGGCGCGCCGGGAGACCGACCCCGAGACCGGCGAGACCCGTGTGGTCTACCTGGACCCCGCGGGCGAGCCCATCGAGGCGCCGGGCCGCCGCTTCGATCCGGACGTCGCCGAGTACCACGGCCACGCCGGGCCGGTGTTCGGCCAGAACTTCGTCGCCCTCTACGCCCGCGGCGACGGCCCGCAGCAGCGGGTCGTGCTCGCCATCGACCGCGTCCCCCGCCCCGGGCTGGAGGCCGATACCGCCGTCGAGCTGATCAAGCAGGTGCACGCCGCGGCAGGGAGCGGCATCCAGGCCGTCGCCTACGACGGAGCCTTCGTCGGCCCCCAGGTCGATGAGGTGATGACCCGCACGGGGCTGATCGTGGTGAACAAGGTGCCCGCCGCGCCCCGCAGCGCCGCGGACAAGGCGCGCGCCGGGGAGGGCAAGGTGCCGCGCTGGTTTTCCCTCGGGGTGTGGGAGCACGACACCACGGGCGGCTCCTGCGGGCACACCGTGGCCGCGGTCAATGGCGCGGTCAGCGAGGTCGGCCTCGACGAGTCCGGCGCACCGGTGGTGCTCGGCCGGCTCGACCGCCTGCAGGTCAAGCGGTCCCGACGGTCCACCGGCCGCTACCACTTCAACGTCGCCTACCGGGTGCCGTGCCCGGCAGGGGAGTTCACCGCCTGGATCACCCCGCACGGCGAGCCCGGCGACCCCGACCACCGCCGGGCCGGGCACGTTCGCGTCATCGCCGAGGGCGAGCCGGACTTCGCCCGGCTCTACGGACTGCGCAATGACGCCGAGAGCTGGAACTCGATGCTCAAGCGCAGCCTGCTGGTCGACCGGGCCGCCTCACTCGGCGGCGCCCGGCAGCTGGTCGACGTGCTGTGCTTCGCGCTGCTGCACAACGCCATGACGGCGTACCAGGCCGCGCTGGCCGCCGACCCGCGGCTGGCGCGGAAGCGGGCGGCCTGAGCGCCCCTACCTCCCCCGAACGCCCACGCTTGTGGGGCGTTCGGGGGAGGGGGTGAATCGGGTCTGCGGGCGACGCGAACGGCCCGGTCGCTCGGCGAGCGTGAACAGGTCATCGAACCTGCACGCACCGGGAGAAGGCCGTGCCCCGCTCCATCCGCACCAAGCACCTGTCCGGGCACATCGCCCGGCCCGACGACTTCACCGACCACATGGCCGGCGTCTTCGCCTGGCCGGGCATCGTGGAGTTCGACGACATCCTCGACGAGGTGTACCCCATGCGCGCCTCGCGCAAGTGGCCCAATCGCCAGCTGTGGGCGATGAAGGTCTGCGCGCGCCTGGCCCGCGGCACGGTCAACGCCGCGCGCGCCGCGGACCGCGCCGGCTGGCAGGCGGCCCGCCAGGCGCACTTCGACACCTTCGGCGAGTGGCTGCCGGTGGAGGTGCCGTCCGCGCAGGTGGCCGACGAGCTCTACCGCAGGGTCGCCGCCGATGCCGACGCGCTGCAGGAGATGCAGGCCCGGACGATGGAGGTCGCCGTCGCGCAGGCCAAGCTGTACGGCTCGTTCGACCCGACCAAGCCCTGGGACTACACCGACCCCGACGAGTCCCTCACCGTCATCGGTGACGGCACCATCATCGACGAGTACAGCCGCATCCGCGCCGACCCGGCCGGCCAGGTCGGCCGGTGGGGCTACCAGCACACGCGGGCCAGCGCGCCGCACCGCGTGCGCTACCAGCAGATGCGCCGCAACCCGACGAAGGTCCCCGACCACAAGGGCAAGGACGGGATCAACTTCATCAGCTTCTACACGTGGACGCCGTTCGGCACCGTCGGATTCGGCTCGGTCGCCGAGCTCGGTGCCGAAATCGACGGCGCCCAGCCCTTCATCGACGCCCTGGTCGCCGGGATCGGCGAGGGGTTCCGGTTCCTCGACTACGACCGCGTGGTCACCGGCTGGCGCCGGCACCGGCTGATGGCCCTCCACGGCGTCAGCGCCGTCAACCGGGAGAACGCCGCCAGCAGCGTCGACCACGAACGGGCCCGGGACTACCTGGAACGGCAGGCAGGGCAGATCGCCGCCACGGCCGGCCTGACCGTGGAGAAGGCCACGCTGGAGGCGCTGATGCGCACCACCGCGCGCACGCTCATCGAGCAGGACGCGCCGCTGCCGCTGGGCATCAACCTCTACGCCACCACGGCCGGCTACGACGCCGTCAACGGCAAGCGCTACGCATACGGCACCGTCACCGCAGACGCTGCGGACCACGCGTGCGAGCCGGAGCTGTGGGCCGATGACGGCGCCCTGTGGGTGGTCGAGAACGGCATCAGGACCGCCCGGTGCACCCCGCGGCGCAGCACCGCCGAGCGACTGGCCGACGGCAGCTTCGCCCAGCACACCGACTGGCACGTCCCGTGCCCGCACGGCGGTTTTGACCACCACAGCGTCTGGTACCCGCAGCGCACCCAGCGCGACTCCCGGCGTCGCGACCGCCACCAGCGGGCCCTGGACAACATCCGGGTGCCCTCCCGCCGCGACCCCGGCTTCAAGGCAGCCAACCAGCGCAACCTGTCGGAGAGCGTCAACCAGACCGCGCAGACCACTACCCAGCACCACGGCCGCGCCTCCAGCCCCGACGGCATGGTGCAGACCCTCGACATGCTCTGCGTCCACCACATGATCGACGCCGAGACCCACCAGCGCGCCGTCCGCGCCGGCGCGTACTGACCCCACCCGCAGGCCTTCCCCAACGGCCGCCGCCCCATCCGGGGCGGCGGCCGTTGGCGTTGCTCACCCGCCTTTCGCGGTGATTGCCGACGCCTCCGCTCCGCGGACGGTCCGCCTCCGTTCCCTCACGGACGGAGACCGACATGCCCGCCGCTGCGCGCCACATCCCCAACACCGACGACCTCGCCCTGGCCGACGCCGCGCTGCTCACCCTCGCCACCTGGCGGAACGAGCAGCTGCTGCCCATCGGTGGCGAGGACCTGCCCTCGGAGCTGCAGCGGCTCGCCGAGTCCCTCGCCGGACACGGCTACGCCACCCTGCGCGACGTCCGCGCCGACCCCACCGCTGCCCTGCAGCAGCTCACCGGGCTGCCGCTGACCCCGTACAAGCCGACGCAGAAGGACACCCGCTCGTTGCGGGAGGCCCTGCACCCCCTGACCGTCACGGACTGCCACCCGGGCAGCGAGGACATGCACCGGCTGCACCGCCAGCGCAACCTGCTCGCCGCGCTCCTCGCCAGCCCTGAGCTGGCCGCCGGAGGCAACCTCGACGCCCTCCTGGCGACCATGCCGATCCTGGCCGCGCGGCGCACCATGCACACCTTCCGGCCGTTGACCGCCGACGAGGTGCTGCTCTGCCGCCTGGTCGCTACTGCCGCAGCCCGCCGCCCCCGGTCGCTGCAAGGGGCAGCCACCTTCGCCCTCGCCGACGGCGGCGCCACCCCCGGCGAGACCACCGGCGTCCGCGTCTGCGACCTGGACCGTCGGCAGGCGCCCAGCGGCTTCGCCCTGCTCGGCTCGACGCGCACGATCCCGCTGCCCTACGACCCCGCCCACTCCACCGACGAGCTCCCGCAGCGGCAGCTGCGCGCTGCGCGCACCGGTCGGCTCGACGACTGGGGCAGCCGGATCGTCACCCGGCAGCTCGCCGTCCTCGCGCGAGCCGCCGGGGGAGAACTCGACCCCGCCGCCCGGGTCAGCTACGGCGGTGGCCACCAGCCCGGCGGTCAGCAGGCCACCATGAGCGCGCAGCGGGTCATCGACGGAATCCTCGTCAAGGGCGGGCTCTACCATCTGGCCGACATCACGGCCAAGAGCGTCAGCCTCTACGCCGCGCAGGTCGCGGCGGACCGTGGCGACCGCCAGGCCGCCCTCGCCCTCACCGGCGAGACGGAGCACCGCACCCGGCGGCTGCTGACCACGGACCTGCCCAAGTCGGCCGGCCCCCGGCCGGCCACCCCGCGGTTCCGCCGGGCCGCCTGAGACGACGGTCGGCGTCCCGTCTGGCAGGCGAATGCGTTGTCGGAGGGGCCTGGCACTGTGCCTCGTGTGGCGTGCCTGGCAAGCCGGATGGCGCGTCATGGCTGAGGAGTCCGGAGTTATACGGAAGGCTGGTGCGGTGAGCGAGAACGACCTGACGGGGATCTTCCACGAGGACAACCTCGACCTGCTCCGCCGGATGCCATCTGGCTGCGTTGACCTGGCCTACTGCGACCCGCCGTTCAACACCGGCAAGGTCCAGAAGATGAACCGCATCAAGCTGGGACAGGGCAGCCAGATGCGTGGTGGGTTCCTGGGGCGGAGCTACTCGTACGAGGTGACCACGCGGCACAGCTACCGCGACGACATGCCGCTCGAGGAGTACCTGGACTTCCTCGCCGAGCGGCTCGTCGAAATCCACCGGGTTCTGAAGCCTACGGGGTCGCTGTACCTGCACTTGGACTGGAACGTGGTGCACTACGCGAGGTTCATGCTCGATGAGATTTTCGGCCCGGACAACTTCCTGAATGAGATCATCTGGAGCTACGACTACGGCGGCCGTGCACGGGACAAGTGGGCGCGCAAGCACGACAACATCCTCTGGTACCGCAAGGGGAAGACACACACCTACAACCGCGACGCCATCGACCGCATCCCCTACATGGCCCCGGAACTCGTCGGACCGGAGAAGGCCGCCCTCGGGAAACTGCCTACGGACGTGTGGTGGATGACGATCGTCCCGACCAACGGCAAGGAGCGCACGGGCTACCCCACGCAGAAGCCCCTCAAGCTGGTAGAGCGCATCGTTCGTGCCAGCAGCAACCCTGGCGACCTCGTCGCTGACTTCTTCATTGGCAGCGGCACCGCGGCGGTCGCGGCTGCGAAGCTCGGCAGACGCTACGTTGGCTGCGACGTAAGCCCCGACGCCATCCGCATCACGAAGGAGCGCTTGGCGGGGGTCCAGCCAACGCTCGAGGATGCCGCTTGTCTGCCTGGGATTGCCTTGTAGCTGCCAATGAAGTGACGCGCGATGCGATGGTCAGTAAGGAGGTCAGCCCCTGGGTCGGTTCACCCTTCGAGTGGCTCATGATCTTGCCGTCGCGATCGAAGGGCGCGGCCGCCGAAAAGCTGACGGAGCAGTTTCTCGTCACCTCGGGGCTCGCTGTGGGTCGGCCCGTCAACAGCGGTCACGACCGCTTGGTGAACGGGCACAAGGTGGAGATCAAGATGAGCACCCTCTGGAAGGGTGGCACGTACACCTGGCAGCAGATCCGAGACCAGGACTACGAGTTCTGTTTGCTGCTAGGGCTGTCTCCGCAGACGGCGTCCGCGTGGCTGGTCCCGAAGGCGGTGGCGCAGGAGAAGTCTGTCCCTCAGCACGGTGGTCAGGCAGGCATGGACACGCGTTGGCTGACCGTTGACGCAGCTAACCCCCCGGACTGGATGAAGGAGTGGGGCGGCACTCCCGACGACTTCCTCGTCGTGGCAGCCCACTACCTGGCATGACCGCGTTGATCCGCCTCACGCCGGAACAGGTCGAGGAAGCTCAGGAGATGGGCGCCAAGACCTTCGAGCGGTGGCAACGCCATCGTGGGCACTACCGAAACCTGTACGGATCCCACGTGCGGGGGAAAATCGGCGAAATCGCAGTCGAGGAATGGGCTCATAGGCAGGGCATCGCCGTGGTGGAATCCATCTTCCGCGACCCCAGTCGCGAGCGCGAGGCGGATCTTCTCCTGGGCTCGGCGCTCGTCGATGTCAAGACCTGGGATGCCTCGGGCTGGCCCGAGTGGGGGCGATGCGTGGCGCCGACTCAGCTGCCAGCCCTACGGCGGAAGGCGACCTTGCTCGTCTGGTGCTACGTCGAAGAGCACCGCTACGTTGACGTGACGGTCGCTGGATGGAACACGCTCGAT
Organism: Geodermatophilus sp. SYSU D01106; assembly: GCF_054049995.1. Lineage (NCBI taxonomy): Bacteria > Bacillati > Actinomycetota > Actinomycetes > Geodermatophilales > Geodermatophilaceae > Geodermatophilus > Geodermatophilus sp. SYSU D01106. The sequence continues at coordinate 260,586 of NZ_JBJGYM010000001.1, read as the reverse complement.
GAGATCGCCGCCACGGCGCTCAGGCCGACTGGACCAGCAGGCAGGGAGGTCTTGAACCATCAGTTGCCTGACAGTGAGGTCCGTCCGCTCGATTCCCTTGCGGTTCTGCTGCGCTCGTGAGGCCCGCTGGGGCACGGTCCTGGTTGCGGCGCTGTTGGAGGTCCGGCCTACGCTCGACGGAGGATCCGGGCACTGTCGCGGTGTGACTAACCCCGAGGGAAACCCCGAGGCCAACACCGTCTAAAGCACGGACCCCCCGGGCCTCTAGCTCAACTGGCAGAGCAGCGGACTTTTAATCCGCGGGTTGTGGGTTCGATCCCCACGGGGCCCACCGTGCTGACCAGCGCTACGACGTCAGGTCGCGGATCTGCGCCCTTGCGACGGTGCCACCGTGGTTGCCAGTTCAGCCCCACAGTGCCTCTCCCGTCCGCCGGGCCGCGTCCTCGGCGAGCTCTGGTGCCACGTGGGAGTACGTGCCGAGGCTGAGGCTGATCTGCGCATGGCCGAGCATCTCCAGCGCCACCCGCGCGGGCACGCCCTGCTGCTACAGCAGCGTGGCCGCGCTGTGCCGGGCGTCGTGCAAGCGTGCAGGCGCTACGCCGGCCTCGGTCAGTAGCGCCCGCCACGCGCGGTGATCACTACGAGGGTCGATCGGCCGACCGTTCTCCTGCGCGGATACCTGGTCGTGGTCCTGCCACTGCGAGCCCGCCGCCATGCGCTCATCGAGCTGGCTCGGGTCATGAAGCCGCAGCGCCTCCCGCATTGGGCCGGGTGGAGCGATCGTCCGGCGGCTCGTCCGAGACTTCGGCGGGACGAACACCAAACCCTTCCCCGGCTGCCGCTGCAGCGCCTGACGCACAGTCACCGTGCCCGCCTCGAGGTCGACGGCGTCCCAGGTCAGGCCAAGCGCTCGCACTGCCGCAACCCCAGGGCCAGTGCCACGGACCACCGTGCCGCACTGCGTCGCCCCCTCGCGGCTTCCAGTACCAGGCGTGCGTCCTGCGCGGACAGCGGCCGAACCTCCTCCCGCTCAACACTCGGGGCGTCAACCAGCGCACAGACGTTGCGCGCCACCTTGTCCCGCTGCATGGCCACCTCGAAAGCCCGGGGAAGCACCCGATGTGCCTGGAGGATCGACGCCGGCGCCAATCCGCGCGCCTGCGGGCCGCCGTACAACTTCGTCACGTGCTCGGGCTGCAGACGGTCGAGCCGGTGATGGCCGATGCCGGGGGCGAGCTGGTTCCCAACAAGCTGTCGGTACCGCGCCGATGTCGACGGCCGCACCTTTCGAGCCGCAATCGTGTCGAGCCAATGGTCAAGCCATTGAGCGACGGTCGAACCTCGTCCAGCAGCTCCAGCCGTGCCGGCGTCCCGTCTCCGTGCGAGCTCGCACACCTTCGCCACGACATCGGTCCGCTTCGTACCGGACACGTGCCGTCGGTCCCGCTCGCCGTGTTCCTTGGGCCCATCGACACGTAGCCGTGCCACCTGCCGTTGGTGCTCTTGTGATCGAGGACTCACCGCTTGCTGCCCGCCGGATCCTGAGTGGGAGTCCTCGTCGTTCTGGCCCTCCATGAGGTTGGTGGCGCCCTCGCGCAGGCGGGTTCGCAGTTCTTCGACCAGCAGTCGGGTGACGTGTCCGCGCCGCGCTTGCAGGGCGCGGCCATCCCATCCCCCGCGACTACGTCTTGCGGAGGTGGCGGAGATGGGCACGCAGGGTTGCCTACTTGGGCTACCACTCCTCCGTGGTGCCAGGTGAGGGTCGAGTCGGCGTTCGCCCGGAAGGTGTCCTGGTACAGCAGACGGGCCTAGAACGAGCGCCGATATTGCTCCCGTTGGAGCCGGGCTGGTCGGCCTGGCGACGAGGCAGGGTCACTCACAAGATCCACTGCAACGGTATGGTCCGCGCCCAGTCGTCGCACAGCGGAGGACCTCCTTGGGCGCACCCGGGCACGGATACTCGGGCGGTTGGCGTCCGGAGCGGCCTCCGCAGGGCTGGCCGCAGCCACCGCAGGGCTCTCCGCCCGGTCCGTTCGGTCCGCCGCCTGGCTCTGTACCTCCCGGAGTGCCGCCACACGCGGGTAGGCCGCCGTCGGGCGGGTCGAGCTGGCCAGCGGTTCTGATCGTCCTCGGCGTCGCAGTCGTCCTCCTCATCGTCTACGTCGGGGTCACCGTCGGCCGAGAGGCTGGGTCGTCGATCAGCGGTGAACCCGCGGCCGAGGGCGGCACGGCCGCCCCACCCGCGCCAGCTTTCCAAGGTCAGCGGCCGGGAGACGTCAGCGCCGAGGTGGGGCAGACCATCACCCTCGACGGGCTGGCGATCACGGTCGCCCCGCTGGTCGAGGGGCGCGCTCTCGGGTCCACCCCGGTACTGTGCGGGAGCGTCACCATGGTCAACAACAGCGACGGATCAGCCTCGTTCAACGGCTTGTTCGACTGGAAGCTGCAGAACCCCGCCGGCGTAGCCCGCCGCACCACCTGGAACGGCACCGACACGCCACTCAACTCCGGGGAGCTGGCACCCGGCGGCTCCGTCACCGGCGACGTCTGCTTCGACGACACCGGTGCACCCGGGCAGTACGCCGTCATCTACGAACCGTCATTCTTCTCCGACGATCGCGCCGTGTGGGTCTACAACCGCTAGTTCGCTCCGAGGTAGGGCACGTGTCAGCGGTCCCGCTGCATTACGGACAGAGGCGATCCAGCGATTCCGAGTCGTACCGGCTCGCCGCCACGGCACTGCTCAAGCGCGAGGAAGTGGAACGCGTAGGCGCGCCGGGCTTCGCTGAGCTCCGGCGGCCCTTGAGGAACATGTCGGGCACGTCTGACTGGGCTCGATCCGGATAGGGATGTCCTGGCCGGCGCTCAGCTCGAGCATGTGCGTGTTCGCCTGCAGGACCTCGTACGGGTCCGCGTCGAGCACCAGGAACTCCGTCCCGGGAATCTCCCCACCGTTGGTGGCGGCAAGCTTGAGAGGGCCTCGACCCTCCGTCAGGAGGTCGCGGAGGGCAGCGACGATGCGAAGGCTGCGTGCGGACTCGCCACCGCCGATGTCCAAGCCGATGGCGAACCACTTGTCCCGGTCGAGGCCCATCAGCTCATGGACCGTTTTCCGGTCATCTGCTCATCGAGCTGGGCGGTCCCTTGCCAACCCGGGTGAGTGACCTCGGCGACGCGCCAAGGGAAGCCATCCTGCACGGGCGCCCGCTTGGCTGTGTCGCCCCGGACGAGTAGGAAACGGCACCGTGTCGCGTTGTGTCGCACCGAGTACGGACGAGAGGCACGGTTACTTCGATGGCGTGACCACCACCATCCGCGTACTCGTTAACACCCATCTCACCCTCCACACGTCGTCGAGGTGGAGTACGACGGCCAGTGGTGGCGCGGCTTCCGGTCGCGGTGGTTGCCATGTGATGACGGTCAAGGCTGGATGGGGCAGGTCGAATGCTCCGTCCGCCACGAGCACGGCGAGAGCACGCACCTGTCGACTGTGCCGCCGGACCTGCTACTGGCCGGTCGTGGCCCCCCTTTCGCCACGCCTAGCGATAGTTGCATCGGCTCCATTCACTAGTCAGGTGACTGAGTACGCGGGAGTCGTCGCGGATTGCGACGCTCGGGCCGTTGTGCACCGCAATCGGCGGGTAGCCGGATAGTCGCTGCCGGTGCGGGCATGCCGCACCAGTCCGTCAAGTTTGTCTAGCCGGTGTTGGCGATGCTCCTTCTACTGGTGATCAAGCGATTAGGCCGACCAGCCTGTCGCGGCACCGGGGACCGACGGGGCCCCCCCGGGCTATCCGAGAGGTCTGGTCATGCACCTGTCCCCAGGAGTTCGAACCTGCTGCGTGGTCGCTGGAAGTCTCACCCTGGTCCTGGGAGCCGTCGCCCCGGCCTTCGCCACGGACGATCCTGCACCGGAAGAACCCGGCGCACTGGAGCCCGAGCAGACGTTCGAGTGGCCACCGGCCGACACCGGGGGTGAATGGCTGCCGGTGCCCGACGAGATCTATGCCGGAGGACTGGCTGTGGAGGCGTGCGGATCGACCGTGACCCTCAGTGTCGGCGATGTCAACGAGACCGAGTATCAAGCGATGCATCAGCCGGACGGCACCATTCGGGTGGAGATCCGCGGCGCCCTCACCACCGATGTGGTCCGAGAGTCCGACGGCGCGATGCTCGACGAAGTCGACAATTCTGGTCCGGGTACGGAGATCTTCGACTCCGACGGCCGATCGATCACCTTCTCCTACGACGGGCCGTCATTCGTAGGTGCCTTCGACGAAGTGGAGGCGGCCGTATTCGCCGAGCAAGGGCTGCCGCCGTTGTTCTTCTACGCGAGCGGGAACACCACCGAACGCGTCATCTTCTCCGAGGATCCCGAAGCGGAGACGATCGAGTCGGCTGAGTTCCTCACCGACACGGCTCGTGGTGTCCAGGACGTCTGCGACCTGTTGGACGACGCCATCGCCTAAGAGGCGATCTTCGTCCGAGCACCGTCACGCCCGTTGGCGTGTGACGAAACGACACAGCGCCCCCTGGCTGGTTGCTCAACCGGGGGGCGCTGTCGCTTCTTGGCCGAGCCGTCAGCTCAGCGCAGGCATGATGTCGATGAGCAGGCGCAGTTCCGTGTCCTCGTCGACGTCCTACGCGAGGGCCAGGACGCGTCAGTCCTCGAAGCAGATCGACTGCCGGCCGTTAGACAGCGGCATGTTCACAGACCTTGCTTGTGTGGTCGGTAGCGTCGTACATGGGTCCTCGTCCTCCTGGTCAGGGTGGGGACCAAGGCCCCGTCGGTGTTCTCGGCACCGGCCGGGGCCGTCTCGTTGTGGTGCATTTGTGTGCCAGCGACAGGCGTTCACAGGAGTCCGGATGGGTCCGCCACTGTTTCGTCACCCGCCTGGCGGGGGCGTCGACTCATCCTCCGAGCAGGGCAGACAGCACCTCCGCAGGAGCTCGAGCGATGTCCTGACGGCGTCGGGGTCCTCGACCCATCACCGGTGGGCGTTGACGGAGAGGCGGCGGGCGCGGGACGGGCGCTTGAGCGTGGTCACACCGGGCAGGTCTGCGCGCCATTCGGCAACTGCTCAGGACCGCAACGGTGGCGCCCGTACGTCAGGACCTCTCCGAGGAGCAGTGGAGCGCCGTCGACGGAGGCCAACTGCCGGCGCCCACCGACTTCACCTGCAGCCGCCGGAGGCCCGGATGAGGCGCAAGGACGCCGCGGTGTCAGGCGCGTCAGGCTGCCCGGTGGCGCCCTAGCGGCGGGGTGGACTGCCCACGAGAACACGGGTCGTCTGGCACGACGCCGAAGACGCACGGGCCGCGTGGAGGAGCGCCCGAGCCTAGGTCGTCGTCGACCAGCTTCGCCCGGCTCGTGGCGGACCGGTCGTCACTGTCGGGCGGTGGGATTCGCCCGACGGGGATCCGCTGCTGGTCCTCACCTGGCACCACTGAGCCAGCCTGGCTCAGACGGAGGTCGGCGCACCGGCCCTCGGGCGTCATGCGGAAGCGAGGACCGTGCTCAGGACTGCAGGCCCGACGGCCGGCAGGGTCTGCGGCGTCGGTGCGCTGAGACGCTGCAGGTACAGCGCCCGCAGCACTCCGTCCAGGACTGCTGTTCGCCTTGCAGGAAGCGGCCGGTCACGGTCCGCCGCACTGTCAACTTGCCGCTGGACGACAGCTCGCAGGTAGCCGTCGACGTACCCGGTCGCGATGTGCTGCAGCTCCTCGTCGGTGTTGCAGTAGCCCAGCAACGAGGCGACGGCGCGCTCGGTGCGCGTCAACGGCTGCCGCCAGGAGTTGAGCAGGGCCTCCAGGTCGCCGGCGAGGTGGCCGGTGTCGGCAACGGGCGGCCGGTCGCGCCGAGCGCTGAGCGCCTCGGTGACGAGCGTGGCGATGCTGCTCCAGCGGCGGAGGACCGCGGTCTTCCCGCACTTGGCCTCGCGGGCGACGCTCTCGACGCTGACGGCCCGCCAGCCATCGTCGGCCAGCATGTCGAGGACGACGTCGAGCAGGCGCGCGGTCAGCCACTCGTCGAGTGGCCGGCCCTTCTGCCTTCGCTCGGTCGTGTCCGCGGCCGGCATGCTCGGGATCATCGTGGTCCGCTCCTCGGCGGGTCAGGCGGCGGCAGGTTCACGAGGCTGCGCCGCCCGAGGCTCACTCAGGTCGGCCACCGGTCCCGCGACGACCTGGAGCTGCGGAACATCGACAGGGCTGGCATCTCGCTCGGGGCGAACGGCTCCAACCAACAGGAGCAGACCCGTCAGCACGCCAGGCGCACACCAGATGAGGAGTGCCCACTGCCACCAGCTCACGTCCGGCTCCTGCCCTCGCCGCGCCCCCGTCGGGGACCACGGTTGCCGAGAGCAACGGGCTACGGAGGGAGCGACCCGCCGTGGCGTGACGACTGAGACTCCTGGGGCGTGGACGGCCACGGCCACGGTCACAGGCGCGGGCAACGGCGTCGCCTCCACGGTGGCCGCGCACTCGGACCACAGCTGCCCGCGGCCGACCTCGTGCACGGTCGGGCCCTCCACAGCGAGCGTGGATCAGTCGGCAGTGCGGCCGTCGGTGTGGGTCATCAGCCGCAGCCGGCCGCGGAGCCCGGCGGTGGCACGCTCCAAGTCGTCGTACGGCACCGCTGCCGCGGCCCGGTACCGCGTGGGACGCAGCGTGACGGCGGGGCGGCTCGTCCGGGTGGCGGTCGGCCGCACATGTCACCCGACCGGGGTGGCCGTCAGGCGGGGCGGGCCGGCGGGCCAGCCGTGACCTGTGGGACCGCTGAGGCGGTCCCGCGGCATCGGTCCGTGGACACGCCGCCGAGCGCAGCCGGTCCGGTCGATCGGCGGCGCGACGCTGTCCCCATGACGTCCAGCGGTCTCGTCACCGGCTACGAGTTGGGCTCCGTCCTCGTCCGCCACCCGAGCGGCCAGACCTCCCTGCCGGTCCGGGTGCCACACGCCATCCGTCCCGGTCAGTCGGTCATCGACGGGGACGTGCACGCCCTGTGTGGGGCGCCGGTGCAGCAGCTGACCGGGACGGCGTGGCCGCCGGCGCGGCGGCGGAGGTTCGTGTCGCAGCCGTGCTCGTTCTGCGGGGTCGGCGAGTCTGCCTAGCGTGGACGCCGTGGAGCAGGTGACCGGCTGGCGGCGGGAGTACCTTGAGCGCTGCCCGTCGAGGTGCTGCACGACGACGGCCGCTGGTACCGCGTCGCCGATGATGTCGGCTCGGCCGCTCTCCCGCGCGGCCCGTGCATCTTCGGCGTCGTGCCAGACGACCCGTCTTCTCGCGGACAGTCCCCCCGGCCGGTACGGCACCACCGGGCAGCCTGACGCGCCTGACACCGCGGCGTCCTTGCGTCTCATCCGGGCCGTTCGGCGGCTGCAACAGATGTAGGTGGGCGACTGCAGGCGGTCTTCGTCGACGGCGTCTCGTGCTGCCTGCCGCTCGGATCCCGGCAGCGCACCTGGTATCGCCTCACTCCGTCAGTCGTCCTGATGGCAGCGATGCTCCCGGCCGTCGCGCCAGGCTGGCTTGTCACCCTGCCGCTGTCCACGGTCAGGCTGCAGTGAGTCCCCAGTCGCCCGGCTCTGTGTATGGACCACATCGACCGTGATGGGACGTCGTGCAGGGGAACCGCCCATGTCGCGTCCTGCGGTCCCGAGTTCCGGACAGCGTGGGCAGGACGGACTTGTCGACAGCCAGGGGACACTGAACCGGTTGGGTGCAACCGATACGGACACGGCGCTGTAGTTCCGGTCCGGGGATGCCGATCGTCATCCCGTGAGTCCCACCGGCCCCAGCAGCCTCTCGGCCCGGCTCGGCCGCTTCCCGTGGCCGGTGGTCTCGCTTGCGGCCGCGGTCGCCTATGCGGGGGCGAGCCTCGTCGGTCGCGCCACCCGGCTCGAGGGCTCCCAGCTCTCGCTGGTCTGGCCGGCGGCCGCCGTCGGCGTCTTGTGGCTCGCGGCCTCGTGGCGGGCGCCCCACCGGCGTGCGGCCGACACCGTCGCGATCGCGCTGGTCGCCGGCGCGGTCAACGCCGCGACCGGGATCGAGCCGCTGGTCGCGCTCGCCCTCGGGGCGGCCAACGCTGTTCAGGCGCTGGTGGCCTGCGCAGCACTGTCGAGACTGCAGCGGGCCTGGGGGTCGTCGCCGTGGCGGATGGACCGGCCGGCCGACCTCGGCGCGCTCGCCGTCGCCGCGGTCAGCTCTGCCGCGCTGACCGCGGGCATCGGGCCGGTGGCCCTGTGGCTGCTCGACGGCGCCGACCCGTTCGCCAGCGCCGGCACGTGGACGGTGCGCAACGCGGCCAGCATCGTCGTGTTCACGCCCCTGGCGTTGCTCCTGGTCACCCCTGTCGTCCGCGAGCGCCTCGGGCGTCGACGCGCCGCTGAGCTCGCCGGCGTGTCCCTGTTCGCGGCGCTCGCCTACCTGGTGGTGTTCGGCGCTGAGGTCCACGTCCCCCTCGCCTTCGCGCTGTTGCCGTTCGGCATGTGGCTTGCGCTGCGGTTCGACGCAACCGTGGCCGCCGCTCAGGTCACCCTCGCCGGCGTCCTCGTGGTGGCGCTGACCCTCACCGGCCGCGGCCCCTTTGCCGTCGGGGACCCTTGGCTGCAGGCTCTCCTGGCGCAGGCCTACGTCACCGTGGCCGGTGTCATCGCGATGGTCCTGGCCCTGCACCGGGCCGAGCGGACCCGGCTGATCGCCCGGCTGGAGCGAGCCCGTGCCCGCGCCGACGAGCAGACTCGCCGCGCCGAGCAGGCGGCGGCCGCCACGTCCGCTTTCCTCGCGACGATGAGCCACGAGATCCGCACGCCGCTCAACGGTGTCCTCGGCCTGACCCGGCTGCTGCTGGACACGGACCTCGACGAGCGGCAGCGCAGCTGGGCGACCGCGGCGGACCGGTCGGGGCAGGCGCTGCTGCGAATCGTCAACGACGTCCTCGACACGGCCAAGATCGAGGCGGGCGCCGTCGACCTCGAGGAGGTCCCGTTCGACCTCGCGGAGGTGCTCGACGAGGCCGCCCTCCCGCTGCGGACCGCCGTCGCCGACCGCGGGCTCGCACTGGCCGTGACGCCGGTCCCCGGCGTGGGGACGCTGCGCCGTGGCGACCCCACCCGGCTGCGCCAGGTGGTCGGCAACCTGCTGTCCAACGCGGTCAAGTTCACCGAGCGCGGCTCGGTCAGTGTCGCCGTCGACGGCGACGCGGACACCGTGGTGCTCTCCGTGGCCGACAGCGGCATCGGCATGACCGGCGAGCAACTCGAGCGGCTGTTCGCCCCCTTCACCCAGGCCGACGCCTCCACCACGCGGCGCTTCGGCGGCACCGGCCTCGGCCTGTCGATCGCCGCCGGCCTGGTGGAGCGGATGGGCGGCCGGATCACCGCCTGCAGTGCGCCGGGCGTCGGCACCACGTTCCGTGTGGAGCTGCCGCTGCCCGTCGCGGGCGGTTCCGCGGCGGCCGCGTGCCCGAGGACGGCTCCGCAGGGGAGCCTGGTCGGCGCGCACGTCCTCGTCGCCGAGGACAACGAGGTCAACCAACTCGTGGCGCGGGCGACGTTCGAGGCCCGAGGGATGCACGTCGACGTCGTGTCTGACGGGGCTGCCGCGGTGGCCGCCGTGCTGGCCGGTCGCTACGACGCGGTGTTCATGGACTGCCGGATGCCGGTCATGGACGGCCTCGAGGCCACCCGCCGCATCCGCGCCGTCGAGGAGGTGGAGGGACGCGGGCGGACCTCCATCATCGCACTGACCGCCAGCGCGCTGGTCGAGGACCAGTTGCGCTACCGGCAGGCGGGGATGGACGGCTTCCTCCCCAAGCCCTGGACCGCTGAGGAGCTCGAGCGGGCTCTCGACCTGGTACGCCGGGCGGTGCCCGGTGGTGCGGCCGTCCCGGTGATGCCCGGCTCCACGGTTCCCACGTCCCGGGTCGGTGCCGAGACGAGCGCCGCGACGGACACGAGTGCCGACGACGACCTGAGCGCTGTCAGGGCGCGGTTGGACGAGCTGTTCGAGGACGTCGACCCGGCGGAGGCCGCGCCGGTGCGCCGACAGGTCCTGCTCGCCTTCCTCGACCGCACGGCGGAGTCGATCGCCGAGCTGGGCGAGGCCGTCGCGGCCGGGGACCACCCAGCGGTCGTCGCGGCCGCGCACGCGATCAAGGGCAGCGCTGGCGTCACCGGCGCCAGTACCCTCGCCGCCCTCGCCGCTTCAGTGGAGGAGCGGGCGGAGGCGCCCGGGTCGACCGGGCTCATGCCCTTGGTCGCTCAGCTGTCCGAGGCCTTCCAACGGTCGGCACCTGGAATGGTCAGCCTGGCCGGCGAGGTGTCCGCCCCCGCTCCCGGGTCCGCCACATGACCGCCGCCCCGGCCTGGCTGGCCCCGTTGACAGGGCTCGCTGACCAGGTCCCCGACCTCACCGTCTGCGTCGCCGACATGGACCTGCACTTCGTGCTCTGCCACGGCCCGTGGTTGACGCGGCGGGGGCTGACCGAGGCCGACATCCTCGGTCGTCCGGTGCGCGACCTCGTCCTGCCCGCCTATGCCGGCGCCATCGGTGAGCTGCTGGCCGCCGCGCTGGCCGGTCGGCCGGGCTCGGCCGAGTTCGTCGTCGACTACGGGCAGGGGAACGGCGCTGGCCTCGCAGTCTGGGAGATCACGGCCGCGCCGACGACAGCCCCGGACGGTGCGCCGATGGTGCTGTGGACCGGCCGCGACACCGTCCGATCACGGATGAGCGACGCGGCCCGCGTCGCGAGTGAGCACCGCTTCCGGACAGCCTTCGACGCCGCGCCGACTCCCATGGCGCTGCTCGTGACGCCCGTCTCGGCGGCAGACCTCGTCGTCGGTCAGGCCAACGAGGCGCTGGCCCAGCTGGTCGGCGCCACCGCCGACGGCCTGGTCGGCACACAACTGACCGGTACGGCGCCGGGCGGGACCTCAGCCGGACCGGAGCTGAGGTCACTCGTGGAGCGGACGCTGAGCGGACACGCCGACCTCACCGCCGACACCTGGCTCCGGCACACCGACGGGACCCGCGTCCCCGTGTCGGCCGTCAGCTCACAGCCGCTCCGGACCACGGCGCCCGACGGGACGACGCGGACGGAACTGGTGCTCGTCCTGCGCGACACCTCCGCCGAGCTCGCCACGCACCGCGCGCTCACCGAGGCGCTCGCGGGGGAACGCCGAGCGGCCGAGCACCTACGCCTGCTCGAGAGCCTCCGAGGCGACTTCGTAGCGGCCGTCTCGCACGAGCTGAGGACGCCGATGACGAGCATCCTCGGCAATCTCGAGATGCTGCTCGACGGCGATGCCGGGCCGCTGACCCCCATGCAGGCACTCATGCTCGCCACCGTCGAACGCGAGTCCCAGCGGCTGCGGCGGCTCATCGAGGACCTCCTGACCACCGCGCGCATCGAGGCGGGCAGCATGCCCGCCCCGGTGTCCGTCGAGGTCGACATGGCGGTCGTGGCTGCCGCTGCGGCCGCGGAGGTAGGCGGTCAGCTGGCGCGCCGTGGCCAGCACCTCGTCCCGACGATCAGCGGCCCCGCCTGGGTGCAGGGTGATGCGGCTGCGCTACGCGGCGTCATCGCAGAGCTGTTGAGCAATGCCGGGAAGGTGTCCCCCGAGGGCACCACGGTGCTCCTGAGCTGCAGCCCCGAGCGCGACGGTGTCGTGGTCGTCGTGGCCGACAGCGGACCGGGCATACCGGAGGCGGAGCTGCCGTACGTCTTCGAACGGTTCCACCGCACCGCCTACGCCGGAGAACAGGCGCTCCCCGGCACCGGGCTGGGACTCTCCCTCGTCCGGCACACCGTCACCGCGCACGGCGGCACCGTCGTCGCCGCGTCCACCGGTCAGGGCGCCGTCTTCACGGTCCGCCTGCCCGCGTCCGCCCGCATCCCGTCCCCTCACCACGTCCGGAGCCCCGCGTGACCCATGTCCTGGTCGTCGATGACGACCCCGCCATCGCCAGCCTCGTCGCGTTCAAACTCGGCCGGCTCGGCGCCCGGGTCACGGTGGAGGCCGACGGCGAGGCCGGGCTCGCCGCGGCTCGTCAGCTGCGCCCCGACCTGGTCGTCCTCGACTGGATGATGCCGCGGATGAACGGGCTCGAGGTCTGTGCCGCGCTGCGCGCCGACCCGGACCCGGCCGTCGCCGGCGTGCCGGTGGTGCTGCTGACCGCCAAGGCGCAGGAGAGCGACGTCGAGCGCGGCTTCGTCGTCGGAGCCACCGACTACGTGGTCAAGCCCTTCAGCCCGCGGGAACTGGTCAGCCGGGTCACGGCCGCCCTGCCGCCGGGCGCGCTCGGCGCGTGAGCGCGCTGTCCCTGGCGGCCGTCGTGGCGACGGCCGTCCTCACCGGCGCGACCCTGCTCCTCCTGGCCGCGCTCGGGGCCGAGCACGTCCGCCGCGGCCGCCGCGCCGCCCGCGACGCCGCCCGGCGCGCCGAGCTCACCCCGCTGGTGCACGCCGCTCTGGAGGAGGACGACGAGGAGGGCGCCGCCGCGGAGCTCGACCGAGCGCCTGCGCCGCTCGACGACCTCGTGCTCGACCTGCTCCCTCAGCTCCGCGGTGCCGACCGCGCCGCGCTGGCGCGGCTGCTGGCGCGTCGCGGCGTGGTGACGCGCGCGGCTGCAGACCTCTCCGCCCGCGCCGCGTGGCGACGGGGCCGCGCCGCGGCGCTGCTCGGCAACGCCGCCGACCCCGAGCACACCCCGGCGCTCGTCCGCCTGCTCGCCGACCGAGCGCCCGCCGTCCGGTGCGCCGCCGCCCGCGCCCTCGGCAAGGCCGGTGACCCGGCCGCGGCCGGCCCCCTGCTGCGCACGCTGTCGCGGTCGCGGGCGGTGCCCGCCGGCGTCGTCGGCATGGCGCTCCTGGACCTCGGCACGCCTGTCCTGCCCGCCCTGCGCGAGGCCGCAGCCGGTTCGGCCGCACCGGCCGCCCAGGCGCTGGCCGCCGACCTGCTCGGGCTGCACGGCGACCTGCAGGCCCTCGACCTGCTGCTCGGGCCCGCCACCGACCGGACCCGGCCGGTGGCGGTGCGACGCGGCGCCGTCACTGCACTCGGCCGCCTCGGCTCGCCGTCGGCCACCCCGGCGTTGGCCGCGGTGCTGGCGGAGGCCGGCGACCCGACGCTGCGGGCCTCCGCCGCCGAGGCGCTCGGCCGCATCGGGGATGACGCCGCGCTCGCCGCGCTGGTCGCCGGCGTGACCGACGACCCCGTCGCGCGCTCCGTCTGTGCCGACGCCCTGGCCGCCGCCGGGGAGGAGGGCCGAACCCGGCTGTCCGCGTACGCCCGGCACGGCGGGCCGGTCGGGCGCGCCGCCCGCGCGGCGCTGTCGAACCGGGCCCGCCCGCGCGAGTACCGCGCCCGGACGGCGGCGTGATGCGCGCGTTCCTCACCGACGTCGTCACCGCACTGAACTGGACCGTGCTGGGCTACGTGCTCGTCCTCGACGCGTCGATGCTGCTGCTCGTCCTCGTGGGCGGTCGCCGGGTGGCCACCACCTTGCGCTGGGCCGGCGCCGAGGGCCTCGACCGCGTCCTCGCCAGCCCGCTGACCCCAGGCATCTCGGTTCTGGTCCCGGCACACGACGAGGAAGCCGGTGTCCTCGACACCCTCGCCGCCGTCCTGGCCCAGCGGTATCCGCTCGTGGAGGTGGTGCTCGTCGACGACGGCTCCACCGACCGCACCTTCGACCTGGTGGCCGAGCGCTACGGCCTGGTGCCGGTGACACCGCGGTGGTGCGCGGACACCCCGGTCGAGGGCGAGATCCTCTCGGTGCACCGGGCCACCACCGGCGACCCGCTGACCGTCGTTCGCAAGACGAGTGTCAAGCGCCGGTCCGACGCGCTCAACGCCGCGCTCAACCTGGCTCGTCACCCGCTGGTGTGCATGGTCGACGCCGACTCGCTGCTCGAGCCCGACGCCCTGCTCAAGGTCGCCCGGCCCTTCATCGAGGACCCGGCGAACGTGGTCGGCACCGGCGGGGTGATCCGTACTGCGAATGCCGCGGTCACCGACCGCGGCGCGGTGATCGAGCCGCGCCTGTCGCGCCGCTGGCTGGTGCGCATCCAGGCCGTCGAATACCTGCGATCGTTCCTCCTGGGTCGCACCACCTGGGCCGACGCCGACGCGCTGCTGATCATCTCCGGCGCGTTCGGGCTCTTCCGCCGTGACGCCGTCATCGATGTCGGCGGTCTCGACGCCCGGTCCTTGGCCGAGGACGCCGAGCTCGTCGTCAGCCTGCGCGAGCACCTGCAGCGGGCCGGCCGGCCGTGCCGCATGGTCTTCGTGCCCGAGACCGTCTGTTGGACGGAGGTGCCCGAGACGTGGGCGGTGCTGGGCCGGCAGCGGCAGCGCTGGTCGCACGGCCTGGCCCAGCTGCTGTGGAAGCACCGCCGGATGGTCGGCAACCCTCGCTTCGGCACCGTGGGGCTGCTGGCGCTGCCGTTCTTCCTGGTCTTCGAGCTGCTCGGGCCGGTGGTGGAGCTGGTCGGGCTGGCATCGGTGGCCGTCGCCGCCGTCCTCGGGATCCTCGACCCGGGCACCGCCGCGCTCATGGTCGGCGTCGCGCTGGCGCTGGGCGTGTTGGTGAGCACCGCCGTCGTCGCCGTCGAGGAGTTCACCTTCCACCGCTACGGGAGCGGCCGGGACCTGCGCGCGCTGCTGCTCGCCGGCGCCCTGGAGAACGTCGGCTACCGGCAGGTCCACTCCTGGTACCGGTTCCGCGGGCTGGTGGCCGCGCTCGCCCGCCGCGATCCCGTGTGGACGGCGATGCCGCGAACTGGCTTCACCACAGCGGAGCGGCTCACGCCTGCGAGGTGATCCGCCACCACTGGGTCCTGCGCGCGATCACCACCTGGGCTCGTCCATCACGTGCTCGTCAGGCGGCTCGATCACCGTCGGCTCTGACGTACGCGTCGTCGTCCGACGTCCGACTGTCGTGAGGCAGATCCCACCGCTTCGAGGAGCACGCAAGTCGCAGCCTGCCGCTCGGGCAACTCACCGGTCGACTCACCGGGGCGCCGACCCTGGCGGCGAGCGTCCGAGCCGGCTGGTCGGCCTGGTCACGGTGGGGTCAAAAGGCCGCGGTGGGGTCATCGTGGCCGAGTACCAGCTGCTCACCAGGCTGGCGGACCGCCGACGGCATCGGCCGCCCGAGTGACGGCTTCCTCGTCCCGTCGGGGCGCTTGGCTCGTCGACAGTCCGTCCGTCCCGTGGTGTCCTCGGGCGAGCCGGAGGATCACCAGGACTCCTCGAGGACGACGGCTGTGCGGCCGCTGTGCAAACGGTGGAGCAGCACGTCCCCCGCGGGGTTGCAGTCGCTGCCCTCGCCCTGCCGGACCTTGGCGGCGAAGCGCAACCGGTCCCCCTCAGCGGCGATCCACTCGACCGCCGGGCCGCAGGGCCAGCGCCCCAGCAACACGTCCTCCCGCTTGAGCCAGCTCCGGGCGTCCCGGCGGGTCATCCGGCGGCCCTTGGCCAGGATCTCTCCGTCGGGGGTGCGCAGGACGAACTCCCCGCCTCCGGGTGGCCAGAGAGCGGCGTGCGCGAGGACGGCTCCCGCTGCTCCACAGCCGGACGGTAGCCAGTCGGGCCGCGGGCGCCGCATCCCCGGACGCAGGACGCGCCCCCGGCCGGCAGGCCGGGGGCGCGTCGGAAGTCGGGCGTCAGCCGAGGACGGGGACCTCGGTGGCCGGGTCGCCGTCGGCCGCGGCGGCCAGGGCCGGGACGACCTCGTCGACCAGGTAGGGGAGCGACAGCGGGCTGCCGAACCCGAGCGCCGCGGAGACGTCGCCGGAGTAGGCGCCCAGCAGGACCGTGCGGCCCGAGGTGACGACGTCGAGCGCGGAGAACAGCGTGTCGGCGTCGGCGGCGGCCTGGTCGTAGCCGTTCACCGCGAGCACGTCGGCGTCGAGCAGGTCGAGCCGCTCCTGGCTGACGTCGGTGCTGGTCTCGGGGACGGTGAAGCCCAGGTCGGTGAAGAACTGGGTGCGCAGGTCGTCGGAGCCCAGCAGGTAGTGGCCCGAGCCGACGCCGGTCAGGTCGACGGCGATCGACGTGCCGGCGAAGTCGGGGTTCTCCTCGACCGCGGTCTCGAACCGGCCCTCGACGTCGTCGACGAGCGCCTGGGCCTCGTCCTCGCGGCCGAGCGCCTGGCCGATGAGCAGCGTCTGCTCCTGCCAGGGGGTGGCGCCGTCGGCGTACTCGTCGGTCTGGGCGAGCGTCGGCGCGATGCCCGACAGCTGCTCGTACACGGCCTCGTCCATGAACGAGTACACGCCGACGATCAGGTCGGGCTCGAGTGCCGCGACGGCCTCGACGTCGATCTCCTCGCCGCCCACGGTCGGGATCTCCTCGTCGGGGAGCTGCTCCTCCGCCCACGGGCGGGTCGTGGCGTCGTAGTCGCCGAGCAGCTCGCGCTCACCGACCGGCGTGACGCCCAGCGCCAGCACGAAGTCCTGGTCGTTGAAGCCGACGGTGACCACCCGCTGCGGCTCCTCGGGGATCTCCGTGGTGCCGAACTTGTTCTCGATCGACACGGGGAAGGCGCCCGAGGACGACGACGAGGACGACGAGCCGGCGTCGGCGGCGGGCTCGTCCTCCGAGCCGCAGGCCGTCAGGCCGCCGGTGAGGGCCAGGACGGCGAGGGGGACGACGAGACGGGACGGGCGCGAGAGACCCGGACGCGGAGACACCCGGGCAGGTTAGCCTGCCCTAACCGCGCGGTGATCACGGGGCGTCCGGGAGCCACGCCACCAGACGGCCCCGTGACCAGCACCGACCCACCGTCTCGACGCGCAGTCGCCCGCCGTCGGACACCGCCACGGCCAGGATGCTGTGCCCGGAGGCGGGGCGGTCGCCGAGCGTCGGCACCGACGGCGCCACCCCCACGCCCTCCGCCGACACCCACGCCAGCGCTCGCCCGGCCGCGGCCTCCTCGAGGCGTCTCAGGAACGCGGCGCGGCGCGCGGGCGCCAGCCGGGACAGCGCCCACGTCGTCGTCACCACGGGGAGTGCGCCCGCAGGCACCCGCGCCAGCGCCTCCGGCAGCACGTTCACCGGGTCGCCGCGCACGAGCCGCGGCGGGGCGGCGGCCGCCAGTGCGACCTCCGCCGCCAGCAGCGCGGTCCGCTCCTCGTCGTCCGCCGGCACGGACGCCAGCAGCCACCGCGCGTCGTCCGGATCGGTCACGTCGAGCGGCGCCCGGTCGACGCCGACCCGGGCGACGACCGGCGGGAGCGCCGTCGCGGGCACCGGCCGGCCGCCGACGGTCCCGGCGCGCACCTGCACCGGCGAGGCCGGGTCGCCGAGCACCGGGCCGTCGTCGTAGCGGACGCCCACCCGGTCGACGGCGGTGTTCAGCGCGGCCGGGCGGCCGACGTCGACCAGCCCGACGGCGTCCGCGCCGGCCCGCCGCGCCGCCTCCGCGACCAGCGGGTACAGGACGGCGTACCGGCCGGTCTCGTCGCGGACCGCCCGCCGGGGCACGGCGTCAGGCGCCGACGTAGGCGGCCAGGTGCTGCCCGGTGAGGGTGGAGCGGGCGGCGACCAGGTCGGCCGGGGTGCCCTCGAAGACGACCCGGCCGCCGTCGTGGCCCGCGCCGGGACCGAGGTCGATGACCCAGTCGGCGTGCGCCATGACCGCCTGGTGGTGCTCGATGACGATGACCGAGCGGCCGGAGTCGACCAGCCGGTCGAGCAGGCCGAGCAGCTGCTCGACGTCGGCCAGGTGCAGGCCGGTGGTGGGCTCGTCGAGCACGTAGACCTCGCCCTTGCCGGCCATGTGGGTGGCCAGCTTGAGCCGCTGCCGCTCGCCGCCGGACAGCGTCGTGAGCGGCTGCCCGAGGGTGAGGTAGCCCAGGCCCACGTCGGACAGGTGGGTGAGCAGCGCGTGCGCCGCCGGCGTCCGCGCCTCCCCGGCGCCGAAGTACTCCAGCGCCTCGGCGACCGACATCGTGAGGACCTCGCTGATGTCGCGCCCGCCCAACTTGTACTCGAGCACCTCGTCCATGAACCGGCGGCCCTCGCACACCTCGCAGGGGCTGGCGACGCCGGCCATCATCGCCAGGTCGGTGTAGACGACGCCCGCGCCGTTGCAGGTGGGGCAGGCCCCGGCGGAGTTGGGGCTGAACAGCGCGGGCTTCACGCCGTTGGCCTTGGCGAACGCCTTGCGGATCGGGTCGAGCAGGCCGGTGTAGGTGGCCGGGTTGCTGCGCCGCGAGCCCCGGATGGCGCCCTGGTCGACGGTGATCACGCCCTCGCGCCCGGACACCGAGCCGTGGACGAGCGAGCTCTTGCCCGACCCCGCGACCCCGGTGACGACGACGAGCACCCCGAGCGGCACGTCGACGTCGACGCCCTGCAGGTTGTGGGTGGCCGCGCCGCGGACGGCGAGCGCACCCGTGGGCGTGCGCACCGCGGGCTTGAGCGCGGCGCGGTCGTCGAGGTGGCGGCCGGTGAGGGTGCCGCTGGCCCGCAGGCCCTCGACGGTGCCCTCGTAGACGACCTCGCCGCCCGCGGTGCCGGCGCGCGGGCCGAGGTCGACGACGTGGTCGGCGATCGCGATGGCCTCGGGCTTGTGCTCGACGACGAGCACGGTGTTGCCCTTGTCGCGCAGCTGCAGCAGCAGCTCGTTCATCCGGGCGATGTCGTGCGGGTGCAGGCCGATCGTGGGCTCGTCGAAGACGTAGGTGACGTCGGTCAGCGAGGAGCCGAGGTGACGGATCATCTTGGTGCGCTGCGCCTCGCCGCCGGACAGCGTCCCCGACGGCCGGTCGAGGGAGAGGTAGCCCAGCCCGATCTCGACGAAGGAGTCGAGGGTGTGCCGCAGCGAGGCCAGCAGCGGCGCGACCGACGGCTCGTCGAGCTCGCCCACCCAGGCGGCGAGGTCGCTGATCTGCATCGCGCAGACGTCGGCGATGGACAGCCCGCGGATCTTCGACGACCGGGCGGCCTCGCTCAGCCGGGTGCCGCCGCACTCGGGGCAGGCGGTGAAGGTGACCGCCCGCTCGACGAAGGCGCGCACGTGCGGCTGCATCGCCTCGACGTCCTTGGACAGCATCGACTTCTGGATCTTCGGGATGACGCCCTCGTAGGTGAGGTTGACGCCCTCGACCTTGATCTTCGTCGGCTCGCCGTGCAGCAGCGTGTGCAGCTGCTCGTCGGTGAACTCCCCGACCGGCACGTCCATGGGCAGCCCGGCGCCGGCGAAGATGCGCCCGTACCAGCCGTCCATGCTGTAGCCGGGCACCTTGAGGGCGCCGTCCTGCAGCGACTTCTCCGCGTCGTAGATCGCGGTCAGGTCGATGTCGTTGACCCGGCCCATGCCCTCGCAGCGCGGGCACATGCCGCCGGTGATGCTGAACTCGCGGCGCTCCTTGACCTCGCGCCCGCCCTTCTCGAACGCGACCGCGCCGGCGCCGCTGATCGAGGCGACGTTGAAGGAGAACGCCTGCGGCCCACCGACGTGCGGCTGCCCGAGCCGGCTGAACAGGATGCGCAGCATCGCGTTGGCGTCGGTGGCGGTGCCCACCGTGGAGCGCGGGTTGGCGCCCATCCGCTCCTGGTCGACGATGATCGCCGTCGTCAGGCCGTCGAGGACGTCGACGTCGGGGCGGCCCAGCGTGGGCATGAAGCCCTGCACGAAGGCGCTGTAGGTCTCGTTGATCAGCCGCTGCGACTCCGCGGCGATCGTGCCGAACACCAGCGAGCTCTTCCCCGACCCGGAGACGCCGGTGAAGACCGTGAGCCGGCGCTTGGGCAGCTCGACGCTGACGTCCTTGAGGTTGTTCTCCCGGGCTCCGTGCACCCGGATGAGGTCGTGGCTGTCCGCCGCGTGCGGAGAGCTCGGGCGGGCGTCGGGCGTGGCCGTGCTCATCGGGTCTCCATCCGAGGTCGCGGGGTCGCAGCCGCTGTCTACCGGACGGGGACGACGGGACGGGAGCCCTCCGCCCCGTCCGGCTGACCCGCGGGCGCTCGGGCGACGGCTCAGGCGCGCAGGTGACGGCTCAGGTGACGGCCTGGATGCGGACCATGTTCCCGGCGGGGTCGCGGAAGGCGCAGTCGCGGACGCCGTAGGGCTGCTCGGTGGGCTCCTGCACCACCTCGGCGCCGGTGGCCTGGATCCGGTCGAACGTGCCGTCGAGGTCCTTCGTCGCGAGGACCAGCGAGGCGTAGGTGCCCTTGGCCATCATCTCGGCGATCACCCGGCGCTCCTCGTCGGTGACGCCCGGGTCGGCGGCCGGCGGGTGCAGGACCAGCGAGGTGGCGGCCCCGTCGGCGGGACCGACGGTGATCCAGCGCATGCCGGCGTAGCCGACGTCGTTGCGCACCTCGAGGCCGAGCGCGTCCCGGTAGAAGGCGAGCGAGGCCTCGGGGTCGTCGTGGGGGAGGAAGGCGTGGTGGATGGTGAGGTCGGTGGCGGTGGAGGTCATGTCGGTCACGCTAGGGACGGCGCCCCCGCCGGTGCTTCTCGATTCCTGACCGGTCGCGTCGCCGCCCTGACCACGCACGACGGCATGTCCGCCGCGCGCGCCGCCTCCCGCCGGTAGGTGCTCGGCGGCACGCCGACGAGCTCGGTGAACCGGGTGCTGAAGGTGCCGAGGGACGAGCAGCCGACGGCGAAGCAGACCTCGGTGACGGTGAGGTCGCCGCGGCGCAGCAGGGCCATCGCGCGCTCGATGCGCCGCGTCATCAGGTACGAGTACGGCGACTCGCCGTAGGCCCGCCGGAACGCGCGGCTCAGGTGGCCGGCCGACACGTGCACGCCCCGGGCCAGCGCCTCGACGTCGAGCGGCTGGGCGTACTCCCGGTCGATCCGGTCGCGGACCCGGCGCAGCCGCGCGAGGTCGCGCAGGTGCTCGCGGTCGTCCGGCGGCCTGGTCACGGGCGGATGGTGCCACCGGAGCCCCCGCGGGGACACCCCTGACTGCGACGGACCATCGACCGACGGCGTGTACCGATTGACATTCGATAGCCAGTGCACGACGGTCGATGCATGCTTCCGCTACCCCGCGTGGTGCGCCCGCTGCGCGTCCTGCTCGTCCTGGTGCTCGTCACCCTCCTCGCCGCCCAGGTGGCGGGCCTCCCCTGGGCGGTGGGGCAGCTGCCCGACGACGGGCTGCGCGGCCCGCTGCTGGCCGCCGGCGTACTGGTGCTCGCCTGCGCCGAGGCCGTCGTCGTCTGCACCTGGCGGCTGCTGGCGCTGGTGGCCGGCGACCGGGTGTTCAGCGCGGCGTCCCGGCCCTGGGTCGACGCCGTCGTGCGGCTGGTCGCCGCCGCGGAGGTGCTGCTGCTGGCCGCCACCGCGTACGCGGCCGCGGCCGGCGCGCCGCCGGGGCTGCCCGCCGCGCTGCTCGGGCTCGCGGTGGTCGGCGCGGCGGTCGGGCTGCTCGTCGTCGTCCTGCGGGCGCTGCTGCGCCACGCCACGACCCTGCACGACGACCTCGAGGCGGTCATCTGATGGCGATCGTCGTCCGGATCGACGTGGAGCTCGCCCGCCGCAAGATGAGCGTGGGGGAGTTCGCCGAGCGCGTCGGGCTCACCCCGGCCAACGTCGCGGTCCTCAAGAACGGCCGGGCCAAGGCGGTGCGGTTCAGCACGCTCGAGGCCATGTGCCGGGTGCTCGGCTGCCAGCCCGGCGACCTGCTGGAGTGGGTGCCCGACGAGCAGGACGCGCCGGCCGCCGTGCAGGAGGCCCGCCGGTGAGCGCCGGCGGGAAGGGGCACGACGGCGCCGACGTCGTCGTGGTGGGGGCGGGCCTCGCCGGGCTGCACGCGGCCACGCTGCTCGCCCGGGGCGGGCACGACGTGCTGCTGGCCGACCGGCGGCCGCGGCTGACCGGGGCGGTCCGCACCACCGGGATCTTCGTGCGCCGGACCCTCGACGACTTCGACCTGCCGCCCGAGCACCTCGGCCCGCCCATCCGCCGCGTCGCCCTGTACCCGCCGGGTCTGCGCAGCCCGGTGGTGCTCGACAGCGACCGCGACGAGTACCGCGTCGGCGACATGGGCCCGCTGTACGAGGCGGGCGCGCGCGCCGCCGTGGCGGCCGGCGTGCGGCTGGCGCTCGGCACCCGCTACGAGGGCCGCGCCGACGACGGCGCCGTCGTCCTCACCGGCCCCGGCGGCCCGCTGCGGGTGCGGACGCGGTTCCTGGTCGGCGCCGACGGCGCCCGCTCCCGGGTGGCCCGCGACCTCGGCCTGGACCGCAACACCGAGCTGCTCACCGGCGCGGAGGAGGTGTACGCCGTCCCGGACACCGGCCGGACGCCGACCTTCCACTGCGTGCTCGACCCGACGCTGGCGCCGGGCTACCTCGCCTGGGTGGTCGACGACGGCCGGCACGCGCACGTCGGGGTCGCCGGGTACGCGCACCGCTTCCCGTCCGGGCTGCGCGCCGCGCTCGACCGGTTCGCCGCGACCGCGCCCGGGCTGCCCGGCCCGCGGCCGGAGGCGGTCGAGCGGCGCGGCGGCCCCATCCCGGTCGGCGGCCTGCTGCGCCGGATCGGCTGCCCGGAGGGGCTGCTCGTCGGCGACGCCGCCGGCGCGGTCTCCCCGCTGACCGCCGGCGGCCTCGATCCCTGCCTGCGGCTGTCGGCGCACGCCGCCGAGGTCCTCGACTACGCGCTGCGCACCGGCCGACGCGACGCGCTCGCCGCCTATGACGGCGCCACGCTGCGCGCGTCGTTCCGCGGCCGGCTGCTCCTGCGGCGCGGCCTCGCCGCGGTGCGCACGCCCGCCGTCGCCGGGGCCGGCGTCGCGCTGCTGCGCACCCCGCCCGGCCGGGCCGCCGCCCGGCGCGTGCTCTTCGGCGACCGCTCCTTCCCCGACCCGGCGCCGGTGCGCCGGACGGCGGCCGGCGTGCCCGCCTGAGCGCTCAGCCGTCGGCCGCGACGCCCCGCAGCTCGGCCAGCGAGGCCGCCAGCAGGGTGCCGAGGTCGCGGGCGTCCCCGCCGATCCAGCGGCCGAAGGCGACCCGGAAGACGGCGGCGCCCGCCTCCGCGGCCAGGCTGGCGGTCGGCTCACCGACGCCGCGCTCGCGCAGGCCCTGCGCCATCGCGGCGGTGAGCGCGGCGAACTTGGCGAGCTCCCGCTCGCGCAGCTCGGGCGTGGCGTCGATGACCGCCTGGCGCTGCGCCGCGCCCGCGCGCCGTTCCTCGGGGAGCGTCTCGGGGATGGTGGCCAGCGCCGTGCCCACCGCGGCCAGCGGTCCGGCCGACGGGGGCGCGGCGGCCAGTCCGGCCACCAGCCGCTCCTGGAGCACCGGCGACCCGCCGAAGAGCACCTCGCGCTTGTCGGCGAAGTGGCGGAAGAACGTGCGCTCCGTCAGGCCTGCCCGCTCCGCGATCCCGGCGACGGTCGTGGCATCGAAACCGCGCTCGGCGTAGAGCTCGAGGGCGGCGCGCTCGAGCCGCCCGCGCGCGTCCGGCTGCCACCTCACCACGGGGACGAGAGTAGTGATGACAGCGACTGACATGCGAGCCTATGGTGATGGCAGCGGCTGACATCAGGTCGGCCCTCGTGACCTGAGGAGGTCACCGTGCGCGTCCTCGTCACCGGAGCCACCGGCTGGATCGGCTCCGCCCTCGTCCCCGAGCTGCTCGTCGCCGGCCACGAGGTGGTCGGGCTGACCCGCTCCGACGCCGGCGCCGACGCGCTGCGGGCCGCCGGCGCCGAAGCGATGCGCGGCGACCTCACCGACCCGGCCGGGCTGGCCGCCGCGGCGGCGTCCGTCGACGGCGTCGTCCACCTCGCCTTCGTCCACGACTTCTCCGACTACGACGCCTCGGTCGGCACCGACCAACGCGCGGTCGCCGCGCTGACCGGCGCGCTCGAGGGCACCGGCCGCCCGTTCGTCGGCACCGCCGGCGTGCTCGGCATCGCCGCCGGCCGCACGGCGACCGAGCGCGACCTCGACCCCGACGGCGTCGGCGCCGCCCGCGCGCCCGCCACGCGCGCGGTGCTCGACGCGGCGGAGAAGGGCGTGCGGTCCTCGGTCGTCCGCCTGGCGCCCTCCGTGCACGGGGCCGGCGACCCCGGCTTCCTCGCCACCCTGGTCGCCACGGCGCGCGACACCGGGGTCTCCGGCTGGGTCGAGGGCGGCCGCTGGCCGGCGGTGCACCGCTCCGACGCCGCCCGGCTGTACCGCCTCGCACTGGAGGGTGCGCCGGCCGGCTCGCTCCTGCACGGCGTCGCCGAGGAGGGCGTGCCGGTCCGGGAGGTCGCCGAGGTGGTGGGGCGCCGGATGGGCCTGCCGGTGCGGCCGGTCGAGCCGGACCACTTCGGCTGGCTCGGGCCGTTCCTCGCCGCGGACTCGCCCGCGTCGTCCGCGCTCACCCGCGAGCTGCTGGGCTGGGCGCCGGCCGGCCCGGGCCTGCTCGAGGACCTCGCGGCCGGCGCCTACGCGCACGTGGAGGCGGCCCCCTGAGCGCCTCAGCCCTCCGGCAGCGAGAACTGCGCGCGCCGGGCGGCCGGGACCAGCGCGACGTAGTCGGGGTGCCGCTCGATCCAGCTGCGGATGAAGGGGCAGAACGGCAGCACCGGCACGCCCTCGGCGCGCGCGGCGTCGAGGGCACCCCGGGCCAGCACCGACCCCAGCCCGCGGCCCTCGAAGGCCGGGTCGACGACGGTGTGGGTGAAGGCCAGCGACGACGCCGTCCGCCGGTACTCGGCGAAGCCGGCCACGGCGCCGTCCACCCGCACCTCGAAGCGGCCGGCCTCCGGCACGTCCACCACCTGCGGCGTCGCATCGCTCATGGCGGTGATCCTGGCGCAGGGGAGGGTCAGGCGGGGACGGTGCGCCGGTCGGCCGCCGGGCCGAGCAGCACCGGCAGCGTGTCGTGCCCGCGCAGGATGATCGTGCGGCGCCGGCGGGCGGGCCCGGCCGGGGCGAGGTCGGGGAACCGCTCGAACAGGGCCTGCAGCGCCACCTCGCCCTCCATCCGCGCGAGCGCGGCGCCCAGGCAGTAGTGGATGCCGCTGGAGAAGGCGACGTGCTCGCGGGCGTTGGCGCGGGTGACGTCGAAGGCGTGCGGGTCGTCGAAGACGCGCGGGTCCCGGTTCGCCGCGGCGAGCACGAGGATCACCAGGTCGCCCGCCCGCACCGGCACGCCGGCGACGGTGGTGTCGCGCAGCGCCCGCCGGCCGGTGCGCTGCACGGGCGACTCCACGCGCAGCACCTCGTCGACGGCGTTGGGCCACAGCGCGGGGTCCTCCGCCAGCAGCCGCCGCTGGTCCGGGGAGGCGAACAGCCGGTCCGCGCCGTTGCCGATGAGGTTGACCGTCGTCTCGAAGCCGGCGCCGAACACCAGCAGGGCGGTGGCCAGCAGCTCCTGCTCGGTCAGCCCGCTGCCGTCGTCGTCGGCGGTGGTCACCAGGGCCGACAGCAGGTCGTCGCCGGGGGAGCGGCGCAGCTCCCGCAGGTGCCCGCGGAACCAGGTGTCGAGCTCGCCGAGGCTGCGCTCGACGCTGCGGTGGGTGCGCCAGTCCAGCCCCATGTCGAGGCTCGGGCTCGCGGCGTCGCCCCAGGCGAGGAACTGCTCCCGCATGGCGACCGGGACGCCGAGCACCTCGGAGATGACGGTGACCGGCAGCAGGCTGGCGTAGCGCGCCACGAGGTCGGTGCGCCCGCCCGACGCGGCGGCGTCGCGCTCGAGGTCGTCGAGCAGCTCCTCGGCGATGGCGCGGGTGCGCTCGCGCAGCCGCGCGACGGCCCGCGCGCTGAACGCCCGGGTGACCAGCCGCCGGTAGCGGGTGTGCTCGGGCGGGTCGACGGCGAGCATCGACGGCGGGTCGATCGGGCCGACGCTCGCCCGCGGCCCGGCCAGGCGCAGCGCGGTGCGGAGGACCGGCGGCAGGCCCTCGGTGCGGGAGCCGCCGATCTGCCCGAAGTCGGCGCTGCGCAGCACCTCGGTGCAGACGTGGTGGTGGACGCTCACCTTCGAGAACGCCCCGCCGACCAGTGGCGCGGCGGTCCGCAGTCGCTCGTAGTGCGCGAACGGGTCCTCCCGGACGGCCGGGTCGCGCAGCACCTCGGCGTCGGGGTTGCCGGCCCGGGCGCGGGCCCGGATCGCCAGCCGCATCACCCCGTGCGTCGCCGCCCACCGGACCGCGCTGCGTGCCGTCGTCCCCGCCGCAGAGCCCGCCGTCATCCCCGTCGCCTCCCTCGCGCCCGGCGACCGGTACGGCCGGGTACCCCATCCTGCGCAGCCGCCGGGGCGCCGTCCACCCGTCCCGCGGGACGCGCCGGGGGGACTCCAGCCGAAACGGGGTGACCGGCCGGGTTCGGCAACTCCCCACGCCCGGGGGAGCGCGGAACGGTCGACATGTGGGCGGTTGGGGAGGCGGGTCACCGGCTGTGCTAGGCGGCTTCGCAACGATCCGGGAACGCCGCGTCCCGGAGGGGTGCAACGGCGTGTGGCGGGCGTCGCGCCGCCCTACCTTTCTGCCATCCGCTCCGCCTCCCCACGGCGGTGC
Source organism: Geodermatophilus sp. SYSU D01106 (assembly GCF_054049995.1). NCBI lineage: Bacteria > Bacillati > Actinomycetota > Actinomycetes > Geodermatophilales > Geodermatophilaceae > Geodermatophilus > Geodermatophilus sp. SYSU D01106. Next base: position 234,107 of record NZ_JBJGYM010000001.1, on the reverse strand, counting down.
GGGTGCCGTCGCACTTCCCCTCGACGGCCCCATGGACGGGACGAACGGTGGACACGGTGGTTCTGCGCAGCAGTGAGGTCCGGCTCGACGGCGAGGCACGCCTGGGCTGGTGGTTGGTGAGCGAGGACGGGCTCGGGCCCGGCCGGCTGGTGGACGGGCCCTTCCCCGACCGCTCCGGCGCGGCCTGGGCGGCGGCCGGGCACGCGGTGGACGAGGGCAGCAGCCTGCGCCCGGTCTACGGCCTGCGCCGGCCCGACGGCGGGCTGCACCGCCGCCCGTCGCCGCAGGAGCTCGCGTGGCTGGCCCACCTCGGTGACCAGCTCGACCGGCTGCCCGACGACTGGGACGCCGCGCTCGGCGAGGAGGACCCGCTGGCCACCCTCGTCGTCGAGGTCGCCGCGGCGCTCACCGAGGCCGGCCTCCCGCTGTGGGACGCCTCCGGCGCCGGCGGCGCGCTGGGCGGCGCCTGCCTGAGCGCCGAGCCCGCCCTCGACGGCGTCGTCGTCGGCTGGCGGCAGCACGACCGGATGAGCGTCGAGCAGGTGCACGGCCTGGTCGCCGACATCTCCGTCCAGGCGGTCATGAACCGCGCGCTGGCCGACGTCCTCTGGCTGCGCGGCCTCGACGTCACCCCGCTCGGCGAGGAGGCCGGCGGCCACGTCGTCCGCTACGCCGACTGAAGGACCCCACCCCGCTCCACTTCTCACAGGGACGCCGTCGACCTCGACGGCGTCCCTGTGGCGTTCCCGGGGACGGTCGGTGCCCCGTGGCAGGCTGCCGCACGTGCCGCAGGCAGCCTTCCCCGACGAGGGGCTCCACGAGGAGCGCCACCGCGACGGGTCGCTGCGCGCCCGCGGCCCCGTCGCCGGCGGGCAGCCGCACGGGTACTGGGAGTGGTTCCGGCTCGACGGGACGCTCCTGCGGTCGGGCACCTTCGACGCCGGCCGGCAGACCGGCGAGTGGACGACGTACGACCGCTCCGGCGCCCCGTACAAGACGACGACGTTCGGCTGATCCGGCCGACACGCCGCGCGTCCCGGCCCCGTCCGGGGTGACCGGCGGCCTGGCGGGCGCTCCCACGCGGGGGAGCGCACGGCGAGTCGACATGACGTCGGCCGCAGCGGCGGGTGACCCGCCCCTGACCAGCACGGACACAACGATCACGTGACGGCGGCGCCGGGGGCGTGCCGGACGGGGGCCCACGGGGCGCTCCGGGCCCGATGCTCGTCCCGTCCCCGGCACCTTCCCCGGCCGGGACGTCAGTCCGGGAGGAACCCCACCGTGAGCGCGCCCGCCCCGCCGGCCCCCCGCCGGTCCCTGCTCTCCCCGGCCGCGGCCGACGACGGGCTGAGCATCGCCGACCTCGTCGGCCTGCTCGGCCTCGAGACGCCGGCCGACCTCTCCGACGAGACGGCCGGCGAGCCCGCCGACGAGACGGGCGACGTGCCCGCCGACGAGCCCGCCGGCCGCGCGCCGGTGGACGCCGTCGCCCTCGTCCGGAGCTGGGTCCGCCGCGCCGCCGCGTGGGGTGCCGGCCCGCAGCGTTCCTGGTGCGCGTGGTGAACGACCCGGTCCTCCTCTGGCCGCTGGTCGCGGTCCTGGGCTTCCTCGGGCTGGCCGGCCTGGTCGTCGCCCTCGGCCGTGCCTCGACCGCCCAGTACGAGTTCGAGCGCAACCTCGCGCGCGCCGGGCAGCAGCGCCCCGCCGACGTCCCGGCCCCGGCCGGCGGCGACGCGGCCGGCCCCGCCGCCCCGGCCGACCCCGCCCTCGGCGAGACCGGCGGCCCCGGCGGCTCCGGCGGCGAGGGCCTGCGCGCCCGCGTCGACGCCCCGCTGCCCGGCGCCGGTGCGGTGGAGGTGGCCCCGCAGGCGCGCACCGCCGTCGGGCTGGCCACCCACCCGGCCGGCCGCCGGCTCGCCGACCCCGGCGCGCCGACCGCCTGGTGGCTGGTCGACGTCGACGGCGACCGGTCCGCCCCGGCCGCGCTGGCCGGCCCCTTCGCCGACCGCGTCGAGGCCGACTGGGCGGCGGTGGCCAACGGCCTCGACGCCGACGCCCGCACCGTCCACGGCGTGCTGCGGCCCGACGGCACCGTCTCGCGCCGGCCCTCGGCGCAGGACCGCGCCTGGCTCGCCGAGCTCGGCGAGCAGCTCGACCGCCTCCCCGAGGACTGGGACGAGCTGCTCACCGACGAGGACGCGCTCACCACGCTCGTCGTGGAGGTGACCGCCGCGCTCGTGGAGGCGGGCCTGCCGCTGCACGACTGCTCCGGCGCCGACACGGGCGAGACCCCGTCGGGCGGGGTGTGCCTGACCCCGGAGCCGCTGCACGGCGGGATCCTGGTCAGCTGGCGCCAGCACGACCGGATGAGCCTGCAGCAGGTGCGCGGCGCGGCCCTGGACACCGCCGTCCAGCGGACGATGAACGGCACCCTCGGCACCCTGCTGGTGCAGTTCGGCTTCGTCGTCGAGGAGTTCGCCGAGGCCGGCTGCCACCTGGTGACCGCCATCCGGACCCACCCCTCGGGGGGGTAGCCGGGCCCTGCGGGTCGAGAACGGCCGGATCCCGGCCGTACTCGACGGCATGACGAGCACGACGACGGACCGGGTGCGGCGGCGTGGCATCGCCCTCTGGTGCCACCTCACCGCCCTCGTCGCCGTCCCGCTCCTCGGGGTGGGCGTCCTGACGACGCTCATCGCCGGCGCGCGGACGGACGCGGTGGAGAGCGCGGCACGGGCCGAGGACGCGGTCCGTGCCGTCGCCCAGCTCGACGCCATCCGGGCGGCCGTGGAGCAGGAGATCCTCCCGGCGCTCGCACTCACCGTCATCGACGACCCGGCCGCCGCAGCGCAGCTCGGCGTCCAGCCCTGGCTGCTCGGCGGGGTCCGTACCACCGCCCTCGACGCGATCGAGGCGCGCCGCAGGATCACCGACACGGCGCTGCAGGCGGTGCCGGACGGGGCGATCGGCACCGACGTCGCCGGGCGGGTCACGGAGGCGCTGGCCTGGCTGCGCGCCCGCAGCGACAGCGGCGGTGAGCGGCTCGAGTCCATCTACCTCGGCTACCTCGACGTCTCCAACGAGGTGATGACCGCCGAGCGGGCAGCGGCCTCGGCCGCCGTCTCGGAGGGCGTGCCCGCCCGGACGGTCCGTGCCGTGCAGGACGTGCAGACCGTCGCCCAGCTCGCCCAGGACGCGAGCCGGCAGATGCCGCTCTACCTCGGGTCCCTGTTCGCCTCCGACAACGCCCTGATCGGCTCCCGTCTCGCCTGGGACACCGGCTGGCTGGCCTACACCGACGCCAAGCGGCAGATGGACGAGCTGTCCCAGCCCTCGCTGCGCACCGCCTGGCAGGAGGTGCAGCGGTCGGACCTCATGGTGGAGATGGACCGGCTGCTCACCCCGACGGACAGCCCGGAGGTGCGGGTCTCCGACATCACCCGCACGACCGACGTCTTCTTCCGCAGCGGCGACCGGGACGCGCTGCTCGGCGAGCTGGTCGACACCGCCGTCGCGAGTGCGCTGTCCCTGGCCGAGGCCGACCGCGACGAGGCCGCCGCGGACCTGCGCAGCACCCTCGCCCTCGGCCTGGGCCTGCTGGCGCTGTCCGGCCTGGGCGCCTGGTGGCTGGGTCGCACCGTCGCCCGCTCCCTCGGCCTGCTCGCCGGGCAGGCGACGCAGATCAGCCAGGGCGAGCTGGTCGAGGTCGAGGTGGCCGGGCCGCGCGAGGTGCGCACCGTGTCCGCCGCGCTCGGGGACGCCGTCGCGGGCCTGCGCCGGATCCAGGACCAGGCGCACGCGGTGGCCCGCGGCGACCTCGACGACGCCCTGCTGCACCGGCCGCTGCCGGGCCCGCTCGGCGAGGTCGTGCACGCCTCCGTCCAGCAGATCGTGTCCTCGGTCCGGCAGAGCGAGGAGCTGCAGTTCGCCCTCGCCCACCGGGCCACCCACGACCCGCTCACCGAGCTGCCCAACCGCGCGCAGGCCCTCACCCTGGTCACGGCCGCGCTGCACCGCGCCCGCCGCTCGGGCGAGACGACCGGGCTGCTGTTCGTCGACCTCGACGGGTTCAAGGCGGTCAACGACGGCCACGGCCACGCCGCCGGCGACACCGTGCTGCGCGAGGTCGCGGCGCGCATGACGGCCCGGGTGCGGCCCGGCGACGTCGTCTGCCGGCTGGGCGGCGACGAGTTCGTCGTGCTGGTCGAGCCGGCCGGCACCGAGCGCGACCTCGTGGACCTCGCCGAGCGGCTGATCGCCGCGGTCGGCGAGCCGGTCGACGTCCCGGGCGGGCCGGTCCGCGTCGGTGCCAGCATCGGCATCGCGGTCAGCCGCGACGGCGGCGCCGACGCCGACGTGCTGTTCGCCGAGGCCGACACCGCCGCCCACCGCGCCAAGCAGCACGGCCGCGGGCGGGCGGAGCTCTTCGACGACGCGCTGCGCCGCCAGCTGGCCGCCCGGGCCGAGACCGAGGCGGCGATCACCGCGGCGCTGACCGACGGCGGCATGCGGCTGCACTACCAGCCGGTGGTCGACGTCGCGGGGCAGCGGCTGCACGGGTTCGAGGCGCTGGTGCGCTGGGAGCGCGACGGCCGCATGGTGCCGCCGGACGAGTTCATCCCGGTGGCCGAGGCCAGCCGGCTGATCTGCGACGTCGACCGCTGGGTGCTGCACGAGGCCACCCGGCAGCTCGCCGCCTGGCGGGCCGCGTCGCCGGTGCCGGCGGGGGAGCCCGAGCCGACGATCGCGGTCAACCTGTCCGGCCGGCACCTGACCGACCGGCGGGTCGTGGCCGACGTCGCCGACGCGCTCGCCGCGTCGGGACTGCCGGCGCACCTGCTCGTCCTCGAGGTCACCGAGACCCTGCTCGTCGACGACCCGGTCGCGATGACCCACCTCGCGGAGCTGCGGGCGCTGGGCGCCTCGATCGCGATCGACGACTTCGGCACCGGCTACACCTCGATCGGGCAGCTGCGGCACATGCCGGCGGACACCCTGAAGATCGACCGGAGTTTCGTCACGTCGCCGGATCCCGGTCAGCGCGAGCTGGTCGCCCTGGTCATCCGCGCGGCGCACACCTTCGGGCTGACCGTGGTGGCCGAGGGCGTCGAGGAGCCGGCGCAGCTGGAGCGGCTCCGTGAGCAGGGCTGCGACCACGCGCAGGGCTACCTGTTCCACCGCCCGCTGCCGGCGGAGGAGGCCGGCGCCCTGCTGCGGCGGGCGCCCGCCGTCGCGGCCCCCGTCACGCCCGCCTGAGGACCGCCGGGACGCCGCGCGGCGGGTTGACCGGGGCCGTCCGGCCGGGGGAGCCTCCTGCCGCCGGCCCGGACGCCCCGCCGGCCCGAGCGGAGGTGCCCCGTGCGTGATCATCCCGGGCGCACCGGTCCCGGGCGCGCCGCCGGGCTGCTGATTGCCGCGGTGGTCGCGCTCACCGGCTGCACCGGCGTCGTCGTCGGCACCGCGTACCCGCCCGGCGGCGGCCTGCGCACCGACGCCACCGACGCCGACGTGCCGGTGCGGCTGGCCGAGCCCGGCGGCGAGACCGACCGCATCGCCCGCAACGCCATCGCCGACGTCCTCGCCTACTGGGAGGAGACGTACCCGCAGGTCTACGGCGGTTCGTTCGGCGAGGTGGAGGGCGGCTTCTGGTCGATCGACCCCGATGAGACCGACGCCGACGACCTGCCCGGCGGCGACTGCTTCGCCGAGGACGTCGCCGAGCTCGCGGAGAACGCCTACTACTGCGGGGGCGACGACGTCGTCGTGTACGACCGGGCCTGGCTGGAGGACCTGGCCGGTGACTACGGCTCCTTCATGATCGCCGAGGTCATGGCGCACGAGATCGCGCACGCCGTGCAGGCGCACGCCGGGCTCGACGACCCGTCGATCGTCGCCGAGACCCAGGCCGAGTGCTTCGCCGGCGGGTGGACGCGCTGGGTGGTCGAGGGGCGGTCGCGGCACTTCGAGGTCCAGCCGAAGGAGCTCGACCCCTACCTGCTCGGCTACCTGTACTTTGGCGACGCCGTGGGCACCTCGCCCGACGCCGAGGACGCGCACGGCTCCCTGTTCGACCAGCTGTCGGCGTTCCAGGAGGGCTACGCCGACGGGCCGCAGGCGTGCGCCGCCTTCGACGAGGCCCGGGTGTTCACCGAGCAGGAGTCCGACCCCTCCGACGGCAGCGGCGACCTGCCCTACGAGCAGATCGTGGACACCACCGACGACGTCCTCGACGCCTTCTGGCAGCAGGCGCTGACGGCGGGCTTCCCGGGCACCGGAGCGCTGGGCGGGGCCCTGGACGAGCCCGAGGTCCGCGCGGCCGACGGGGAGGGCATGGTCTGCGGCGGCGGAGGCGCCGAGCTGGACCTGCAGTTCTGCCCGGAGGACGGATCGGTCCGCTACGACGCCGCCGGCCTGCTCGAGCCGGCCTACGACGAGGTCGGCGACTTCGCCGTCACCACGCTGCTCGGGCTGCCCTACGCGCTGTCGGTGCGCGAGCAGCGCGGCCTGCCGGTCACCGGCACCGACGCCGTCACCAGCGCCGTCTGCGCCACCGGCTGGCTCGCGCGGGAGATGTACCTCGGCGAGATCGACGCGGCACAGCTGGCGATCTCACCGGGCGACGTCGACGAGGCCGCCGTCGTGCTGCTGCAGTACGCGACCGACCCCGCCGTCGTCCCCGACTCCGGGCTGTCGGGCTTCCAGCTCGTCGACTCCTTCCGCCAGGGCTTCGTCGACGGCGGCGGCAGCTGCGGCCTCTGAACCGTGCTCACCCCGGGGCGTCGAGGAAGGCGTCCACCACGGGGGCGAGCTCGGCGGCCTCGGTGACCAGCGCCAGGTGCCCGCCGGCGTAGAGGTGCAGCCGGGCCCGGGGGATGCCGCGGGCCAGGATGCGGGCGTTGACCGTCGGGATGATCGGGTCGTCGTCGCCGCAGAGCACCAGGGTCGGCTGCCGGATGAGCGACAGGAACGGCAGGCTGCTCCAGCCCGCGCTCGCCGCCAGCTGGTAGTAGTACCCGCGCTGCGGGCCCAGCCGGGTCTCGGCGTGCAGGGCCCGGGCCGCCCGCGCGGGGTCGGTGCGCACCGAGCCGCCGTAGATCGTCCCGGCGATCCGCTCGGCGTAGGCCGGGTCGCGGTGCCGCCGCGGCGTGAGCATGTGCGAGAGCACCCGCGGTGACGCCGGCACCATGAGCGACCCGGTGCCGGTGGCGGCGAGCACCAGCCGGCGGCACCGGCGCCGGTGCTGGACGGCGAAGTGCTGCGCCAGCCCGCCGCCCCACGACAGGCCCAGCACGTCGACCGGTCCGTCGTGGCCCAGCCGCCGGAGCAGCCCGGACACCACCGGCGTCAGCGTGGCGAGCACGTAGGGCACGACGGGCGCGGGGGAGCCGCCCACCCCGGGGACGTCGAAGCGGACGACGGTGCGCCGCGGGTCGAGCGCGTCGACGAAGGGCTGCAGCACCTCCAGGCTCGCCCCGATGCCGTTCATGAGCACCAGCGGCGGCGCGGACCCGTCGCCGCGCCGCTCGGCCACCCGCAGCGTGCGCCCGCCGACGGTCAGCGTGCGCACGACCTCACTTGTCGAAGACATACGTCCCCGGCGCGGCCCCGAGCACCGGCAGCTCGGCGCTGCCGAGCTCCTGCGGCGCCGGCACCTCCTCGCCGGACCGCTCGCCCAGCCAGGCGGCGAAGTCCGGCCACCACGAGCCCTTCTCCTCCTGCGCGGAGGCGAGCCACCGCTCGGGGTCCGCGGGCGTCTCGGGGGCCACCCGGAACGACGCCTTGCGGTTGCCCGGCGGGTTGACCAGCGAGGCGATGTGGCCGCTCGTGGAGAGCACGAACCGGCTGTCCCCGCCGAGCAGCTGGGTGGTGCGGTAGCAGGACTGCCAGGGGCAGAGGTGGTCGGCGATCCCGGCGGTGACGTAGGTGTCGACGTCGACCGTGGACAGGTCGACCGGCGTGCCGAGCATCGTCGTCGCGCCGGGCGTCGTCAGCCGGTTGCCGACGGCGACCTCGATGAAGTCGCGGTGCAGGGCCGCGGTCATCCGGGTGGTGTCGGCGTTCCAGTAGAGGATGTCGAAGGCCGGCGGCGGGTTGCCCTGCAGGTAGTTGTTGACCCAGTAGTTCCACACCAGGTCGTTGGGCCGCAGCCAGGCGAACACCTCGGCGAGCATCGCGCCGTCGAGGTAGCCCTTCTTCCGCGACTTCTCCGTCGCCTCCTTCACCGCCTCCGGGTCCATGAGCGCGCCGACCGTGCCGGCCTTCGCCCAGTCCAGGACGGTGACGGCGAAGCTCGCGGCCGCCACCCGGCCGAGGCGGTCGGTCGCGGCCAGGTGCGCGAGCACCATCGCGAGGATGATCCCGCCGCTGCAGAAGCCCTGCAGGGACACCCGCTCGCTGCCGGTGATGCGCGCGGCGGCGTCCATCGCGTCGAGGACGGCCTGCCCGTAGGCGTCCAGGCCCCAGTCGGCGTGCCGCTCGTCGGGGTTGCGCCAGCTGATCATGAAGACCTGCTGGCCCGCGGCGACGTAGTTCTCGACGATGCTGCGGCCCGGCGCGAGGTCGGTGACGTAGTACTTGTTGATCGTCGGCGGGACGACGACCAGTGGCACGCTGCGCACCGTCTCCGTCGCCGGCCGGTACTGGATGAGCTCGAACACCTCGGTGCGCAGCACCACCGCGCCCGGCGTGACGGCGAGGTCCTCCCCGACGGTGAACGCGTCGGGCTCGACCATCGAGGGCACCCGTGGCGGGGACAGCACGTCGGAGACGAACCGGCGCGCCCCGGTGACGACGTTGCGCCCGCCGGTGTCGATGACCGCCTTGAGCGCCAGCGGGTTGAGGAACGGCACGTTGCTCGGCGCCAGCGCGTCGACGACGTTGGTCAGGGCGAAGCGGATCCGCTCGTCGTCCTGCCAGCCGAGGTCGACGTCGTCGACGATGCCCGCGGCCGCCCGCGCGGCGGCGATGTGCGCCTGCATCGGGATCCGCAGGAACGGGTTCCCGGTCCACGCCGGGTCGGCGAAGCGGCGGTCCTTCGGCGAGGGCGCCACCTCCGAGCGGCCCACCGCGATCCGCCCGAGCTCGCGGACCAGCTCGCCGCCCCGGCCGGTGACCGCGTCGGGCTTCCGGACGAGCGCCGCGCCCAGCGCCCCGAGCGTGCGGACCGGCGGGACCATCCGCCGCAGCGGCCCGCGGGCGGCGTCGACGAGGACCATGTCCAGGCCGGTGACGGCCTCCGAGGCCGCCTCCTCGGCGGAGGTCCCGCCGCCGGCGTCCGCGGCGGCCGGGGCGGGCCGGGGACGGGGGCTGTCGGGGGAGGGACGCGCGGCGGTGGTGGTCATCCCGGACTCCTGGGGATCGACGCCTGTGACCTGGTTCACCCAAGCACAGGCGGGGCGCTCCGGCACACGGACGCTCAGGCGATCGCGCTGCGGCCCGTCACCGCCCGCCCGACGATCAGGCTGTTGACCTCGCGGGTGCCCTCGTAGGAGTAGATCGCCTCGGCGTCGGCGACGAACCGGCCCACGTGGTTCTCCAGCAGGATCCCGTTGCCGCCCATCAGCTCGCGGGCCCAGCCGACGGTCTCGCGCATCCGCATGGTGCTGTAGCCCTTGGCCATCGAGGCGTGCTCGTCGCGCAGCATCCCGCAGTCCTGCAGCTGGGAGGCCCGGGCGCACAGCGCCGCGGAGGCGGTGATGTTGCCGAGCATCCGGAACAGCAGGTCCTGCACCAGCTGGAACGAGGTGATCGGCCGGCCGAACTGCTCGCGGTCCATCGCGTAGCGCAGCGCGTGCTCGTAGGCGCCGCGCGAACAGCCCACCGCCGACCACGCCACGCTCACCCGCGTCGCCCGCAGCACGTTCGCGGTGTCGCGGAAGGAGTTCGCGTCCTGCAGGCGGTTCTCCTCCGGCACGCGCACCCCCTCGAGGGTGATGTGGGCGTTCTGCACCGCGCGCAGCGCGATCTTGTCCTCGAGGTCGACGGCGGAGAACCCCGGCGTGGGCGTCTCGACGACGAAGCCGAGCACCCGGTCGGTCTCGACGTCGCGGGCCCAGATGACGACCAGGTCGGCGAAGCTGCCGTTGCCGATCCACTTCTTCTGCCCGTCGAGCACCCACTCGTCGCCCTCGCGGCGGGCCGTGGTCTGGATGCCGCGGGCGACGTCGGAGCCGTGCTCGGGCTCGGTCAGGCCGAACGCGCCGATCCGCTCCATGCGCGCCATGGCCGGGAGCCAGCGCTCCTTCTGCTCCTCGGAGGCGCACAGGTGCAGCGTGCCCATCGCCAGGCCGCCGTGGACGCCCATGAACGTGGCCACCGACGGGTCGCCGCGGCCGAGCTCCATCGCCACCATGCCGTCGAACAGCGAGGACCGGCCGGGGGAGCCGTGCCCGGAGTACTGGGCGCCGGCGATGCCGAGCTCGGCCAGGCCGGGGATGAGCTGGCGGGGGAACTGCGCCCGGGTCCAGTACTCGTTGATGATCGGCTCGACCTGCTCGTCCATGAAGGCGCGGACGCGGTGCAGCGTCGCCCGGTCCTGCTCGTCGAGCAGCGCCTCGAGGTCGTAGAAGTCCGACGTGACGGGTGGCCGGTCTGCCATGGGTGCCTCCTGGCGACAGCGGGACCGCGGCGTCCCGTCCGGCCGACCTACCCGCCGTCCGCCCGGGCAACCCGGTGTGGCCGACGCCGGCGGCGGGCAGGAGCGGACGGTTCCGTCCGCACACCCCGCAGGAGGGCCCCGTGCCCCGTTCCATCGCTGACCAGACCGAGGCCGAGCTCGGCGGTCCCGGCAGCGTGCTGGTGCGCCAGCGCGCCGACCACGTCGAGCTCGACCGGCTGCTGCACGAGCTCGACGGCACCACCGGCCGGCAGCAGGAGGAGGTGCTCACCCGCATCGACCGGCTGGTGTTCAGCCACGCCTTCGCCGAGGAGACCGTGCTGTGGCCGGTGGTCCGCCGCGTGCTGCCCGACGGCGACGAGATCACCCGCCGGGTCGAGATCGAGCACCAGGAGGTCAACGAGCTCGTCGCCGCCCTCGAGGAGGACGGGCCCGACTCCCCCGAGCGCCCGGCCCGGCTCGCCCGGCTGGTGCAGGTGCTGCGCGAGGACGTCCGCGACGAGGAGGACGTGATGTTCCCCCGCCTGCAGGAGCGCCTCGACGACGCCGAGCTGCGCCGCCTGGGCCGCCGCTGGGAGGTCGTGCGCCGCGTCTCGCCGACCCGGCCGCACCCCACGGTGTCCCGCCGTCCGCCCGGCAACGCGCTCTCGGGCCTCCCGCTGTCGCTGCTCGACCGCAGCCGCGACGCCGTCGACGCCGTCGTCCGCCGGGTGCCCGCCGTCGCCCCGGCGGGTCGGGTCGTGAGCCGCGGCCTGGCCGCGGTGGCCGGCGTCGTCGAGCGCACCCCGCCCGCCCGCCGCGGCGACGGGCCGCCCACCGCCCGCTGACCACACGGCAGAGGCCCCCTCCCCGGCCGGGGAGGGGGCCTCTCGGTCACGCGCTGGAACGGCCCGCCTGCAGGGGCCCGCCACGAGCCTGCGAGTGGTGGGGGGCAGGAGGGTTCTTCTAGTTCGTGTTGCGGTCCTTGGGCTCGGCGCGGGCGTCGAGCTGGATCTCCTTCTCGGCGGCCGGGACGCCCTCCTTCATCTCCTTGGTCCGCTCCATCTCGGCGTCGAACTCGATGCCGAACAGCAGCGCCAGGTTGATGAGCCAGAACCAGATGAGGAAGACGACGACGCCGGCCAGCGTGCCGTACGTCTTGTTGTAGCTGCCGAAGTTGCCCACGTAGAAGGCGAACGCGGCCGAGGCCACGACCGCGACGAGTATCGCGACGCCGGCACCCGGGCTGACCCACTTGAAGCCGCGCAGCTTCACGTTCGGGGTCGAGTAGTAGAGGACGGCGATCATCAGGGCCAGGATCACCAGGATCACGGGCCACTTGACGACGTTCCACACGGTCAGCGCGGTGTCACCCAGGCCGATGGCCGAGCCGACGGCCTCGACGACCGGGCCGCTGAGCACCAGCATGAGGACGATCGTGGCGGCGAACAGGATGCCGATCAGCGTGACCAGCAGCTGGAGCGGCTTGAGCTTCCAGATCTTGCGGCCCTCGGGCGTCTCGTAGACGACGTTGGCGGCCCGGGTGAAGGCCCCGACGTAGCCCGACGCCGACCAGATCGCACCGAGCAGACCGATGACGAGGCCGATGCCGGCGGCGCTCTGGTTGCCGGCGACCTGCTCGATGACCGGGCCCAGGGTGTCGGCCGCCTGCCCCGGCAGGACCGTGGTGAGCGCGCTCGTCAGCTGCTCGGGCGTCGTCAGCAGCCCGACGATGGAGACCAGCGCGATGATCGCCGGGAACAGCGCCTGGATGCCGTAGTAGGTGAGCGCGGCGGCCCAGTCGGTGAGGTTGTCCTCGCTGAACTCCTTGAGCGTCCGCTTGACCGTGCCCATGGTCGTGGGCGTGCGCTCGTGGCCCTTCGGGGCGCTGTCGAAGCGCGTGGAGTTCACCTTGTCGTCGTGCGGCGCGGGGTCGCCCGCGGAGTTGCCGGAGAAGCGCGTCGGCTTCGACGCCTCCGTGCTCGCGGCGCGTGAGCCGTGGGGTCGGGCCATCGTGGTCCTCCGGTGCAGGGAGCGGGGGCGTTCCGGTGATCGATTCCCCGGACGGTCCCGTTCCATGCACCCGGGTGATCACCCGGCGTGTCCGCTCAGCGGATGCCCGACACCGGGGACCACTCGCCGGCCCGCGCGCAGGCCCGCTCCACCTCGGCCAGGTCGTCGGGCTCGCCGGGCCCCCGCCGGCGCGCCTGCACCATGCCGGCGACGCTGACCAGGACGACCGCGGCGGCCGCGCCCGCGCCGAGCAGCGACACCGCCGTGAACGCCGAGGCGCGGGGGAAGCCGGTGGACGGGTCGAGGCCCGCGCCGAGCAGCGCGACGGTGAGCGTGCTGCCCACCGCCTGGCCGGTGGAGCGGGCGATGGAGTTCACCGCGTTGGCCACGCCGGTCTCGCTGCGGCGCACCGCCGAGACCACCAGGGAGGGCAGCGCGGCGTAGGCCACCGTCACCCAGGCCTGCGACAGCAGCCCGGCCACCACCACCCACGCCGGCTCCGCGCGGCCCAGTGCGAGCACGAGGAAGCCGGCCAGCCCGGTGACCGAGCCGACGAGCAGCGTGGGCAGGGCGCCGATCCGGTCGACGACCCGGCCGGCGAGCGGGGCCAGGGCGATGCCCAGCACGCCGCCGGGCAGCAGGTACACGACGGCGGCCTCCAGCACCGGGGCGCCGAAGCCGTAGCCGGCGGCCGCGGGCGGGGTCTGCACGTACTGCATGACCACGAGGAAGGAGACGAACAACCCGACGCCGGTGGCCAGGCCCGCGAGGTTGGGGACGAGCATCCGCGGGTCGGCGAGCAGCGCCGGGCGCACCAGCGGCTCGGCCCGCCGGCGCTGCAGCAGCACCCAGCCGGTGAGCACGACGAGCGCGCCGGCGCCGCAGCCGAGCGTCAGCGGCGACGTCCAGCCCCAGCCGTTGCCCTGCGAGACCGGCAGCAGCAGGAGCACCAGGCCGGCGCCGAGGACGACCGCGCCGGCCCAGTCGACGCGGCCGGTCGCGGTCGCCGGGCGGCGCGGCAGCACGACGGCGGCCAGCACCAGCGAGGCGAGGGTGACGCCGAGGCCGATCCAGAAGGGGCGGTGGTAGTCGCCGCCGTCACCGGTGAGCAGCCCGGCGGCCACCAGCCCGACGACGCCGCCCACGCCGAGCGTGCTGCTGACGATCGACATGGCCACGCTCAGCCGCTCGGGCGGGAGCTCGCGGCGCAGCAGGCTGATCGACAGGGGGAACAGGCCGTAGGAGGAGCCCTGCAGCACCCGGGCCACGATCAGCAGCGGCAGCGAGCGGGTGACGATGGCGAGCAGCGTGCCGACGGCGACCGCCGCGAGGATGCCGAGCACGACCGGACGCTCGCCGTGGATGTCGCCGAGCCGGCCGAGCACCGGCGTGAGCACCGCGGCCGCCAGCAGGTTCGCCGTCAGCACCCAGCTCGCGGCGGCGGTCGAGACGCCGAGCTGCTCGCCGATCGGGCCGAGCACCGGGACGACCAGGCTCTGCAGCAACGACAGGGTCGTGACACCCAGTGACAGGGTCAGGACGAGGAGCGCGGGACGCGTCGGGCGGGTGCCGGAGGCCGTGCCGGGTGGTCGGGCCTGCGCACCTGCGGACACGTCCCGATGACACCATGCGTCCGCCCTCGGCACCGTCCGGGCTCCGCGCGGGCCCGGTTGTGCTTCCGATCACAGTCCGTCAGGTGAACATCACGTGCCGACGATTGAGAGGGCGATCGGCTGGGGACACAGTTCCCAGACGACGAGCCGCGGGGCCCGGTCCCGGCGGCGCGAGACGAGACGAGCAAGGGGTAGTTCGAGATGGTTCTGTGGCCCGCTGTCGCCCTCGTCGGTTTCCTGGTCCTCACCGGCCTGGTGATCGTGATGGGCGCCTCGACGACCGCGCGGTACGAGCAGGAGCAGCGGGCGGCCCGCGCCGCCACGCCCGCCCCCGCCGGTGCCGAGGCCGTGGGGGTCGCACAGGCCGCCTGACCGCGCCGCACCTCCCGCGACGACCCGCGCCCCGCCGCTCCTCATTGGAGCCGCGGGGCGCGAGTGCGTCCGGGGTGGTTACAGGTGCGCCTCGGGGGCGTCGAGCACCGTGCGGTCCAGCGACTCCAACAGGTCCAGCCAGGTGTGCACCTTCGGCAGCTCCCAGCGCTGGAAGTACCGCGCCGCGGTGCGCTTGCCCTCGTGGAAGTCGCTGGTCTCGTCGCGGGTCGCCAGCGCCTGCTCCAGCCACAGCCAGGCGACGACGGTGTGCCCGGCGGCGTCGAGGTAGGCGCTCGCGTTGGCCAGCGCCAGCGCCGGGTCGCCGGTGCCCCACAGCGCGCCGGTGACCTCGACCAGGCGGCGCACCGCGGTGTCGACGTCGGCCGCGAGGTCGGCGAACGGGGTGCCGGCCGCCCGCGCCGTCGTCGCCCCGATGGTCTCGGCGAGCAGCCGCAGGCCGGCGCCGCCGTGCATCGTCACCTTGCGGCCGAGCAGGTCGAGGGCCTGGATGCCGTTGGTGCCCTCGTGGATCGGGTTGAGCCGGTTGTCCCGGTAGAACTGCTCGACCGGGTAGTCGCGGGTGTAGCCGTAGCCGCCGTGCACCTGGATGGCCAGGTCGTCGGCGACCGGGCCCCACTGCGACGGCCAGGCCTTGGCGATCGGCGTGAGGGTGTCGAGCAGGAGGTGCGCGCGCTCGCGCTCCTCCTGCGACTCCGCCGTCCGCTCCTCGTCGACCAGCCGGGCGCAGTAGAGGCCCAGCGCCAGCCCGCCCTGGGCGTAGCTCTTGGCGGCCAGCAGCATCCGGCGGACGTCGGGGTGGTCGACCAGCCGCACCATCGGCGAGGAGGCGTCGCGGTTGCTCGCGGGGCGGCCCTGCGTGCGGGTGCGCGCGTACTCCAGCGCGTGCAGGTAGCCGGTGTAACCGAGGACCGTGGCGCCCATCCCGACGCCGATCCGGGCCTCGTTCATCATGTGGAACATGTAGGACAGGCCCTTGTGGGGCTCGCCCACGAGGTACCCGACGGCGCCCGCCCGGCCACCCGGGGTGTGCACGCCCTCGCCGAAGTTGAGCAGCGTGTTCGTCGTCCCGCGGTAGCCCATCTTGTGGTTGAGGCCGGCCAGGACGACGTCGTTGCGCTCGCCCACCGAGCCGTCGTCGGCGACCAGGAACTTCGGCACGACGAACAGCGAGATGCCCTTCACACCGGGCGGGCCGCCGGGGATCTTCGCCAGCACCAGGTGGACGATGTTCTCGGTCAGCTCGTGGTCGCCGGCCGAGATCCACATCTTGTTGCCGGTGAGCCGGTACGTGCCGTCGTCCTGGGGCTCGGCGCGGGTGGTGATGTCGGCGAGCGAGGACCCGGCCTGCGGCTCGGACAGCGCCATCGTGCCGAACCAGCGGCCCTCGAGCATCGGCCGCACCCAGCGGTCCTTCTGCTCCTGCGAGCCGTGCGCCAGCAGCAGCCGGGCGTTGCCCATGGTCAGGAACGGGTAGCTCGACGTGCCGACGTTGGCCGCCTTGAACCACGCGAACGCGGCCTGCCCGACGGTCTGCGGCAGCTGCATGCCGCCGTACTCCTCGTCGAAGGTCCCGGCCATGATCCCGGAGTCGCGGAAGACCTCGAGCGCCCGCCCGACCTCGGGGATCATCTCGACCCGGCCGTCGACGAACCGGGGCTCGTTCTCGTCGGCCTTCCGGTTGTGCGGCGCGAAGTGCTCGGTGGCGATCTGCTCGGCGAGCTCCATCACGGCGTCGAACGTCTCGCGGGAGTGCTCGGCGAACCGGGGCCGCTTGGTCAGCGTCTCGACCTCCAGCCACTCGTGCAGGAGGAACTCCAGGTCGCGGCGGGACAGGATGAGCGAGGACACGACGGCCTCCACGGACGACGGCGGCGGGAGAGGCGGGCGCGCGGCCCGACCGGCCCACGATAGGCCGGGCCCGCGGCCGGGTAGCAGGTCTCCCATGGACCTCGACCAGCTCATCAGCCGGGCCACCGGCCTGACCACCGGCGCGGGGGCGGCGCTGCTCGGGCGGCTGCAGTCCGTGCGGCTGCCCGGCGTCGGCACCGCCTCGGCCAAGGACGACCCGGCCACCGCCGCGCGGCGCTGGCGCGCGGTCACGGTGCTCGCCGCACCCGACCGGCTGGCCGGCCTGCCCTCCCCGCTGGCCGCGCTGGGGGACCGGGTCGAGACGCGGGTGCGACCGGCGCCCGGCGACAAGGGCACCGAGCTCGCCGCCCGGTTCCGCGGGCCGGCCACCGACGACGACCTCGGCCGGCTGCGGCAGGCGCTGCGGGAGGCCAAGCAGCTCGTGGAGGTGGGTGAGGTGCTCCGGATGGACCCGCGCCCGCACGGTGAGCGCGCCGACACCCCCGGCGGCCGGCTGCTCGACGGCGCGGTGGCCGCGTCGCGGAAGGAGGGCCTGCTGTGAGGGCGCTGACCTGGACCGGGGTGAACCAGCTGTCGGTGGAGGACGTCCCGGAGCCACAGCTGCTCAACGACCACGACGTGATCCTGAAGATCACCCGGACGACCACCTGCGGGTCGGACCTGCACCTGCTCTCCGGCTACATCCCGTTCATGCGCGCCGGCGACGTCATCGGCCACGAGTTCATGGGCGAGGTGGTCGAGGTCGGCAGCGGCGTGCGCTCCCGCCGGGTGGGCGACCGCGTCGTCGTCGCCTCCTTCGTCTCCTGCGGGAACTGCTGGTACTGCCGCAACGAGCTCTACTCGCTGTGCGACAACAGCAACCCGAACCCGGGCATCACCGAGGGGCTGTGGGGCCAGGCCATCGGCGGCTGCCTCGGCTACTCGCACGCCGTCGGCGGCTACGCCGGCAGCCACGCGGAGTACATGCGGGTGCCCTTCGCCGACGTCGGCAGCTTCGTCGTCCCCGACGGCGTCCCCGACGACCGCGCCCTGTTCGCCTCCGACGCCGCGTCGACCGCCTTCACCGGCGTCGACCTGGGCGGCGTGCAGCCCGGCGACACCGTCGCGGTGTGGGGAGCCGGCGCCGTCGGTCAGATGGCCGCCCGGATCTCCGCGCTGGTGGGCGCGGAGCAGGTCGTCGTCATCGACCGGCTGCCCGAGCGGCTCGAGCAGGCCCGCACGCACGCCGGCGCGGACGTGATTGACTACTCGAGCACCGACGTCGCCGCGGAGCTGCGCGAGCGCACCGGTGGCCGCGGCCCGGACGTGTGCATCGAGGCGGTGGGCATGGAGGCGCACAGCCCCGGCCCGCAGGGCGTGTACGACCAGGTCAAGCAGCAGCTGCGGCTGCAGACCGACCGGACGTCGGCGGTGCGCGAGGCGATCATGGCGTGCCGCAAGGGCGGCAGCGTGTTCACCCTCGGCGTCTTCGCCGCGATGGTGGACAAGTTCCCGCTCGGCGCGGTGATGAACAAGGGCCTCACCCTGCGCGGCGCCCAGGTGCACGGCCCGCGCTACATCCCGCGGCTGCTCGAGTGGATGGAGAGCGGTGAGCTGGTCACCGAGCACCTGGCCACGCACGTCATGCCGCTGGAGGAGGCGGCGCGCGGCTACGAGTTGTTCAAGGAGAAGCAGGACGGCTGCGTGCGCGCGGTGTTCCTGCCGCACGGCTGACCCCCGGGCGGCGATCCGTGTTGATCATCGGCTGCGTGTACGGGACACGGTGCGACACGCCGCCGGGGCGTGCACGCGTCCGATGATCGACTCCTGAGACGGCCCCGGGACGGCGAGAGGCCCCTCCCCGCAGCTCGCGGGGAGGGGCCTCTCGTGGTGCGTGGAGGTCAGCCGGAGGAGCGGCCGGTGGTCTCCGCGTCGCCGGGGCGGCCGACGGGCGGGGCGGTCGACGTCGGCGCGGACGCCCCGGCCGACTGCACGGCCTGCTCGGCGCCGTCGTGGTCGGCCGCGTGGCCGCCGGCGGTCTGCTCGCCGGCCTGCCGCGCCTGGATGCCGGACTTGTTCGACAGCGCCAGCTGCGGCAGGAACAGGAACACGAAGAACCCGACGGCCACCACGCACGCGGCGATGAGGAACACCAGGTCGATCGAGTTCGAGAACCCGGTCTTGAACGGCGCCGCGAGGAACGACGGCAGCGTCTGGATGAACGAGGTGTCCGAGAGCGCGTCGCCGCCCGCGGGCAGCTGGCCGCCCTGTACCGCCTCGGCCACCCGCGGGTCGGAGGCGGCGGCGGAGGTGACGGCGTCGCCGATGTCCTGCGGCAGCCGGCTGAACAGCACCGACAGGAAGACGGCGGTGCCGATCGTGCCGCCCATCTGCCGGAAGAAGGTCACCGACGAGGTGGCCACGCCCATCTCCCGCGGCGACACGGCGTTCTGCACCGCGAGGATCGCCGGCTGGAAGTTGAAGCCGAGGCCGAGCCCCAGCAGCACCATGAAGGGCACCAGGGTCCACACCGAGGTGTCGGCGTCGACGACGAACGACATCGCCAGGAGCGCGCCGGTCATCAGCGCGATGCCCACGAGCGGGAAGACCTTGTACCGGCCGGTCTTCGAGATCGCGATGCCCGAGCTCATCGCGCCGGTCATGATGCCCGCGACCAGCGGGATCATCTGCAGGCCGGCGACCGTGGCGCTGGAGCCGTGCACGATCTGCAGGTACTGCGGCAGGAGCAGCAGCCCGCCGAACATGCCGGCGCCCATGACGACGCTGCCGACGCCGACCACCGAGAAGCTGCGGTTGCGGAACAGGCGCAGCGGCAGCAGGGCGTCGTCGCGGTAGGCGCGCTCGGCCAGGATGAACAGCACGAAGCCGACGGCGCCGATGGCGTAGCAGGCGAGCGAGCGGCCCGAGGTCCAGCCCCAGAGCCGGCCCTGCTCGGCGACGACGAGCAGCGGCACGAGGAACGTGATGAGCGCGAGCGCGCCCGGCCAGTCGATGCGGTGCTCGCGGCGCTCGTGCGGCAGGTGCAGCACGCGGAAGACGGCGACGAAGGCGAGCACGCCCAGCGGCACGTTGACGTAGAAGATCCAGCGCCAGCCGTCGACGCCGAGCAGCGAGCCCTGGCCCGCGAAGAAGCCGCCGATGACCGGGCCGAGCACGCTCGAGGTGCCGAAGACGGCCATGAAGTAGCCCTGGTACCGCGAGCGCTCCCGCGGCGGGACGATGTCGCCGATGATCGCGAGCGCGAGCGACATCAGGCCGCCGGCACCGATGCCCTGCACCGCGCGGAAGGCGGCCAGCTCGTACATCGACGTCGCCATGCCGCACAGCACCGAGCCGACGACGAACACGGCGATGGCGAACAGGTAGAAGGGCCGCCGGCCGTAGATGTCGGAGAGCTTGCCGTAGAGCGGCGTGGCGATCGTCGAGGTGATGAGGAACGCCGTCGTCGCCCAGGCCTGCAGGTCGTAGCCCTGCAGGTCGTCGGCGATGGTGCGGATGGCGGTGGAGACGACCGTCTGGTCGAGGGCCGCGAGGAACATCGCGACCATCAGCCCGACGAGGATCGTGACGATCTGGCGGTGGGTGAACGCGCCGGAGGAGTCCGGTGCTGCCGCCGCGGCGCGGGCGCCGCTGCGCCCGCCGGCGGGGCGGGCGGTGGTCTGGCTCATGGCTTCTCTCTCGGGACGGGGAGTGCGGAGGGGGACGGCAGCGCTGCCGTGAGGTCGTCGAGCAGGCGCCCGAAGAGCCCGGTGAGGGCGGCGAGGTCGTCGTCGGACCAGCCGGCGAGCATCGCCTCGAGCTGCGTGGCGCGCTCCTGCGCGAGCCGCTCGACGGCGTCGCGGCCGGCGTCGGTGGCGACCAGCCGGGTGGCTCGGCCGTCGGTCTCGTCGGCGACGCGCTGCACGAGGCCCTGCTCGACGAGCGAGGCGACGTGCCGGCTGACCGTGGAGGGGTCGGCGTGCACGAGCTCGGCGAGCGCGCTCTGGCGGAGCGGGCCGATCCGCGTCAGCGGGAACAGCAGCACCAGCGCGGCGCGCTCACGGCCGTCGCCGGCGGCCTGCTGGCTCTTGAACGCGTGCACCAGCCGCATGAAGCGCGGCATCTGCTCCGACAGCCGCCGGACCTCGGCGGAGCGGGCGCCTGCCGGAGGCAGGGCGGGGGAGGGCACAGGAGGACTCCGGGACAGAGGAACGGGTGCATGTACCGTACAAACCGTTGCGCCGTACATGCAACCAGTTGTGTCGTGCACGCACTGTGAGCCGTGCGACTCCGGTACCCGCGGTGTCGGAGGAGGAACAGCCGCCCGCCTGCGGGCGTTGACCCCGTCGGCCCCGGACGCCGACGGCGCGGGCCCCACCGGTGCGATCCTGGGCGAGACCCGGCCCGCACCGGGCCCTCTCTCGATGGATGGAGCCGAGCACCGCCGTGACCGCGACCCTCCCGGACCTCCGGTCCCGGCTGGCCGCGCTGACCCTCGAGGACGAGCACCGTCTCGGCCGCCGCCTGGAGGGGCTGCGCCGCACCCGCGACGCCGCGGCCCGCGAGCGGGCACTGGAGCGGATCACCGCCGACGTCGTCGCCGCCGAGGAGCGCATCGCCCGCCGCCGCGCCGCCGTGCCCGCGGTCACCTATCCCGAGGGGCTGCCCGTCAGCGCCCGGCGCGACGACATCGCCGCCGCCCTGCGCGAGTCCCAGGTCGTCGTCGTCGCCGGCGAGACCGGCTCGGGCAAGACCACCCAGCTGCCCAAGATCGCCCTCGAGCTCGGCCGCGGCGTGCGCGGCCGCATCGGCCACACGCAGCCGCGGCGGATCGCCGCCCGCACGGTGGCCGAGCGGATCGCCGAGGAGCTGGAGACCCCGCTCGGCGGCGCGGTCGGGTGGAAGGTGCGCTTCACCGACCAGGTCGGCGACGCCACCTCGGTCAAGCTCATGACCGACGGCGTCCTGCTCGCCGAGATCGCCCACGACCGGCTGCTGCGCCAGTACGACACGATCATCGTCGACGAGGCGCACGAGCGGAGCCTCACCATCGACTTCCTGCTGGGCTACCTCGCCCAGCTGCTGCCGCGCCGTCCCGACCTCAAGGTCGTCATCACCTCGGCCACCATCGACGTCGAGCGGATCGCCAAGCACTTCGGCCTCGACGGCGCCGAGGTGCCCGTGGTCGAGGTCAGCGGCCGCACCTACCCGGTCGAGGTGCGCTACCGGCCCGTCGTCGACCCCGACGGGCGGGCGGGGGACGGGGCAGCCGACCCCGACCGCGACCAGGTGACCGCCATCGGCGACGCCGTCGAGGAGCTGGCCGCCGAGGGCCCCGGCGACGTCCTCGTCTTCCTCGCCGGCGAGCGGGAGATCCGCGACGCCGCCGACGTGCTCACCGAGCGCTTCCCCGGCACCGAGGTGCTGCCGCTCTACTCGCGCCTGTCGGCCGCCGACCAGCACCGGGTCTTCCAGCCGCACACCGGCCGGCGCATCGTGCTGGCCACCAACGTCGCCGAGACGTCGCTGACCGTGCCGGGTATCCGCTACGTCGTCGACCCCGGCACCGCCCGCATCTCCCGCTACAGCGCGCGCACGAAGGTGCAGCGGCTGCCGATCGAGCCGATCAGCCAGGCCTCCGCGCGGCAGCGCTCGGGGCGCTGCGGCCGCGTCGCCGACGGCATCGCCATCCGGCTCTACACCGAGGAGGACTTCGAGGGCCGGCCGGAGTACACCGACCCGGAGATCCTGCGCACCAGCCTCGCCTCGGTGCTGCTGCAGATGGCCGCGCTCGACCTCGGCGCGGTGGAGGACTTCCCGTTCGTCGACCCGCCCGACCGCCGCGCCGTCACCGACGGCCGCGCCCTGCTCGAGGAGCTCGGGGCACTGGAGGACGGGCGGCTCACCGACACCGGCCGGGCGCTCGCCCAGCTGCCCCTGGACCCGCGGCTGGGTCGCATGGTCGTCGAGGCCGACCGCCGCGGCGTGCTCGAGGAGGTCCTCGTCATCGCCGCGGGCCTGACGATCCAGGACCCGCGCGAGCGTCCCGCCGAGCACCAGCAGGCCGCCGACCAGATGCACGCCCGGTTCGCCGACGAGCACTCCGACTTCCTCGCGCTGCTCAACCTGTGGCGGTACCTCACCGAGCAGCAGGACGCGCTCTCCGGTAGCCAGTTCCGGAAGACGGTCAAGCGCGAGTTCCTGCACTACGTGCGCATCCGCGAGTGGCAGGACCTGCACGGCCAGCTGCGCGGCACCGCCCGCCGCCTCGGCATGACCGTCGGCGCCCTCGCCGCCGAGCCCGACGAGCGCGGCGTCTCCACCGCGCTGCTCGCCGGGCTGCTGTCCCAGGTCGGCCTCCAGCTGGAGGAGAAGCGGAAGGACGGCGACCGGCGGCGCGGCGGCCGCGAGTACCTCGGCGCCCGCGGCGCCCGGTTCGTCATCGCGCCCGGCACCCCGCTGGCGAGGAAGCCGCCGCGCTGGGTGGTGGCCGCGGAGCTGGTCGAGACCAGCCGGCTGTTCGCGCGCACCGTCGCGCGCGTCGACCCCGAGGACGTCGAGCGGCTGGCCGGCCACCTGGTCTCCCGCGAGTACTCCGAGCCGCGGTGGGACGCCAGGCGCGGCTCCGTCGTCGCCACCGAGCGGGTCACCCTGTACGGCATCCCGCTCGTGGTCGGCCGGCGCGTGCAGTACGGCTCGATCGACCCGGTCGTCTCCCGTGAGCTGTTCATCCGGCACGCGCTCGTCCAGGGTGAGTGGACGACGCACCACCGGTTCTGGGCCGACAACCAGCGCGCGCTGGAGCGGGTGGCCGAGCTGGAGGAGCGCGCCCGGCGGCGCGACATCCGGGTCGACGACGAGACGTTGTTCGAGCTCTACGACGCGCGCGTCCCGGCCGACGTCGTCTCCACCCGGCACTTCGACCGCTGGTGGAAGACCGCGCGCCAGCGCACCCCCGACCTGCTCACCCTCACGCCCGAGATGCTCACCGACGCGGCCGCCGCAGGGCAGGTGCGCGTCGAGGACTTCCCGGACGAGGTGCCGCTCACCCAGGGGCTGACCCTGCCGCTGTCCTACGCCTTCGCGCCCGGGGCGCCGGAGGACGGCGTCACCGTCGACGTCCCGCTCGCCGTCCTCGACTCCGTGGTCGAGCAGACGTCGGGGGAGTCGCTGGCCTTCACCGTCCCCGGACTGCGGGAGGAACTGGTGACGGCGCTGCTCCGCACGCTGCCCAAGCAGCTCCGGCGCGCGCTCGTGCCGATCCCCGACCGGGTCCGCGAGGTGCTGCCGCGCATCGCCCCCACCGAGCCGCTGCTGCCGGCCCTGGAGCGCGAGCTGCGGCGCGCGGCGGCCGTCGTCGTCCCGCCGGACGCCTGGCAGCCGGCGCAGGTCCCCGGCCACCTGCGCGCGACCTTCCGCGTGGTCGACGACCGGCAGCGTGCGCTGGCCACCGGCAAGGACCTGCAGGCGCTGCGCCGCGAGGTCGCCCCGCAGGCGCGGGCGAGCCTCGCCGCGGCCGCCTCCGACGTCGAGCGCACCGGGCTGACGGCCTGGACGATCGGCGAGCTGCCGCGCACCGTCGAGGTGCGGCGCGGCGGGCACGCGGTCACCGCGTACCCGGCGCTGGTCGACGAGGGCGCCACCGTCGGCGTGCGGGTCGTCTCCACCGAGGCCGAGGCCGCGCGCCTGTCCTGGCGCGGCGCCCGCCGGCTGCTCGTGCTCGTGGCGGGCTCGCC
Source organism: Geodermatophilus sp. SYSU D01106 (assembly GCF_054049995.1). Classification (NCBI taxonomy): domain Bacteria; kingdom Bacillati; phylum Actinomycetota; class Actinomycetes; order Geodermatophilales; family Geodermatophilaceae; genus Geodermatophilus; species Geodermatophilus sp. SYSU D01106. The sequence continues at coordinate 209,910 of NZ_JBJGYM010000001.1, read as the reverse complement.
CACCCGGCAGGTGGTCAAGGGGCTGTCACCGAGGAGCCGGCTGGCCCTGCAGTTCAACCCCGACGGCGAGATCCCGGCGCTGGTCGACGACTGCGTCGACGCCGCCGCCGACGAGCTGGTCGCCGCCGCGGGCGGGCCGCCGCGCGACGGGGCGGCCTTCGCCGCGCTGGTCGCGACGGCGAAGGAGCAGCTGCTGCCGCTCACCCAGGACGCCGTCCGGCGGGTCGAGGCGGTGCTCACCCAGGCCCGCGAGGTCGCCGTCGCGATCGGCGCGGCGCCCGGCCGGCGGGTGCCCGAGGCGGCCGTCGCCGACCTGCGGCGGCAGATGGGCGGCCTGCTGCACCGCGGCTTCGTCGCCGATGCCGGCCGGCGGCGGCTGCCCGACCTGGTCCGCTACCTGAAGGCCATGGCGCACCGGCTGGAGAAGCTGCCGGCCAACGCGGTGCGCGACGCCCTCTGGACGGACCAGGTCGCCGCCGTGACCGCCGAGTACGAGCAGCTGCGCCGCGAGGTGCCGCCCACCGGCGCCCCCGACGACCCGGTCACCCGCATCCGGTGGATGGTCGAGGAGCTGCGCGTCGGGCTGTTCGCGCAGCAGATCGGCACGCCCCGCCCGGTGTCGGAGCAGCGGCTCTACAAGGCGATCGACGCGCTCACGGCGTAGGCCGCCCCGGCGCTCAGGCCGAGGGCGCGGCGTCCGGGTCCGGCACGGGGTCCGGCGCCGGCTCGCGCAGCAGCGCGGAGATGCGCTGCCGGGTGACGCCGAACAGGGCGGCGATGCGGTTGATGCTCACCTGCTCGTCCTGCAGGGCGCGGGCCTGCGCGCGGCGCCAGGCGGAGCCCGCGCCCGCGAGGGCCGACAGCACCGTGGTGATCCGCTCGACGACCAGCGGCCGGGCCTCGGCGCTGACGATGTCGAGCCACGCCCGCCCGGTGCGGCGCTCGGCCAGCAGGAGCTCGGCGCGCTCGCGCGCGCCCTGCAGCTCGACGGCGCAGCGGTCGATCTCGCGCACCAGGTCCTGCAGCGCGGCCAGCGCGGTGTCCCGCTCGCGCCCGTCGTCCTGCGGTCCGGTCTGCTCCGGCTCCGCCGGAAGCTGCTGCGGTCCTGCCACGGTCGTCCTCCCGCGTCCTCCCCGGCGGTCTGCTCCACCGGGAACGGTTGCACACTACCTTGTTGAACGGGCGTTGCGTGCAACACGCGTGACACGCAAGGGGTGGTTGCACACCGGCCGCCGACCTGGGAGGGTCGTCCCCGATCCGATAGCGCACAACCGAGACTGCTCCGTGTCGGTCCGGTGCCGTTCCAGGGAGACCGATGTCGACGCTCACCGCCCGGGTGGACCTGCCACCGTCCCCCCGGAGCGTGCCCGTGGCACGCCACGTCGCACGGGAGGTGCTGCGCGCCTGGCAGGCCCCGCAGGACGCGGGCGACGTCGAGCTGCTGGTCACCGAGCTCGTGGCCAACGTCGTCGACCACGTCGAGGGAGAGGCCGTGCTCTCCCTGGAGCTCGAGTACTCCGACGGCTGGCTGCGGGTCGCCGTCGCCGACGGCAGCGCCGTCCGCCCCGTGGTGGGCGAGCTGCGCGGCGACCAGCCGCGCGGCCGCGGCATGCAGATCGTCGCGGCCATCGCCGACGACTGGGGCGTCGAGGACGCCGGCGACGGCAAGCGGGTGTGGTTCGTCCTGGACTCCCGGTCGGCGGGCTGAGACGCACCGCGCGTTTGCCTCGGCGGCTCCCCGGGGAGGGCTGGGGAGACCGATGCCGTCCGACGGAGGAGACGTGATGAGCGAGCCCACCAGCCACACCGAGGCAGCCGGCGAGGGCCTGTCCGACGAGGAGATGGTGGAGGCCGTCGCCGACCAGACCGACAGCGCCTCCGGTCACGCCTACAAGGCGGGCAAGGACTGGGACGGCGACGCGAGCCAGGCCCCCGAGCCGTCCGACACCGACCGGTAGGTCCTGCGACACTGCCTCCCGCCCGGCGAGCGCCGGGCGGGAGGTGCCCATGGCGACGACGTCCCCGCGTCCGGCCCCGGCCGTCCCCGCCGAGCCGCCGCGGTCGCCGCTGCTGCGCCCGGTGCGCTCCGCGGCCCGCTACGCCGTGCGGCACGGCCTCCCGGCGGTGTACCTCTCCCGGGCCGCCCGCCGCGGCGACCCCCTCGCCCGCCTGCTGCGCGACCCGGCCGCCCGCCAGGACCCGTACGACCTCCACGAGCGGCTGCGCGACCGCGGGCCGGTCACCTCCAGTGCGCTGGGGCCGGTGACCACCTCGCACGCCGTGGCCGCCGCCGTGCTGCGCTCCGACGCCGCCGGCGTGGGCTGGGACCGCTCGCAGGCGCCGGCACCCATCCGCTGGGCCCTGCGGCTGGGCGACGAGCTCGACGCCACGGGCGTGGCCGAGCCGCCGTCGATGCTGGTCACCGACCCACCCGACCACACCCGCTTCCGCCGCCTGGTCGGCCGCGCCTTCACCCCGCGCGCCACGCTCGCCTGCGCGCCGATGGTCCGGCGCACCGCCGAGGCGCTGCTCGACGACCTCGCCGGCCGCGACGGCGTCGTCGACCTCGTCGGCGCCTACGCCGCGCAGTTGCCGGTGCTCGTCATCGCCGACCTGCTCGCCGTCCCCGCCGACCGGCGCGAGGACTTCCTGCGCTGGGGCGCCGCGGCCGCCGCCACCCTCGACGCCGGCCTGTCCCCGCGCCGCTACCTCGCCGCGGAGCGCGGGCTGCGCGCCATGCACGCCTTCCTGCGCGGCCACTTCGCCCGGCTGCGCGCCGACCCCGGCGACGACCTGGTCAGCCGCCTGGTGACGCTGGACGGCGACGAGGCGCTGAGCGAGCGCGAGCTGCACGCCACCGTGATGCTGCTGCTCGGCGCCGGCTTCGAGACGACGGTCAACCTGCTCGGCAACGCCGTCGTGCTGCTCGACGCCCACCGCGACCAGTGGGACGTGCTGCGGGAGGACCCCGCCGGCTGGGACGGCGCCGTCGAGGAGGTGCTGCGCGCCGACAGCCCCGTGCAGCTCACCGGCCGCAGCCTGACCGGGGACGCGGAGTTCGCCGGCGTCCCGCTGCCGGCCGGTACCCGCGTCACCGTGCTGCTCGGCGCGGCGAACCGCGACCCCGCCGTCTTCGCCGACCCGGCGCGGTTCGACGTCACCCGCCCCAACGCCCGCGACCACCTGGCCTTCTCCGGCGGCGTCCACTACTGCCTGGGCGCCGGGCTGGCCCGCCTGGAGGGCACCGTGGGCCTGCAGGTGCTCACCGAGCGCTTCCCGCGGCTGCGGGTGGCCGGGACGCCGGTGCGCCGCGACCTGCGGACGCTGCGCGGCTTCGAGACCCTGCCGGTCGCCCTGCGCTGACCCCGGGTCAGTGGGGGACGAGCATCCCGGCGCCGACGGTGGCGTTGGTGGCCTCGTCGACGAGGATGAACCGGCCCGTGGCGCGGTTGTGCGTGTAGTCGTCGACGAACAGCGGCTGGGTGGTGCGCAGCCGCACCCGGCCGATGTCGTTGAGGCCGAGCTCGCCGGCCTCCTCCTCGTGGTCGAGGGTGTTGACGTCGAGCCGGTGCACGACCTCCTTGACCATCGCGCGCACCGACCGGGTGGTGTGCTTGACCGCCAGGCGCTGCCGGGGGCGCAGCGGCTCCTCGGCCATCCAGCAGACCAGCGCGTCGAGGTCCTGGGTGGTCTCCGGGCCGCCGTCGGGGCCGCAGAGCATGTCGCCGCGGGACACGTCGAGGTCGTCGGCGAGGCGCATGGTCACCGACATGGGCGGGACGGCGACGTCGACCGGGCCGCGCGGGCCGTCGATGCCGGCGATCGTCGTCGTCCGGCCGGACGGCAGGACCGCCACCGCGTCGCCGGGCCGCAGCACGCCGCTGGCCACCGTGCCGGCGTAGCCGCGGTAGTCGTGGAACGCGTCGGACTGCGGGCGGATGACGTACTGCACGGGGAAGCGGACGTCGGTGAGGTTGGCGTCGCCGGCCACCTCGACCGACTCGAGGTGCTCGAGCAGCGAGGGGCCGTCGTACCAGGGGGCGGCGTCGGAGCGGGTGACGACGTTGTCGCCGCGCAGCGCCGAGACCGGCACGACGGTCAGGTCGGGGACGTGCAGGCGCGCGGCGAAGGCGCGGAACTCGTCGCGGATCGCCTCGAACACCTCCTGCGACCAGTCGACGAGGTCCATCTTGTTCACCGCGACCACCAGGTGCGGCACCCGCAGCAGCGCGGCGAGGTAGGCGTGCCGGCGGCTCTGCTCGAGGATCCCCTTGCGGGCGTCGACCAGCACGATCGCGAGGTCGGCGGTCGAGGCGCCGGTGACCATGTTGCGCGTGTACTGCACGTGCCCCGGGGTGTCGGCGAGGACGAACGTGCGCCGCGGGGTGCTGAAGTACCGGTAGGCGACGTCGATGGTGATGCCCTGCTCCCGCTCGGCGCGCAGGCCGTCGGTGAGCAGCGCCAGGTCGACGTAGTCGCCGCGGCTGGCGCGCTCGATCGCCGCGTACTGGTCCTCGAAGACGGCCTTGCTGTCGAACAGCAGGCGGCCGATGAGCGTGCTCTTGCCGTCGTCGACCGAGCCGGCCGTGGCGATGCGGGCGATGTCCCGGCGGGCCGTCGCGATCTCTGCCGCCTGCTCTGCGGCAGCGGAGTGGACGTCGACGGCGGGCAGGTCGGACATGGCCCCCATCGTCCCAGCCGCGACACGCGGCGCCGCGAGCGGGGACGCTGGTGTGAGCGGCGCCACCGGGCGCCCGCGGGGAGGAGCCGCAGTGGGCGGTCTGGTGTTCCTGGTGCCGGTGCTGCTGGTCGTCGTCGCCGGCTACTCGGTGGGCTACGTCGTGGCCGAGGCGCTCGGCGTGGGCGCGCCGGAGGCGGTGGGGTGGCCGGCGGGCCTCCTGTTGCTCGCCGTCACCGTCGTCGTCCTGCTGCGCCGGTACCGCAGGCGGGCGCGGGCTAGAAGTAGCCCTCCTTCTTCCGGTCCTCCATCGCGGCGTCGCTGACCTTGTCGTCGCCGCGGGTGGCGCCGCGCTCGGTCAGCCGGGTCACCGCGATCTCGGCGATGACCTCCTCGACCGTCGTCGCCCGCGAGCGGACCGCCGCGGTGAGGTTGGCGTCGCCGACGGTCCGGTAGCGGACGGTCTCGCGGGTCACCTGCTCGCCCTCGCGCGGGCGGACGAACTGGTTGACGGCGTAGAGCATCCCCTGCCGCTCGACGACCTCGCGCTCCTGCGCCAGGTACAGCGGCGGGATCGCGATGCCCTCCTGCGCGATGTACTGCCAGATGTCGAGCTCGGTCCAGTTCGACAGCGGGAACACCCGGATCGACTCGCCGAGGTGGATCCGGCCGTTGTAGAGGTCCCACAGCTCCGGCCGCTGGTTCTTCGGGTCCCACTGGCCGAACTCGTCGCGGAAGCTGAACACCCGCTCCTTGGCCCGCGCCTTGTCCTCGTCGCGGCGGGCGCCGCCGAAGAGGGCGGTGAACCCGTGCTCCTCGACCGCCTCGAGCAGCACCGGCGTCTGGATGCGGTTGCGCGAGCCGTTGGGCTCCTCGCGCACCAGCCCGCGGGCCATCGCGTCGGGCACCGAGGCGACGACGAGCTCCACGCCGAGCTCGGCCACCCGCTTGTCGCGGAACTCGAGCACGTCGGGGAAGTTCAGCCCGGTGTCGACGTGCATCACCGGGAACGGGATGCGCGCCGGGGCGAACGCCTTGCGGGCGAGCTCCAGCATGACGATGGAGTCCTTGCCGCCGGAGAACAGCAGCACCGGGCGTTCGAGCTCGGCGGCCACCTCGCGGATGACGTGGATCGACTCGGCCTCGAGGGTCTCCAGCTGGGTGAGCCGGTGGGCGGGGGTCGTCACGTCCCCAGTGTCCGTCACGTCGTGCCGCGGACGGCGGCCAGGAGGTCCGCGGCCAGCTCCGGCCGGCACACCAGCAGGTCGGGCAGCGACGGGTCGGGCTCGTTGTAGCGCAGCGGCGACCCGTCCAGCCGCAGCGCGGTCAGGCCCGCGGCCAGGGCGACGGCGACCGGCGCCGCGGAGTCCCACTGGTACATGCCGCCGGCGTGCACGTAGGCGTCGACCTCGCCGCGCACCACCGCGGTGACCTTGTAGCCGGCCGACCCCAGGGGCACGAGCTCGCCGCCGACCGCGGCCGCCGCGGCGTCCGCCTGCGCGGGCGGGCGGGTGCGGCTCACCGCGATCCGGGGCGCCCGCGCGACGGCGGCGGGCAGGGTCGGCGCCGGGTCGGTGACCAGCACCTCGCCGGCGGCGGGCAGCGCCACGGCCGCGGCGGTCAGCGTCCCGGCTGCCCACAGCGCCACGTGGACGGCGAAGTCGGACCGGTCCGTCTCGCCGTACTCGCGGGTGCCGTCGAGCGGGTCGACGATCCACACCCGCCCGGCCTCCAGGCGGCTGCGGTCGTCGGCGGCCTCCTCGCTGAACACGACGTCGTCGGGCCGGTGCACGGCGAGGACCCCGGCGATGGCCTCCTGCGCGGCCGCGTCCCCGGCGTCGCCGAGCGCCCGCCCGGTCAGCCCGCCGGCCCGCAGCTCCACCAGCACGTCCGCGGCGGCCCGGGCGGCGGCCGCGGCCACCTCGACGTCCCTCACCGGGCACCTCCGCGGACGGGCGCGTCGCCCGGGTCGGCGACCGGGGCCGTCAGCGCGGGGTCGGAGGGGCTGCCCTCGGCGTCACGAGTCACCCGCGGACGGTACGTCCGCGCCCGCCGGCGCCTGTCCGGGGACCCCGCCGGCGTCGGGCCCGGAGCGCGGCAGGCGGACGGTGAACACCGCGCCCCGCCCGGGGGCGGTGTCCAGCGAGACGTCGCCGCCGTGCGCGGCCACCAGCGAGGAGACGATCGCCAGGCCCAGCCCCGTGCCGCCGGCCACCCGGCTGCGGGAGGCGTCGGCCCGGTAGAAGCGCTCGAACACCCGCGCGGCGTCCTCCGGGGCCATGCCCGGGCCCTCGTCGGCCACCCGCAGCACCACCCGGTCGCCGCCGTCGCTGGTGTCCTCGCCGAGGGAGACGGTGACCCGCGCCGTCGGCGGGGTGTGCACCACCGCGTTGGTGACCAGGTTGCCCACCACCTGGCGCAGCCGCGCCTCGTCGCCGAGCACCACGGGCACCTCGGTGAGGGAGTCCTCGAGGTGCAGCGAGACCGGCCGGTCGGGCTGGAGCACCCGCGCGTCGTGGACGGCGTCGCCCGCGACCTCGGCCAGGTCGACCGGGGTGAGCGACAGCGGGCGCTGCTGGTCGAGGCGGGCGAGCTGCAGCAGGTCCTCGACCAGCACGCCCATCCGCGAGCCCTCGCTCTCGATGCGCGCCATCAGCCGCCCGGTCTCCTCGGCGCTGCCGACGGCGCCCTGCCGGTAGAGCTCGGCGAAGCCGCGGATCGACGTCAGCGGGGTGCGCAGCTCGTGGCTCGCGTCGGCGACGAACCGGCGCATCCGCTCCTCCGACGCCCGCGCCTGCTCCTCGGAGCGCTGCTGGGCGCGGAAGGCGCTCTCGATGCGGGCGAGCATGCCGTTGAGCGCCTGGGACAGCCGGCCGACCTCGGTGCGGCCGTCGCCCTCGGGCACCCGCTGGGACAGGTCGCCGGCCGCGATCGCCTGCGCGGTGCGCTCGACGGCCGCCAGCGGCCGCAGGCTGCTGCGCACCAGGGCGTACCCGGCCACCCCGAGTGCGGCGAGCACGACCAGCCCGACGACCACCTCGATCACCACGAGCCGGGCGATCACCCGGTCGTCGCGGTCCAGGTCGCCGCCGGCGACGAGCACCAGGCCGCCGGGCAACTCCACGGCGGTCACCCGCCAGTAGGTGTCCCGGTCCGCGGAGGCGACGGTGTGGGCGCCGTGGCCGCCGGGGCCGGGGCGGCCGCGCCCGGCCTCCGAGGTCAGCTCCTCGACCGTGTCGTCGTCGAGGGCGGGCAGGTCGTCGTCGGACAGCGGACCGGAGAGCACCACCGGCCGCTCGTCGCCGGGGACGAGGCAGGCCTGGTAGTCGCCGGGGGTGACGTAGCGCTGCCGCCCGCCGAACAGGCAGGCGGTGACGTAGTTCTCCTGCTCCACCGACTGGCGCAGCGTGCTCTCCAGCTGCTGGTCGAGCTGGTCGACGAGGTAGCGCTTGAGCAGCGACGTCGCCGCCACGCCGGTGGCGACCAGCGCGACGGTGACCAGCACGAGCAGCAGCGCCACCAGCGTGATCCGCAACGGGACCCGCGGCAGGGGGGAGCCGCCGCGGGCCGCGGGCGGGGCCCCGGCGGAGGTGCTCACGAACCGCGCGGCAGGCGCAGCGTGTAGCCGACGCCGCGGATGGTGTGCAGCAGGCGGGGCTCGGTGGTGTCGACCTTGCGCCGCAGGTAGGAGATGTAGGACTCGACGACGTTCGCCTCGCCGTTGAAGTCGTAGTTCCACACGTGGTCGAGGATCTGCGCCTTCGACAGCACGCGCCCGGCGTTGGCCATCAGGTAGCGCAGCAGCTTGAACTCCGTCGGCGAGAGGCTGACGACCTCGCCGGCCTTCACGACCTCGTGCGACTCCTCGTCGAGCTCGATGTCGGCGAACGACAGCCGGGGGCTCTCGGCGGCGCGCTGCTGGCCGGTGCTGCGGCGCAGGACGGCCCGGATGCGGGCGAGCACCTCGTCGAGGCTGAAGGGCTTGGTGACGTAGTCGTCGCCGCCGAGGGTCAGCCCGGAGACCTTGTCCTCCGCGGCGTCGCGCGCGGTGAGGAACAGCACCGGCGTGTGCCGGCCGCTCTCCCGCAGCCGCCGGACGACGCCGAAGCCGTCGAGCCCCGGCATCATCACGTCGAGCACCAGCAGGTCGGGCCGGAAGGACGCGGCCAGCGCGAGCGCCTGCTGCCCGTCGGCCGCCGTCGCCACCTCGAAGCCGGCGTAGCGCAGGCTCGCCGAGAGCAGCTCGCGGATGTTCGGCTCGTCGTCGACCACCAGGAGGCGGGCCTCCGGTCCGGTGGCGCGAGCGCTGCGGGTCCCCGTCACGACATCTCCCGTCGGACGCCTGGCTACCGTCGTCATGGCACCCACGGTGCGGGGCGCGGCTGCGGGTGCACTGGACGGTACCTGTGAGCTGCCTGGACGTCGGTGGTCAGGACGTCCCGCGGTCCGGACGCCGCCGCTCAGCCGGCGGGGGACATCGCCCGGCCGCGCCGCCAGTAGCCGATCGCGTGGTGCTGGGCGCGGGACAGGCCCCAGCGGCCGCGCAGGTCGGCCCGCACCACCCGGACGGCGGCGGACTCGGCGGCCACCCAGGCGAACAGGTCGTCCCCGGCCGGGCGGTCGAGGGCGGCGACGGCGTCGGCGAGCAGCGTGCCCTCCCCGGGCGGGGTGCCGCCGCGGTGCAGCCAGCACACCTCGACGCCGGCCGGGGCGGCCAGGGACTGCTCCTCCTCGGGGCCCGCCACCTCCAGCAGCGCGGTGCCGGTGGTGTCCGGCGCGGCCGCGGCGAGGATCCGGCTGATCGCCGGCAGCGCCGTCTCGTCGCCGGCCAGCAGGAGCGTGCCCGCGGGCCGGTCGCCCAGGGCCCCGCTGCCGGCCACCCCGAGCAGGGCGCCCGGGGCCGCGGCGGCCGCCCACGACGCCGCCGGGCCGTCGCCGTGCAGCACGAAGTCGATCTCCACCTCGCCGCGCCGCACGTCCTGCCGGCGGGCCGTGTAGCTGCGCAGGCTCACCCCGTGCGCGCCCACCGGCCAGACCACGCGCCCGTCGCGGGCGACCGACGGCCAGCGCGGGTCCGGGTCGCCGACCCGGGGCACGAGCAGGTTGACCGTCGGGCCGGCCGCGGCGACGGCGTCCGCCGTGCCGGACAGGACCACCCGCCGCACCGACGGCGTCACGTCCGCGACGGAGGTGACGGTGAGGACGTCGACGCTGCGGGGATCGCCGGGCTCGGACACGCAGCGAGCGTAGGGACCGGGGGCCGATGCGGGCCGACCCGGCCGACCCCGGGGGAATGAGGTCGACCGGGCCGGCGATCGAGGACGGAGGACCTCACGTTCCGTCACTGCCCCTCGACTCGGAGCAGCGGGTTCGTGTCGGTGACCCCCGTCGACGTGAACGCTACGTGACCGCCGCGTCCGTGGCACTGCCCGATCGGGTGGACCTCCCCGCCGCCGGGGTGATCTGGGTCGCTCGCCGGCCGGCCCGGGCGGCATGTGTGCCCCCCGGACGGGCCGGGCACCGGGGGAGGACCACACGGACGACCGAGGACGGGGTCATGGCCGACGAGTTCACGAAGGGTGACCACGTCACCTGGAACAGCCACGGCAGCAAGGCCGAGGGCGAGGTCACCAAGAAGATCACGAAGGACACCGAGGCCGGCGGCCGGAAGGTCAAGGCCAGCTCCGACGAGCCGCAGTACGAGGTCAAGAGCGACAAGAGCGGGAAGACGGCGGTGCACAAGCCGTCCGCGCTCGACGAGAAGTAGGAGATGCCGTGAGCGAGATGGACGACCGATTCGCCGGGGTGTCGTCGCGCAGCGACAAGCACAACCCGCGTCTCGACGAGGAGATCGAGCACGAGATCCAGGGGATGCTCAAGTCCGGGCGCGCCACCCGGTCCGAGGAGTTCCGCGAGGTGGAGCCCGTGGCCGAGGGCGAGCCGGACCCCGCCGGCAGCCCGAACAGCACGCTGATCGGCGGCGTCCCGGTCGGCATGACCGAGGACGCCGTGGTCGCGCGGGCCGAGCTCGCGCGCTGGCTCGTGCGGGCCGACTTCCCGGCCGACGGCCCCGCCCTGGTCGAGGCCGCGCAGGACCACCGCGCCCCGGACGCCGTCGTCGCCGAGCTGGAGCGGCTGCCCGAGGGCGAGACCTACGAACGCATCGGCGACGTCGCCCGGGCGCTGGGGTACCCGACCGAGACCTGACCGGTCCCGCGGCCCCTCGGGGCCGGCCGAGGAGGCTCAGGAGCCGGTGCGCTCCTGGGCCTCCTGGCCGTCCGGGGAGCCGTTGTCGGCCTCGTCGGCGATCTCCTCGCGACCCCGGCGGCGGAACAGCTTCGAGCCGGGGAAGCCCTTCACCACCTCGCGGATGTCCTGCATGGTGTCGAGCAGGTCGTGCACGTCGGTGCCGACGTCGCCGAGCCCCTCGAGCACCGGGATCACGCCCTCGTCGAGGTGCGTGACCAGCGAGGGCAGCCGGTCGACGAGCTGCACCAGCGCCTCGACCTCGTGCGGGTCCAGCGTCTCGGCCAGCCGGCGGACCGACGGCGTCAGCCGGGTCAGCGGCTCCTCGTAGCCGGCGAGCAGCGGGTCGATCCGGCCGACCAGCCCCTCGGTGCGCTCCACGGCGCCCTGCGCGCCGTCGATCGTCCGGCCGACCGCACCGATCGCGTCGTCGGCCTTCTGCTGGGTCTGCTCGACGGCGGAGATCGCCGCGTCGGCCTTCTGCTGGGTCGCCCCCACGTCCCCGATCGCGGCGTCCGCCTTCTGCTGCGTCTGTTCGACCGCGGAGATGGCGGCGTCCGCCTTCTGCTGCGTCTGCTCGACCGCGGAGATGGCGGCGTCCGCCTTCTGCTGCGTCTGCTCGACGGCCGAGATGGCGGCGTCGGCCTTCTGCTGCGTCTGTTCGACCGCGGAGATGGCGGCTTCTGCCCGCTGCTGCGTCGCTCGGACGTCCCCGATCGCGGCATCGGCGCGCTGCTGCGTCTGCTCGACGTTCCCGATGGCGGCATCGGCGCGCTGCTGGGTCGCCTCGACGTTGCCGATGGCGGCGTCCGCCCGCTGCTGCGTCTCCTCGACGCTCGCGATCGCCTCGTCCGCCCGCTGCCGCGTCCGGGCGACGTCGGCGATGGCGGCGTCCGCGCGCTCGCGGGTGCTGCCCACCGCCTCGATCGCACGGTCGGCGGCGGCGATCGTCCCGCCGGCGTGCTCCACCAGGCCCTCCGCCCGGCCGACCACCCGGTCCACCCGGTCGAGCAGGTCGTCGAGCCGGTCCACCGCCGCCGCCACCCGCGGCACGAGAGCGAGGGCCTCGGCGACGCCGTCGCGCAGGCTCTCGACGGCGGAGAAGACGTCGGACGGGCCGGGGATCGAGGGGAGCCGCACGCGCCGACGCTACGTCCGGGGGCGGCGCGACGCCCGGTCGGCGAGTGGTCCGCCCCCCGCACGGGTAGCCCCGGACGCATCCCGGAGCCCGCCGGTCCCGCGCGTCGGCCCGCGATACGGCCCGCGGGCCGTATCGTCGAGTGCTGCCGCGTGTGCGGGGAGCAACCGCGGACGACGGACACGGAACGACGACGATGGGATGTCGACACCGGTGGGCGACGAGCGGGGGCGGGACGACCGGGCCGACGGCCGCGGGTCCGACGCGCCGGGCCCGATCACCGTGGAGCAGTTGATCGCCCGGTCCGGCAACGCCACCGGCCGCCGCGCCGCGCGCCGGACCGGTGAGGTCCCCATCCCGCTCGAGCCGGGGGAGTCGCTGCCGTCGCACCGCGGGCCCCGCCCGCCCGTGCCGCCGGCGGCCGCACCGCCCGCCTCACCGCCCGCCTCGCAGCCGCCTGCCCAGCCCGCCGACGAGACGCCACGCCGTGGCCTGCCCCCGGTGCCCGGCGGCGTGCAGCGCTCGCAGCCCGTGCCGCCGCTCCCGGGGCAGGGGCCCGGGCCGGTGCACCGCTCCGGCCCGGTCCCGCCGCTGCCGGGCGCCCAGCCGTCCGCGCCCGTGCCGCCGCTGCCGGGCGCCGTCCACCGCTCGCAGCCGGTGCCGCCGCTGCCCGGCGCCGTGCACCGTTCCGCGCCCGTGCCGCCGCTGCCGGGGACGCCGGGCGCCCGCCCCTCCACCCCGCTGTTCCCGCCGCTCGGGCCGCCCACCGGCGCCACCCGCCGGCCGGCGCCGCTGCCGCCCATCCCGGGCATCGACGCGCCGGCGATGTCCGGCGCCGGCAGCACGCGGCGCCCGTCGCCGCCCCGGCCGCCGCGCAGCCCCGCCCGCCGCCGGATCCGCCGGGCGCTGATCGGCGCCGGGGCGCTGGTCGGCGTCGTCGCCGCGTACCACCTGGGCCTGTACTCCTACGTCGACCAGAGCATCACCCGCGTCTCCGCGCTGGCCCCCGAGGGCCCGGAGGTCATCGCGGCGCAGTTGCAGGAGGGCGCGACCACCTACCTCGTCGTCGGCACCGGCCTGCCCGGCACCGAGGGCGCCGCGTCGGTCACGACCATGCTGGTGCACGTGTCGTCCGACGGGGAGCGGGCGGCGCTGGTCAGCGTCCCGCCGACCGCGCTGGTCGACACCCCGGGCTGCCGCACCGACGACGGCGAGTTCCGCGAGCCGGTCTCGGAGGCCTTCGCCACCTCGCTGCTCGACGGCGGGCCCGCGTGCACGGTGCGCGCCGTCCAGCAGCTGTCGGGCCTGCGGGTCGACCACTACCTCGGCCTCGACCTCGGCCGCCTGCCCGCCCTCGTCGACGCCGTCGGCGGGGTGAGCGTCTGCCTGCCCACCGCCGACGCCGACGCCTCCTCCGCCGCGCCCCTCCCGGCCGGCACCACGGAGCTCGACGGCGAGCGCGCGAGCAGCTACCTCACGCCGGGGGAGGCCGGGTCCGACGTCACCGGTGCCGCCGCGGCCCAGCGGACCCAGCTGCTGCTCTCGGCGACCCTGCGCACCGCGGTGAGCGCCGGCACCCTGCTCGACACCCCCGAGCTCACCACCTTCCTCACCCGCGCCGCCGGCGCGCTGACCCTCGACGAGCAGACGACGCTCGGCGACCTGCGCACGCTGGCCTCGGCGCTCGGCGACCTCGAGGGCGGCGCCGTCCAGCGCGCCGCCCTGCCCGTGTCCCAGGTCGGCTACGTGCCGGCCGGCACCGACCAGGCGTACGTGCTGCTCGACGGCACCGGCGTCCGCTCCCTGTTCGACGGCGTCATCGAGGACACTCGCGTGCCCGCCGAGCTCGCCGCCCCCGCGGTCGCCGCGGCCACCGCGGCGGCGCCCGACCCCGCCGCCGCGGCCGCCCCGGCGCCGGAGCCCTCCGCGGCCGCCCCGGCTCCGCAGGCGCTCACCGTGGCCCCGTCCGGCGTGACCGTCGACGTCCTCAACGGCACCGCCACCAGCGGGCTGGCCTCCACGGTCGCCGACCTGCTGCGCGCCCAGGGCTTCACCGTCGGCCAGGTCGGCAACGAGACCGGCGTCGTCAACGAGACCGTGGTCCGGCACGGCCCCGGCGTGGCCGAGCAGGCGCGCACGGTGGCCGCCGCGGTGCCCGGCGCCGTGCTGCAGCCCAGCGACGCGATCGGCGACACGGTGCAGCTGGTCCTCGGCCCCGGCTACACCGGCGTCGTGCCGGTGCAGGTGGCCGCGCCCGTGCCCGTCGTCGCCGAGACCCCGGCGGACACCCCGGCTCCCGCGGACACCACCGCCCCGGCCCCGGACCCGGCGACCACGACCGGCCCGGTCAGCTGCGGCTGACCCGCCCGCTCTCCCAGCGGGGTAGCCCTCCGGCGGACGACGCGGCCCCCGCGCAGACGACGGGGCCCCCGCGAGCTGCTGCTCGCGGGGGCCCCGTCGGTCCGAGGAGCGCTCAGCTCACCCGAAGCGGCCCGAGATGTAGTCCTCGGTGGCCTTCTGGTCGGGGTTGCTGAAGATCTTCTCGGTGGGGTTGAACTCGATGAGCCGGCCGGGCTGGCCGACCCCGTTGAGGTTGAAGAAGCCGGTCGACGTGCTCACCCGTGCCGCCTGCTGCATGTTGTGCGTGACGATCACGATGGTGAAGCGGTCCTTGAGCTCGGCCATGAGGTCCTCGATCGCCAGGGTGGAGATCGGGTCCAGCGCCGAGCAGGGCTCGTCCATGAGCAGCACGTCGGGCTCGACGGCGATCGCGCGGGCGATGCACAGCCGCTGCTGCTGGCCGCCCGAGAGGCCCGAGCCCGGGCGGTCGAGCCGGTCCTTGACCTCGTTCCAGAGGTTCGCGCCGCGCAGGGCGCGCTCCACCAGCTCGTCGGTCTCGGCCTTCTTCATCTTCTTGTTGTTGAGCCGGTTGCCGGCGATGACGTTGTCGTAGATCGACATCGTCGGGAACGGGTTGGGCCGCTGGAAGACCATGCCGATCTGCCGGCGGACGTCGACCGGGTCGGTGTCGGCGCCGTAGAGGTCGACGCCGTCCATGACGACCTTGCCCTCGACGCGCGCGCCCGGGATGACCTCGTGCATGCGGTTGAGCGACCGCAGGAACGTCGACTTGCCACAGCCCGAGGGGCCGATCAGCGCCGTGATGCTGCGGGGCTCGATCGAGACGTTGACGCCCTCCACGGCCAGGAAGTTGCCGTAGTAGATGTTGAGGTCGGAGACCTCGATGCGCTTGGCCACGGGGAGATCCTCCGGGTCGGGGCCGGTCAGCGACCGGTCTTGGGGGCGAAGAAACGGCTGATCAGGCGGGCCACGACGTTGAGGACCATGACCAGGATGATGAGGACGAGCGCCGCCGTCCAGGCCCGGTCCAGGAACGCCTGGGTGTCGGTCCCCGGCTGCGTCAGCTGGTAGTAGGCGAACACCGGCAGCGTCGCCATCCGTCCGTCGAACGGGTTGAGGTTCGTCCCCGTGATGAGGCCCACGGTGATGAGCAGCGGCGCGGTCTCACCGATGACGCGGGCGACGGCGAGGGTGATGCCGGTGCCGAGACCGGCGACGGCGGTCGGCAGGACGACCTTGACGATCGTCCGCCACTTCGGCACGCCCAGGGCGTAGCTGGCCTCGCGCAGCTCGTTGGGGACGAGCTTGAGGACCTCCTCGCAGGAGCGCACGACCACCGGGATCATCAGCACCGACAGCGCCGCGGCGCCCATGAGGCCGAGCCGGACGTCGTTGCCGAACAGCAGCGTGAACAGCGCGAAGGCGAACAGGCCGGCGACGATCGACGGGATGCCGGTCATGACGTCGACGAAGAAGGTGATCGCCTTCTTGAGCCGGCCGGTGCCGTACTCCACCAGGTAGATGGCGGTGAGCAGGCCGATCGGCACCGAGATCACCGCGGTGACCGCGGTGATGATCACGGTGCCGAGGATGGCGTGGTACGCACCGCCGCCCTCGCCTACGACCCGGAACATCGAGTTGGAGAAGAACTGGGCGTCGAAGCGGGCCAAGCCCTTGTCGAGGACCGTGTACACCAGCGACACCAGCGGGATCATCGCGATCCCGAAGGCCGTGGTGACCAGCGCCGTGACCAGCCGGTCGGTGGCCTTCCGGGTGCCCTCGACGGCGCGCGAGCCGACGTACACCGCCAGGGTGCCGAGGACGACGCCGTAGACGACGGCGAGGGCGATGCCGGAGCCGGTGAGGGCCGCCAGCAGGGCGCCGGCGGCGAGGCCGGCGACGTAGAGGCCGAGGCCCGCGTAGCGGGGGAGCTTGCGCTGCGGCCGGATCGGGCCGGAGGGCTCCTCGGCGACCCGGACGGGGGACTGCGTCGAGGTGCTCATCAGTTGGCTCCGGAGAAGTCGGCGCGCCGGTTGACGATCCAGCGGGCGAGCATGTTGACCGCCAGGGTGATGACGAACAGCACCAGGCCGCTGGCGACGAGGGTGTTGATGCCCAGGCCGGTGGCCTCGGGGAACCGCAGGGCGATGTTCGACGCGATCGTCGAGGGGTTCGAGCTGCTGATCAGGTTCAGCGTGGCGCCGGCGCCGCCGGAGAGCACGATGGCGACCGCCATCGTCTCGCCGAGCGCGCGGCCCAGGCCCAGCATGGCGCCGGCGATCACGCCGGACTTGCCGTAGGGCAGGACGGCCATCTTGATCATCTCCCAGCGCGTGGCGCCGAGGGCCAGGGCGGCCTCGCGGTGCAGCGCCGGCGCCTGGCCGAACACCTCGCGGGCGATGGCCGAGATGATCGGCAGGATCATGACCGCGAGCACCAGGCCGACGGTCAGCATCGTGCGGCCGCTGGTGGAGGCGGGGCCGGCGAAGATCGGCAGCCAGCTCAGGTTGTCGGCGGCCCACACGTGGAAGGGCACGAGCGCCGGGGCGAGCACCGCGAGGCCCCAGAAGCCGTAGACGACGCTGGGGATCGCCGCCAGCAGGTCGATCACGTAGCCGAGGCCGGCGGCGATGCGGCGGGGCGCGTAGTAGGTGACGAACAGCGCGATGCCCACCGCCAGCGGGGTGGCGACGAGGAGGGCGAGGACGGCGCCGAGCAGCGTCCCGAGGACCAGCGGCGCGATGTAGGAGCCGAGGCCCTCGCCGCCGGGGATGTCCTCCGCGGGCGCGGTGAGGGCCGGGATCGCCTCGCTGATCAGGAAGGCGGCGACGCCGGCCAGCACGAGCAGGATGAAGATGCCGGAGCCCTTGGCGCTGCCGGCGAAGATGCGGTCACCCGCCCGGCGCACGACGCGCTGCTGCACGGGGGGTGGGGTGGGGGCCTTCGTGGCGGTCACCGCTGCTCCGGGTGGTCGGGGTGGTGCGGGGGTGGTGCGGGACGCCCGTCGCCGGGCGGGGTGGTGGCCCGGGGCGTCGGTCGACGCCCCGGGCCACCGGGAGTGTGACGGATCAGCCCGCGGCGGTGATGGCGTCGACGGCGCCCTGGGCCTGCTCGCGGAGCGTGTCGGAGATCGGCGCGTTGCCGGCGTTGTCGGCCGCGGCCTGCTGGCCGTCCTCGCTGACCACGTAGGTCATGAAGGCCTTGACGTTGTCGGCGGTGGACTGGTCGTCGTACTCGACGCAACCGACGTGGTAGCTGACCAGCACGATCGGGTACTCGCCCGAGCCCTCGGTCTGCCGGTTGACCTCGATGGCGAAGTCGTACTCGCCGCGGCCCTCGACGGCCGGGGAGTTCTCGACGACGGCGGCGGCGGCCTCGGCCGACGGGGCCACGAACTCCGAGCCGACGCCGACGTTGGCGACACCGAGCTCACCGGCGCGGCTGGCGTCGGCGTAGGTCACGGCGCCGGCCGTGCTCTCGACGACGCCCACGACGCCGGAGGTGCCGTTCGCGGCCTCGCCACCGGGCAGCGGCCACACGCCGTCGGGCTCGGCGGTCCACACGTCACCGGCGGCCTGGAACAGGTAGTCGGTGAAGTTGTCCGTGGTGCCCGAGTCGTCGGCGCGGTGCACGGGGGTGATCGCGGTGTCGGGGAGCTCGGCGTCCGGGTTCGCCTCGGCGATCGCCGGGTCGTTCCAGGTGGTGATCTGGCCGGTGAAGATCCGGGCGATCACGTCGGGCGAGAGGTTGAGCTGGTCGACGCCCTCGAGGTTGAAGATGACCGCGATCGGCGAGATGTAGTTCGGCAGCTCGAAGACCTCGCCGCCGCCGCAGCGCTCCTGGGCGGCGGTCAGCTCCTCCTCGTCGAGCGCGGCGTCGGAGCCGGCGAAGTCGGCGCGGCCGTCGATGAACTGCTCGCGGCCCGCGCCCGAGCCGGCCGGGTCGTAGCTGAACTGGACGTCGGGGTACTCGCCCTCGAAGCCGGCCTGCCACGCCTCCATGGCGGCCTGCTGGCTGCTGGCGCCGGCGCCCACGAGGTCACCGCTGAGCTCGGCGGCGCTCGAGCCGCTGCCGCTGTCGCTGCCGCCCGAGGAGGCCTCGGACTCGTTCGCGGCGCCACACGCGGCGAGCGCGAGGGTGCTGGCCAGTGCCGTCGAGAGGACGGCGGCGCGCGACCTGGTGCTGAGCTTCAACTCTGTGCCTTTCGGAGAGGGGGACCCGGACCTCGTTGCCGGGCAGAGCGGGACCAACGGCGAGGACGGTAGGCAGCACAGGTGGCCGGTCCCGGGTCGCTCGGTGAACGGGTGGTGAACGCCCGCGGGACCTTTCCCGACCGGGTGAGAACGGCGTCACGTCCAGCAGGTGAACGCGTGCGCGTCAGGTGGCGACGGCCACTCCGCGTGCGGCAGAAAGGGGCGTTTGCGCCCGGTCGGGCGCTCCGCGCGTCAGCGGGAGAGGCGCCAGGAGACGTCGACGGCGAACCGCGTGAACCCGGTGCGCTCGTACAGCGCGACCGCGGGCACGTTGTCCTCCTCGACGTAGAGCAGCACCTGCCCGAGGCCGGTCCGGCGCAGGTGCGCGAGCCCCAGCGCGGTCAGCGCGCGGCCGAGCCCGAGCCCCTGGGCGCCGGGGTCGATGCCGAGGACGTACACCTCGCCGGCCGGGTCGGGGCCGGCCTCGCCGGGCGGGTGGACCTTCGTCCAGTGCGAGCCGAGCAGCGTGCCGCCGCCGGCCGGGTCGCCGCGCCAGGCGAGCAGGAAGCCGGCGGGGTCGAACCACGGCTCGGCCTCGCGCAGCGCGAGGTCCGTCGCGGTCCACGAGCCCTGCTCGGGGTGGGTGGCGAACGCGCGGGCGTTCACCCGCAGCCACGCCTCCTCGTCGCGGCCGGGCCGGAACGCCTCGACGTGCACGCCCTCGGGCAGCGGGGTCGGGGCGTCGAGGTCGGCGTCGGTGAGCGGGCGGCGCATCTGCAGCAGCACCCGCGCGCGGGTGTAGCCGCGGGCACCGGCCAGGGCGGCCGCGGCCGGCAGGTCGCCGTGCGCCCAGACCCGCAGCGGGCGCCCGCCGGCGAGCTCCTCGAGCCGGGCCAGCAGCGCGCGGCCGGTGCCGCGGCCCCGGGCGGCGGGGGCGACGACGAGCTCGGCCTCGGCGTCCTCGGCCGACCCGGGCTCCCCGAGCTCCAGGCGGGCGTAGCCCAGCGGCACGCCGTCGGCGTCGGTGGCGAGCACGTCGCGCCCGCCGGGCGGGCCGCCGTGCTGCAGCCGCAGCTCGCCCTCCTCCGACAGCGGGCGCACGCCGTCGGCGGCGGCCGCGTCCTTGAGCAGGGCGAGGACGGCGGCGGTCTCCGCGGGCGCGAGGCGCGCGGAGTCCCGGACGGCGGGCGTGCTCAGAGCAGCGGCGCCGTGCTGCGCGAGGGGTCGGCCTCGGCCTCGGCGCGCGCGGCGGCGGCGGTGGCGTCGGCGACCTGCTGGTCGAGCTTGTAGCCGACGTTGCGCACCGTGCCGATCAGCGCCTCGTGCTCGGTGCCGAGCTTCGCGCGCAGCCGCCGGACGTGGACGTCGACGGTGCGGGTGCCGCCGAAGTAGTCGTAGCCCCAGATCTCCTGCAGCAGCTGAGCGCGGGAGAACACGCGGCCCGGGTGCTGGGCCAGGTACTTGAGGAGCTCGAACTCCTTGTAGGTGAGGTCGAGCGGGCGGCCGCGGAGCTTGGCGGAGTAGCTGTGCTCGTCGATGACCAGCTCGCCGGCCTGGGTGACGCCGCCGTCGGCGCCGTCGGCGGGGGTGGCGGCGGCCATCCGGCGCGCGGTGGCCCACTTGAGCCGGGCGTCGACCTCGGCGGGGCCGGCGGTGTCGAGCAGGACGTCGTCGACGCCCCAGTCGGCCGACAGCGCGACCAGGCCGCCCTCCGACAGCACGGCGACCAGCGCGGAGGCCACCCCGGTGGAGGACAGCAGGCTGCACAGCGTGCGCGCCTGGATCAGGTCGTGGCGGGCGTCGACGAGCACCACGTCGCCGGAGTCGCCGTCGAGCAGGCTCGACAGCTCGGGTGCCACCACGCGCACCTGGTGACCGAGCAGGCCCAGGGCGGGCAGCACCTCGGTCGTGGCCTGACGCGCCGCGGTCATGAGCACGAGTCGCATGTCGTCTCCTCGGGGAGGGCGTCGACGGCGCTGTCGAACCGAGACCGCAGGATAGCCGACGGCCGGCCACCTCCCTGTGACCTCGCCGACACGCGGGCGCACGCGGCTCGCCGGCGGGCCGTCCGGCGGGGATCTGCGACGATCGGGGTCCAGCGGGCGCCGGCGGACGCACCCGCCGTCCGCGGGCAGGAGGCGACGTGACGACCGCGCTGCAGACCCCGGCCGCCACGCGCGGGCGGCACGTCGCCGCGGCGGCCGCCGTCGCGCTCGCCGCCGCCGCGCTCGCCTGGGCGCCCGAGGCGGGCGGGGAGGCCGCGCGGCTGGGCGTGGTGCTCGTGCTGCAGGCCGCGCTCGTGGCCGCCTGGGTGCTCGCGGTGGCCCCGGCGGGCGCCCGCGGTGCCGCGGCGCTGGCCCTCGCGGCCGCCGTCGCCGCCGACCTGCTGGCCGCGTCCGCCGACCCGACCGGGGGGCCCGGGCCGGGCGTGCTGCTCGTCGTCGCCGGGCCCGCGCTCGTCGTCGCGGTCGTCCACCAGATGCTGCGCCGCCCGCCGCGGGCCGACGTCGTGGGCTCGCTCGGCACCGTGGCGCTGCTCGTCGCCGCGGTCTGCGCGCTGGCGCTGCTCCTGCTCCCCGAGGTGGTCGGCGACGCGGCGTCCCCGGCCGCCTCGCCGCTGCTGGTCGCCGGGGCGGCCCTGGCCGCGGGCCACCTGGCCGACGCCCTCCTGCCCCGCCCCGCGGTCGCCGACGGCGTCCCGCGCGGCGGGCTCGGCGTGCTCGCCGCCCTCGCCGCGGCGGTGGCCGTGGCCCTGGCCGAGACCGGCACGGCCGAGACCGTCGACGTGCTCGCCGGCCTCACCACCGGGCTGGTGGTCGGCCTGGTCGCCGCGCTCGCGGGCATGACCTCGTCGTTCGCGCTGGCCGACACCGCCGCCGCGGGCCGCCGGGTGCCGGCCGCCGCCGCCGGCGTCGAGGCGCTGCTGCCGCTGGCCGTCTGCGCGCCGGCCCTGCTGGCGCTCGCCGTCGTCTGACCCCGTGCGCACCCTCCTCGGGCTGCTCGCGCTGCTCGCCGCGCTGCTCCTCGTCGTCGGGCTGGTGGCCGACCCCCTCGCGGAGGGCGTCGCCGAGGACCGGGTGGCGGCGGCCCTGCGCGACGGCGGCAGCCTCGCGGGCACCCCGGAGGTCGACGTCACCGGCTGGCCGTTCCTCACCCAGGCGGTGTCGGGGACCTACGACGACGTCCGCATCTCCCTGACCGCCGAGGACCTCGGCCAGCCCGCCGGCACGCGCGCCGACGTCGTCCTGCAGGGCGTGCACGTGCCGCTGTCGGACGTGCTGTCGGGGTCGGTGCAGCAGGTGCCGGTCGACCGGGTGGACGGCACCGCGACGCTGTCCTACGCGCTTCTGTCGGCGCAGCTCGGCGCGGACACCGTGCTCGAGCGGGCCGGCGACGGGCTGCGGGTCACCCGCACGGTCGAGGTGCTCGGCTACACGCTGCCGCTCACGGCCACCGGGACGGTGTCGCTCGACGGCCAGGACCTCGTCGTCGACGTCGCCGACGCGTCGGCCGCCGGCGTGGACGTGCCGGACTTCGTCGTCGACCGGGCGGTGGACCTGCTCGACCTGCGCTACCCGGTCGTGCTGCCCTTCGGCCTGCAGCTGACCGGCGTCCGCCCGGCCGACGACGGCGTGGTCGTCACCGCCGAGGCCACCGACGCGGTGTTCACCACCGGGTGACGGAATGCCGGCCGGCCCGGCCGGGTTGCCGCCGGGGATGAGCGGGACGGGACTGGCCGTGCTGGCCGCCGCGCTGGTGCTGACCGGGGCCGCGGCGTGGTGGCTGCGCGCCCGCGACGGCGCGGTGCGGGCACCCGCCCGGCAGGAGGAGGACGGCGTGCGCGGACCGGCGGCGGTGCTCGGCGACCTGGGCGTGCGGCCCGGCGAGGCGGACCTGACGGTCGTGCAGTTCTCGACGGCGTTCTGCGGGCCGTGCCGCACCACCCGCGCCCGCCTGCAGCACCTGCAGGCCACCCGGCCGGGCCTGGCCTACGTCCACGTCGACGCCGAGAGCCACCTCGACGCCGTCCGCGAGCTCGACGTCCGGCGCACCCCGACGCTGTTCTACCTGGACCGCGGGGGCGCGGTGCTCGGCCGCAGCAGCGGCGCCCCGCGCCCGGAGGAGCTCACCGCCCTGGTCGACGCCCACACGGGCCCCCGGGCCTGATCGGCTACCCTCGCCGCATGGGCACCCTGCTGACCTCGCGCCGCACAGTGGACCTGTGCCGCGTCGGCAGCTGCCTGTGTCGCGCCTCCTGAGGGCGGTACCGCTCCGCCCAGACGTGCCCTGACCGCCGTCCGGAGAGCCCATCCCATGTCCCAGAGCTCCACGCGCACGGTCGACGTGCGCGGGCCCCGCGCCGCCGCGTGGGTCACCAGCGCCGTGCTGGCCGTCGTCCTGCTCACCGCGAGCGGCTGGCTGGCCGCGGCGCAGGCCGCCGTGTTCGCCGTCGGCGCGGCCGCCGGCCTGCGGTACGCGCCCTACGCCGTGCTGTACCGCACCCTGCTCGCCCCGCGGCTGGGCCCGGTGCGCGAGCGGGAGCCCGAGGCGCCGGTGCGCTTCGCCCAGCTCGTCGGGTTCGTGTTCGCCGCCGTCGGCGCGGCCGGCTACCTGCTCGGCGCGCCGGTCCTCGGCGCCGTCGCCACCGGCCTCGCGCTGGTGGCGGCCCTGCTCAACGCGGCCACGGGCTTCTGCCTCGGCTGCGAGCTGTACCTGACCGTGCGCCGGGTCGTCCCGGCGCGCACCGCCTGACCCGACCGCACACCCACCACAGGGAGGAACACCCCCCATGAGCCGCAACGACGTGCTCGTCAGCGTCGACTGGGTCCAGGAGCACCTGGGCCAGCCCGGCATCGTCCTCGTCGAGGTCGACGAGGACACCAGCGCCTACGACGGCGGCCACATCGAGGGCGCCGTCAAGCTGGACTGGAAGAAGGACCTCCAGGACCCGCTGCGCCGCGACCACCTGGACAAGACCTCGTTCGAGAGCCTGCTGTCCTCGCGCGGGATCGGCAACGACGACACCGTCGTCCTCTACGGCGGCAACAACAACTGGTTCGCCGCCTACGCCTACTGGTACTTCAAGATCTACGGCCACCGCGACGTCAAGCTCATGGACGGCGGCCGCAAGAAGTGGGAGCTGGACGGCCGCCCGCTGTCCAAGGACGCCGTCGAGCGCCCGGCCACGCAGTACCAGGCCTCCGAGCCCGACCTGTCGATCCGCGCCTTCCGCGACGAGGTCGTGGCCTCCATCGGCTCGAAGAACCTCGTCGACGTGCGCTCGCCCGACGAGTTCTCCGGCAAGATCCTCGCCCCCGCCCACCTGCCGCAGGAGCAGTCGCAGCGGGCCGGTCACGTGCCCACCGCGATCAACATCCCGTGGAGCAAGGCGGCCAACGAGGACGGCACGTTCAAGAGCGACGAGCAGCTCGCCGAGCTGTACGCCGAGCAGGGCTTCGACGACAGCCGGCCGACCATCGCCTACTGCCGCATCGGCGAGCGCTCGAGCCACACCTGGTTCGTGCTGCGCGAGCTGCTCGGCAAGTCCGACGTCAAGAACTACGACGGCAGCTGGGTCGAGTACGGCTCGCTCGTCGGCGTGCCGATCGAGAAGTGAGCTGACATGTGCGGAGCCCCGAAGCAGGGCGGTGCCCTCGCCGGCATCGACCTGGACACCCAGACGGTGATCCAGGGCCAGGTGTGGCACGACGGCGCCCCGGTGGCCGGTGCCTACGTCCGGCTGCTCGACGCGACCGACGAGTTCACCGCCGAGGTGGTGACCAGCCCCGAGGGCGAGTTCCGGTTCTTCGCCGCCCCCGGCACCTGGAAGCTGCGCTCGCTGGCCCCCGTCGGCCGCGGTGAGCGCGTCGTCGAGGCCGAGGTCGGGCTGACCGAGACGACCGTCGTCCTCGACTGACGAGGGATCTCCTCGCCCCCACGGAGCCCCTCCCGGCCGCGGCCGGGAGGGGCTCCGTCACGTCGCGGGGTGCTCGGGCGGCAGCCGGTTCGGCCCGGCCTCCGGCGGGCGCGGCCGGTCCTCCGGATAGGCGCGGACGGCCACCAGCGCGACGTCGTCGGCGCCGGCCGCCGGCACCATCCGCGCCAGCAGCGTGTCGCACAGCTCCTCGAGCGGCGTCGTCCCGAGGTCGCGCAGCGCCTCGCGGAGCGCGACCAGCCCGCTGTCGAGGTCGGCGTCGCGGCGCTCGACCAGCCCGTCGGTGACCAGCAGCAGCGTGTGCCCGTCGGCCAGCTCGGCGGTGTGCTCGGCGCGGCGGGCGTCGGGGTCGACACCGAGCATGAGGTCGGCGCGGGTCTCCAGCAGCGTCGTCGTGCCGTCGGGGGCGAGCAGCACCGGCGGCAGGTGGCCGGCGTTGCTCCACCGCAGCACCCGGGTGCCGGCGACGGGGACGTCGGGGTGCCGCTCCACGCGGGCCAGCACGACCGTCGCGAGCGTGCTGACGTCGAGGCCCCGCGCGACGTGCTCGAGGCGGGCCAGCGTGGCCGCGGGGGAGCGGTCGCCGTCGTAGGCCAGCGCCCGCAGCAGGCCCCGGACCTGGCCCATCGCCGCCGCGGCGGAGCTGTCGTGGCCGACGACGTCGCCGATCACCAGCACGGTCGCGCCGTCGGGCTGCAGGAAGGCGTCGTACCAGTCCCCGCCCACCCGGGCGCCGACGGCGGCCGGCCGGTACCGGACGGCGACGTGCAGGTGGTCGGGCTCCGGCGGCGGGGTGAGCAGCGCCCGCTGCAGCCGGTCGGACAGCATGCGGTCGGCGGCGTTCTGGGCGGTCAGCCGGCGCAGCTCCTCGGCCTGCCGCCGGGCGGCCAGCCGGTCGGTGAGGTCGCGGAAGGAGACGACGACGCCGCTGACCCCGCCGTCCTCGACCATCGGCACGGCGACCAGTTCCACCGGCACCGCGGTGCCGTCGGCGCGCCAGAAGACCTCGTCGTCGGCCGACACCGTCCGCCCCGTCGTGAGCGCCTGCCAGACCGGGCACTCGTGGCGCGGGTAGGGCCGTCCGTCGGGCCGGGTGGCGTGCACCAGGGCGTGCTGGTCGTGGCCGAGCTGCTCGGCGGCCGTCCGGCCGGTGATCCGCTCCGCGGACGGGTTGACGAACTCCACGCGGCCGGCCCGGTCCAGGCCGTAGATGCCGTCCGCCACGGTCGCGAGCACCCGCTCGTGCCGGGCCGCCGTCCGCGCCAGCTCGGCCTCCACGCGGGACAGCCCGCCGTCGGCCGCCGGTCCTCGCCTGTCGATCGCGCCGTCCTCCTCGGTCTCGCTGGTGTCACACCAGCCTGCCCCATGGGCTCAGCCGCGGCGCGCCCACAGTGACCAGGCCAGCGCGAGCAGCACCGCGGCGACCGACGCGGCACCGCCCCCGGCGAAGGCGGCGGCGACCGCGGCCGACCGCGGGTCCGGCGCCCCGGCCGCCCGCGCCGCCCCCGCGGCGGCCGCGACGAGCGCCAGGACCGCCCAGGGCGCCCACCACCACCGCGTGGTCCCCGGGGCCGCCCGCGGCGGTGTCCGCCGCCACCACCGGCCCGTCCAGGCCGCGAGCAGCAGCGCCCCGGCCAGCCCGCTCCCGTCCTGCGCCCAGGCGGTACCCGGCGCGCCGGCCCAGGTGCGCCCGAGGGCGGGCACGAGCTCGGTGCCCAGGCGGCCGGGGTGGGTGAACTCGTCCCACAGCACGTGCGTGGCGGCGCCCACGGCGAGCGCGGCGAGCACCCGCACCGGCGCGCGCAGCCGCCGCCGCAGCCCGGGCGCCGCCGACCCGGGCAGCCGCGACGCGAGCCCGGCGGGCGCCCAGGCCCGGGCCGGGCGGGCGAGCAGCCCGTGCCAGACCGCCCAGAGCAGCGCGCCGAGCACCACGTCGGTGGTGACGACGGCGAGCGCGGTGTGCGTCCGGAGGCCGAGGGTCGACGGCAGGTACAGCGGGACGTCGGGCGCCAGGCTCCCGGCCACCAGCGCCGAGGCCGGCAACCCGGCCCGCAGGAACGGCAGCACCGCGGCGGGGTGGCTCCCGGTGAACGGCACGGCCGTCATCGTCCCCGGCGCGGCGGGTCCGCCGTCCGACCCCGGCCGGGCGCGCCTACCGTGGCGCCGTGGTCGCCGCGTGGGTCCTCGTCGCGCTCGCCGCGCTGCTGGCGCTGGGCTGCGCGGTCGCCGTCGGGCGGCTGGCCCGGCCCGCGGGCCGCCCGCGCCGGGAGCGCCGGGCCGCCGACCGTGCCGCCGCCCGCAGCGCCGACCGGACCGCCGCCCGCGCCGCCGCCCGCAGCACCGACCGGCCTGCCGCCCGGGCCGCCGTCCCCCCGCCGGGCCGCGGGGCGCGCGGCCGCTGACTACCGTGGCGGGCATGCCTCCGCGGGACGCCGGCCGGTGACCGGCCCGACCGAACTGCCCGTCGCCGACACCGTCGACGTCCGCTCGGGACCCGAGGTGGCCCACGGGCTGCTGTCGGTGCTGCCGCTGCTCGGCGAGTGGCACGGCGAGGGCGTGCTGGCCGGCGGGGACGCCGGCGACCGGCGCTTCGGCCAGTGGATCCGCTTCGCCCACGACGGCCGCGACTTCCTCGCCTACGAGGCCCGCGCCTGGCTGATCGGCGACGACGGCGCCGTGGCGGGCCCCGCCACCCGCGAGTCGGGCTTCTGGCGGCCGCGCGGCGAGGACGACGTCGAGCTGCTGGTCGCCAGCCCCGACGGGATCATCGAGCTCTACGTCGGCACGGCGCGGACCACCACCAGCTGGGAGCTGACCAGCGACGTCGTGGCCCGCACGCCCGACGCGCCGGACACCACGCGCGCCGTACGGCTGTACGGCATCGTCGACGGCGCGCTCATGTACGCCATCGACCGGGCCGGCGCCGACACCGACCTGCGGCCCACCATGTCGGCGCGGCTGGAGCGCCTCCGGTGACCGCCCCGGGCGCCACACCCCGGCAGGTGGCCGACCGCTACGTCGACGCCGTCTGCGACCTCGACCCGATCGTCGCGACGTCGCTGGGCACCCGGCCCGGCGACGACCGGCTGCCCGACCCGAGCCCCGCGGGCATCGAGGCCGAGGCCGAGCTGACCCGCCGCACGCTGGCCGAGCTCGACGCCGTCCTCGCCGCCGACCCCGCGCTGGACGCCGACCCGGTCGAGCGCCGCTGCGCCCGGCTGCTGCGCGAGCGCCTCGGCGCGGAACTGCTGGCCCACGACGCGGGCGAGGGCTTCCGCGCGCTGTCGAACCTGTTCAGCCCGGTGCACTCGATCCGCTCGGTGTTCCTGCTCATGCCGACCGCGACCGACGACGACTGGGGCGTGGTGGCCCGCCGGATGGCCCGGGTGCCCGAGGCGTACCGCGGCTACCTCGACACCCTGCGCGAGGGCGCCCGGCGCGGCCTGCTCGTGGCGCCGCGCCAGGTGTCCACCGTCGTCGGCCAGCTCGGCGAGTGGCTGTCCGGGCCGTTCTTCACCGGCCTGGCCGCCTCCGGCCCGGACGCCGTGCGCCGCGACCTCGACGCCGCCGCCCGCGCGGCCGACGCCGCGGTGGCCGAGGTCCGCGACTTCCTGCGCGACGAGTACCTCCCGCGGGCCGAGGGCACGCCGGACGCCGTCGGCCGCGACCGCTACGCCGTCGCCGCCCGCCGGTGGAACGGCTCGGACCTCGGCGCCGGGCAGGGCCTGGAGGAGGCCTACGCCTGGGGCTGGGACGAGCACCGGCGGCTGCTGGCCGAGCAGCGGGCCGAGGCGGAGGCGCTGCGGCCGGGGTCCTCGCCGAGGGAGGCGATGGCCTGGCTCGACGAGCACGGGCCCGCCGTCGACGGCGTCGAGGCGATCCGGCAGCGCCTGCAGGCGATGATGGACGAGGCGATCACCGCGCTCGACGGCACGCACTTCGACCTCGCCGAGCCGGTGCGCCGGGTGGAGGCGATGATCGCGCCGCCCGGCAGCGCGGCCGCGCCGTACTACACCCGCCCGGCGCAGGACTTCTCCCGCCCGGGCCGCACCTGGCTGCCGACCCTGGGCCGCGAGCGCTTCCCGCTCTGGGACCTCGTCTCGATCTGGTACCACGAGGGCGTCCCCGGCCACCACCTGCAGCTCGCGCAGTGGGCGTACGTCTCCGGCGACCTGTCCACCTACCAGACGTCGCTCGGCTCGGTCAGCGCCAACGTCGAGGGCTGGGCGCTGTACGCCGAGCGGCTCATGGACGAGCTCGGGTACCTCACCGAGCCCGGCGCCCGCCTCGGCTACCTCGACGCCCAGCAGCTGCGCGCGATCCGGGTGGTCATCGACATCGGCATGCACCTGCGGCTGCCCGTCCCCGCCGACGCCGAGGGCGTGCTCGCCGGGCACCGCGGGGAGCCGTGGACGCCGGAGCTCGCGCGGGCGTTCGCCGGCGAGCACCTGGGCAGTGACCCGGCCTTCCTCGACAGCGAGCTCATCCGCTACCTGGGCCTGCCCGGGCAGGCGATCAGCTACAAGCTGGGGGAGCGGGCGTGGCTGGCCGGCCGGGCGGCGGCGCAGCGGGCCCGCGGTGCCGCGTTCGACCTCAAGGCGTGGCACATGGCGGCGCTGTCGCAGGGGTCCCTGGGCCTCGACGACCTCGAGGCGGAGCTCGCGGCGCTCTAGCGGGCCGGGCCCAGCCCGACCAGCGTCCCCAGCTCGGCCACCACGCGGGCGAAGTAGGCGTCGGCGTCCTCGACCGACCCCACGAGGTGGCCGAACAGCTCGAAGCTGATGCTGCCGAACAGCGAGCTCCAGGCCAGCAGGGCGCGCACGCGGACGGCGTCGTCGACCCCCGGGGCGCCCTTCCCCAGGACCTCGACGGCGGCGTCGCCGATCAGCCCGGGCACCCGGCCGTTCCCACCGTCCCCGCTGCCGCCGGTCAGCCGGCCGGCGCGGGCTGCGTCGCCCAGGATCGTGCCCAGCACGATCCCGACCCGCGACGCGGCCGGCACCGTGTCGCGCGGCGCCGAGTAACCGGGCACCGGCGAGCCGTAGAGCAGCGCGTACTCGTGCGGGTGCGTCCGGGCCCAGTCCCGCACCGCGCCGCACACCGCGGCCCAGCGTTCCTCCGGCCCGGCGGCCGGGTCGTCGGCGGTCTCGGCCGCCGTCCCGAGGGCGTCGTAGCCGTCGATGATCAGGCGGGTCAGCAGGTCGTCGCGGCTCGGGAAGTAGCGGTAGACCGCCGACGACACCATCCCGACGTCGCGGGCCACCGCCCGCAGCGAGAGCGCGGCCGCGCCCACCTCGGCGAGCTGCCGGCGCGCGGCCGCGGTGATCTCGGCGGTGATCTCGGCGCGGACGCGCTCGCGGGCGGTGGACACCCCGGCATCCTCCGCCGATGAGAGCGGCAGACGCAAGAGAGAGCACTGCTCTTGACGCCGGACCGGACGGGTGGGAGCGTCGTCCTCGAACGAGAGCACCGCTCTCGCCGACCGGACGAGGAGTCCTCATGGCACTGCACGTGATCGTGGGCAAGGGCCCCGTGGGCACGACGACGGCGGACCTGCTGGCCGCCCGGGGGCACCAGGTACGCGTCCTGTCGCGCAGCGGCGGGATCTCCACCGGCGCCGTCGAGCACCGCCGGGTGGACGCGGCCGACGCCGCCGCGCTCACCGCCGCCACCGCCGGCGCGGCCGCGCTCTACAACGCCGTCAACCCGGCCTACCACCGCTGGACCACCGACTGGCCACCGGTCGCGGCCGCGCTGCTCGCCGCCGCCGAGCGCACCGGCGCCGTGCTGGTGACCATGTCGAACCTCTACGTCTACGGCCGCCCTGCCGGGCCGATGACCCCGGACAGCCCGCTGGCGGCCACCGACACCAAGGGCCGGGTGCGGGTGGCGATGTGGCGCGACGCGCTCGCCGCCCACGAGGCCGGCCGCATCCGGATGACCGAGGCGCGCGCCGGCGACTTCGTCGGCCCGCAGGTGCCGGCCGCCCAGTCGCACCTGGTGCGGCAGCTGCCGGCGCTGCGTCGCGGCCGGCGCGCCTGGGTGGTGGGCGACCCCGACGCCCCGCGCAGCTGGACCTACCTGCCCGACGTCGCCGCGACCCTCGCCGTCCTCGGCACCGACGAGCGCGCGCTCGGGCGGGCCTGGCACGTGCCGAGCGGCGCCCCGCGCTCCCAGCGCCAGGCGCTCGGTGACCTGTCCCGCGCGCTGGGCCGGGCGCCGGCCCCGGTGAGCGGGCTGCCCTGGCCGGTGCTCACCGCGATGGGCTGGTTCTCGCCGATGATGCGCGAGGTGGTCGACGTGCGGCACCAGTTCGACCAGGAGTACGTGCTGGACGCCTCGGCGACCGAGCGGACCTTCGGCCTGGCCGCCACCCCGTGGGACGAGGTGGTCGCGGCGACCGCCGGCGCCCCGGTGGGCGCGGGGGTCTGAGGGGTCAGCCCCGGGCGTCGACCCGGTTGACCGGGTCGCTGTCGGGGGTGACCGGGTCGCCGGGCAGCGCCGGCGCGACCTCCAGCCGGCTGGCCAGCAGCTCGTCGACGGCGGCGACGCTCGCGCCCACGTACGTGCTGGTCAGTGCCGGGTCGGTGACCACGCACCAGGACCGGTCGGCCGGCCACCACAGCGTGGCGCTCTGCTCGCGCGGCTCGGGGGCGAAGTTGGTGGCCGCCCGGTCGACCGGGGCGCGGACGAGCAGGAGGTCGGCGCGGGGGAGGCGCAGCCGCGGCAGGTCGGCCGCCCCCTCGTCGTCCCAGCCGAACCAGCACTCGCCGGGGCCGGCGGTGTGCGCGGCCAGGACGGCGGCGAGCTCGCCGGCGACGTGCGCGGCGAGGTGCCCCTCGGCAGGGGCGTCGTTCCACAGCCCGGGCTGGTCGTCCTCGCCGAGGTACTCCCACGAGCCGGTGATGCCGGGCCACTGCATAAGCCGGTGCGGCGTCGTCCCGTTGGCCGCGGCCACCTCGTCCCAGCGGACGAAGACGTCGGTGTCGCCCTCGTAGCGGACGGCGGGGTGGAACACCCGGGCGTGCGCGGGGAACACGGCGGGCACGAGGGCGGCCACGGTGTCGGGCGGAGCGGCGCGGACGGCGTCGGCGATCCAGCGGCCGGCCTGTGCGGTGCGCCCAGCGGTCTGCACGGCCGCTGCTCCCTCCCCCGGAGAACGGACAACCCCCGGGCTGCTCCGCGGCGCCTCGAGAGGAGGCAGCTCGCGGGCCGACTGGACAAGTGTCGGCGGCCCGGGGGTTGGGTGACTGTCCGGTTCTCGCTCGCCGCCGTGCGACGGACGGGCGATCAGTGCCTCCGCTCGGATTCCACTCCGAACGGGCGGCCCATCTGGACGGCGGCTAGCGGACAGCCACCTCACGAGTCCGATAAGAATTCAATTGTTCGGACCACCTCCCCTCTCGTGTACCTCGACGGTACGTCGCCGTTCCGGGGGTCTGCAACGCCGTTCTTCAGCCGTCGGTGAACGGCCGCGGGCGGGGGGTCCCCGGGGCGTCCGGTCCGCGCTGGTAGACGTCGGGGATGCCGTCGGCGTCCTCGTCGACGGACTCGAGCTCCTCGATGCGCCGGTACCGGCGGTTGCGCAGCCGCAGCACCACGGCGGCCAGCAGCGCCGACACGACCGTCCCCACCAGGACGCCGACCTTCACGTGGTCGTCGCGCTCGCTGCCGGTGCCGAACGCCAGCTCGCCGATGAGCAGCGACACGGTGAAGCCGATGCCGCCGAGCAGCGCCATGCCGACGAGGTCGGGCCAGCCCAGCTCGTCGGCGAACTCCGCCCGGGTGAACCGGGTGACCAGCCAGGTCGCGCCGACGATCCCCACGACCTTGCCCACGACCAGTCCGGCGACGATCCCGAGCGCGACGCGGTCGCCGAGCGACTCCACCAGCCCGGACAGGCCGCCCACGGTGACGCCCGCGGCGAAGAACGCGAAGACCGGCACGGCGATCCCGGCCGAGATGGGCCGGAAGCGGTGCTCGAGGTGCTCGGCGAGCCCCGGGCCGGCGTCCGGGCCACCGGCCGCCTCGCTGCGCACCACCGGGACGGTGAAGGCGAGCAGGACGCCCGCGACCGTCGCGTGCACCCCGGACTCGTGGACGAACACCCAGGTGAGCACCGCCAGCGGCAGCAGCAGCCACCAGGAGCGGACCCGCCGCTGCACGAGGAACCCGAAGACGGCGAGCGGGACCAGGGCCAGCGCGAGCCACCCCGCCGCCAGGGACGACGTGTAGAAGACCGCGATGATCGTGATGGCCAGCAGGTCGTCGACGACGGCGAGCGTGAGCAGGAACGTCCGCAGGGCGCTCGGCAGGTGCGTGCTGATGACGGCCAGCACGGCGAGCGCGAAGGCGATGTCGGTGGCCGTCGGGATGGCCCAGCCGCGCAGGCCGTCGCCGCCCAGGTTGACCAGCGCGTAGAGCACCGCCGGCACGACCATCCCGCCGACCGCGGCCGCGACCGGCAGCACCGCCCGGCGCGGGTCGCGCAGGTCGCCTGCGACGAACTCGCGCTTGAGCTCCAGGCCCGCGACGAAGAAGAAGACCGCCAGCAGCCCGTCGGCCGCCCAGGTGCCCAGGGTCAGGTCAAGGTGCAGCGAGGCCGGGCCCACGCGGGTGTCGCGCAGCGCCTCGTACGCCCCGCTCCAGGGGGAGTTGGCCCAGGCGAGCGCCACGACCGTGCCGGCCAGCAGCAGCAGGCCGCCGACGGTCTCCCGGCGCAGGACCGCGGCGATCCGGCTGGCCTCGGTCCAGGAGCCGCGGGCGAAGACGCGGGTGGACCCGTGGGGGGCGTTCATGGGGCGGCTCCGGCGGGAGAGGGGTCGGCTCGGCCCTGCCCGCTCAGGGGCAGCTCGCCGACCAGACTTCCCGGCACACCGTCGTCCACCGTATCGGCACCCGCCCGTCGTCGCCGTCCGGAGTGGGGGGCGCTCCGTAGAGTGGTCGCCGTGGACCCCCGCCCGGCACCTCCCCCGCGGGAGCGGTCCCTCCGGCTCGCCGAGCTGGCCGGCCGCCGGGTGGGCGTGTGGGGTCACGGCCGCGAGGGGCGCGCCGCCGTCCGGGCCGCGCTGGACGCCGGCGCGGCCGCCGTCCTCGTCGCCGACAGCCGGCCGGTCGACCCCGCCGCCCTGCCGCCGGGCGTGACCGCCACCGCCGACGTCGCCGACCTCGCCGGCTGCGACGTCGTCTTCCGGTCGCCGGGGATCAGCCCCTACCGCGAGGAGGCGCGGTCGCTCGCCGACCGCACCGTGGTGACCACCGGCACCGGCGTCGCCCTGGCCGAGGCCGCCGCCCGCGGGGTCCCGGTGCTGTGCGTCACCGGCACCAAGGGCAAGAGCACCACCAGCGCGCTGGCCGCCGCCGTCCTCACCGCCGCCGGCCGCCCGGCCGTGCACGCCGGGAACATCGGCACCCCGCTGCTCGACGCCGTGCTCGACGGCGTCGGCGACCGCACGCTGGTCGTCGAGGTGTCGAGCTACCAGGCCGCCGCCGTGCCCGACTTCGCCGGCCGCGGCGCGCTCACCTCGCTGGCGCCCGAGCACCTGGACTGGCACGGCTCGGAGGCCACCTACTTCCGCGACAAGCTGCGCGTCTTCGCCGGCTGCCCCGACCGCTCCGTGGCGGTCGGCGCGCAGGCCCGCCCGGTCGCCGAGCGGTACCTGCGGCCCGCGCAGCTCGTCGACCCCGCCGAGGTGCTGCCCGCGGGCCTCGCCGACGCCGTCCAGCCGGTGCACCTGCCCGGCGCGCACAACCGCAGCAACGTCGAGGTGGCATTGGCCGCCTGCGCCCTGCTGGGCCTCGACCTCGCCGCGACCGCCGATGCCGTCGCCGCCGCCGTCGCCGGCTTCCGGGCGCTGCCGCACCGGCTCGCACCCGTGGCCACGCTCGGCGGCGTCACCTTCGTCGACGACACGCTGTCGACCACGCCGGTGTCCGTGCTGGCCGCGCTCGACGCGCTCGCCGGGCGCCCGCTCACCCTCATCGCCGGCGGGCAGGACCGGGGCCTGGACTACACCGGCCTGGCCGCGACGTTGGTGCAGCGGCGGGACACCGTCGCGCTGGTCACCGTCCCCGACACGGGGGCGCGGCTGGCCGGCGACGTCCGCCGGGAGGCCGCCGGGGCGGCGGTGCGCCTCACCGAGACGCAGTCCCTGGCCGAGGCGGTGTCGGCGGCGATCGCCGGCACCCCGCCGGGCGGGGTCGTGCTCCTCTCACCCGGCGCCCCCAGCTACAACCGCTTCCGCGACTTCGAGGAGTTGGCAGCCACCTATGAGCAGATCCTCGTCGACTCCGGCGCCGAGCGCGTCCCCGGTGTCTGAGACCGGCGCGTTCGTCGTCGCCGGACGGTCCCTCGACCTCTCCACCGGCGAGGCGGCCTTCTCCTACCGCCTCGGCGACGACGAGTTCACCGAGCGGCTCGTGCTCGACCCGGTGCTGCTCGGCAGCGGGCCGGCCCCGGCGGCGCTCGACGCCGCCCTCGACCTCGTCCACCTGGTCATGGGCACCAGCTATTACAAGCTGGCCGCGCCCGGCCGGGTGGTCGTCGAGCGGCCGGTGACCGCGGCGCAGCTCGCCGTCGCGCGCGCCGCCTACACCGACGGCCTCGGCGAGTTCGCCGCCGTCAACCGGCTGCCGGTGCCGCACCGGGTGGAGTTCGACGCCGAGGTGCGCGAGCCGGGCCAGCCGGTCGAGCCCGGCGGCCGCGGCGCGCTGCTGCCGGTCGGCGGCGGCAAGGACTCCGCGCTCGCGCTCGTGGTCATCCCCGACGGGACGGCGCTGGCGGTCAACCCCACCGGCGCGCAGCGCGACGTCGCCCGCGCGGCCGGCGTCCCGCTGGTCGAGGTGCGGCGCCGGCTCGACCCGCTGCTGGCCGAGCGCACCGCGCAGGGCGGACTCAACGGGCACGTGCCGGTCACCGCGATCAACTCCGCCATCGCCACCCTGGTCGCCGTCCTCGGCGGGTTCGACCCGGTGGTCTTCGCCAACGAGCGGTCCGCCGACGAGGAGACCCTCACCGTCGACGGCGCCAGCGTGAACCACCAGTACTCGAAGTCGTACGCCTTCGAGCGGCTGTTCACCGCGGCCGCCGCGGAGGTGGGCACCGGGTACTTCAGCCTGACCCGGCAGCTCTCGGAGCTGGCGACGGTCGCCGCCGTGGCCGCCCTGCCGCTGCGGGGCGACATCCTCAGCTGCAACCGCTCGTACACGCAGAAGCACATGGGCATCGGCGGGCAGGCCGAGCAGCGCTGGTGCCTGCACTGCGACAAGTGCCTGTTCACCTTCCTCTGCTTCGCGGTGTTCCTCCCGCCGGCCGAGGCGGAGGAGATGTTCGGCGGCAACCCGCTCGCCGACCCGTCGCTGGCCGACGGCTTCCGGCGGCTGTGGGCCACCGAGAAGCCGTTCGACTGCGTGGGGGAGCGGGCCGAGAGCGCCGCCGCGATGGCGCACCTGGCCGCGTCCCGCTCGTGGGGCTCGCAGCCGGTGGTCCGCCTGCTGGGCGCCGAGGCCGCCGACGCCGCGCAGGTCACCGACGCCACCGTCGCCCGGTTCCTCCCGCCGCGCGGCGAGCACGGCATCCCGGCGCGGTACCTGGAGTCGCTGCGGCGGGTGCTGGAGGCCTCGCGCAGCGCCGTCCCGTGAGCACGGGCCGGTCCTAGGCTGTCGCGCGTGTCCGATCCCGGTGCCCCCCTCGCGGAGCGGCTGCGCGCGCAGGGCCTGCGGCTGACGCACCAGCGCCAGCAGGTGCTGGCGGCGGTCGCGGAGCTCGACCACGCCACCCCGGAGGCGATCGGCGCCCGGCTGCGCGAGCAGGCCGGGCCGGGCGGCGCGGCGCCGGACACCTCGACGGTCTACCGCACGCTGGAGCTGCTCGAGCGGCTCGGCCTGGTCTGGCACACCCACGTCGCCAAGGGCGCGCCGGTCTACCACGCCTCCGAGCACCCGCACCTGCACGTGGTCTGCGCCTCCTGCGGGGAGATCTCCTCCGCCGACCCGGAGGTGCTCGAGCAGGCGGCGGAACGTCTGGCGGCCGACCTGGGTTTCACCCTGGACGTGGGGCACGTGGCGCTGTCGGGCACGTGCCGCCGCTGCCGAGAGTCCGGGACGTCCCAGGAGTGACCGCATGAGCACCACCTCCCCCCTCGCCGCGCGAGCGGGCGCCGTCGTCGCCGAGGGCGGCACCGTCGCCGCCCACCACGGCGACCCGCTGCGCGAGCAGCGCCTGCTCGCCGAGGGCGCCGGGCTCGTCGACCGCAGCGACCGCGACGTCCTCGTGATCCCCGGCCCCGACCGGCTCTCCTGGCTGCACAGCCTCACCAGCCAGCACCTCGAGCGGCTCGCCGACGGCACCGGCACCCAGGCGCTGGTCCTCTCGCCGCAGGGCCACGTCGAGCACCACCTCGTGCTCGCCGAGCTCGGCGGCACCACCTGGGCCGACGTCGAGCCGGGCACCGGCGCCGCGCTGGCGACCTTCCTGCAGCGGATGGTCTTCATGCTCCGCGTCGAGCCCGCCCTGGTGACCGGGGACTGGGCGATGCTGACGCTCGTCGGCCCCCGCGGGTCCGACGTGCTCGCCGCCGCCGGCCTGCCCGCGCCTGAGGCCCCGTACGCCGTCGCCGCCCTGCCCGGCGGCGGCTGGGTGCGCCGCATGCCGGCCCTCGGCGACGGCGTCCCCGCGGTCGACCTGCTGGTGCCGCGCGCCGAGCTCGCCGCCCGCGCCGACGCGCTCGCCGCCGCGGGTGCCGGGACCGCCGGCCTGGACGCCTACGAGGCGCTGCGCGTGGAGGCCCGCCGTCCGCGGCTGGGCGCCGACACCGACCACCGCACCATCCCCAACGAGCTGGAGTGGCTCGACAGCGCCGTCCACCTCCAGAAGGGCTGCTACCGCGGCCAGGAGACCGTCGCGCGCGTGCACAACCTCGGCCGCCCGCCGCGGCGGCTGGTGCTGCTGCACCTCGACGGCGTCAGCGAGGACCTGCCGGCCGCGGGCGCGCCGGTGCTGCGCGGCGAGCGCGAGGTCGGCCGCGCCGGCACGGTCGTGCGCCACCACGAGCTCGGCGTCGTCGCGCTCGCCCTGGTCAAGCAGTCGGTGGGCGCCGGCGACGAGCTGACGGTGGGCGGTTCGCGGGCCGTGATCGACCCCGACGACGCCCCCGCCGCGCTCGACGACACCCGGGCCGCCGCCCGCGACCGCGTCCGCGCCGTCCGGTCTGCCACCATCGGGCGGTGACCTCCGCGAGCACCCCTCCGACCCCCGCCGGCGGCGCGGCCGTCGACGAGCTGCTCGACCCGGCCTTCCTCGCCGGCGTCGAGTCCCACCCGATGGCCGACGTCCGCGGGCTGCGCCGCCGGGCCGAGCAGGAGGAGGTCAACCTCTCCTACACGCGGCGGCTGCTGCAGGGGCGGCTGGACATCGTGCGCCGGGAGCTGCAGCGCCGGGCCGAGCACGACGGCCGCTCGCTGGTCGACCTGCTGCCGGAGATCCTCGCCGAGAAGGGCCGCGGGCCCGCCCACGGCCTGGGCCGCCACCAGACGGTGCAGCCGGCGGCGCCCGAGCGCTACGAGTCCTGGGTGAACGGCCTGACCCGCGGCGTCGACCTGTCCGACGTCGCCGGGCTCCCCGACGCCGACCTCGAGCAGGCCGCCCGCGCCCTGGCCGCCGCGGAGGGCTCCCTGTCCGAGCGCCGCCGCGGTGTGCAGCAGGTGATGGACGCCCTCGCCGGTGAGCTCGCCCGCCGCTACCGCAACGGCGAGGCCGACGTCGCCGCCCTCCTCGCCGACGAGGCCAGGCACTGAGCGCGCCCTGGCCCGACGCGCCGGTCCTCGTCGAGGTCTGGCGCTCCGGCTTCCTCGAGTCGGTGCACCGCGGCGCCGTCGTCGTGCTCGGCCCCGACGGGGACGTCCGCTGGTCGGCCGGCGACGTCGCCCGCCCCGTGCTGCCCCGCTCGTCCAACAAGCCGGTGCAGGCCACCACCTATCTCGCCGCCGGCTGGCGGCCGCGCACGGGCGAGGAGCTGTCGATCGCCGCCGGCTCGCACGCCGGTGAGGACGGCCACCGCGACCGCGCCGAGGCGATCCTCGCCTCCGCCGGCCTCGACGCGGGCGCCCTCGGCTGCCCGGCCGCGCTGCCCGGGCACGAGGAGACGCGCGCCGCGTGGATCACCGGCGGGCGCGCTCCCGAGCGCCTGGCGTTCAACTGCTCGGGCAAGCACGCCGCGATGCTCGCCGCCTGCGTCGCGGCCGGCTGGCCGACCGAGGACTACCTCGACCCGCAGCACCCGCTCCAGCAGGCGATCCAGGCCCGCCTGGCCGCCGCGGCCGGCGAGCCGGTGGCCGCGGTCGTCGTCGACGGCTGCGGCGCACCCCAGCACGGCATGTCTCTGGCCGGGCTGGCGCGCGGCCTGCGCTCGCTGGTGGACGCGGACCCCGGGACGCCCGAGCGGGCCGTCGCGGACGCCATGCGGGCCCACCCCTGGTACGTCGCCGGCACCGGCCGCGACGACACCCTGCTCATGGAGGCCGTGCCCGGCCTGCTGGTCAAGGGCGGGGCCGACGGCGTGCACGTCGCCGCGCTGCCCGGCCGCGGCGCGATCGCCTACAAGCTCGACGACGGCGGCGACCGCGGCCGCGCGCCGGTGCTCGCCGCCGCGCTGCGCCGCCTCGGGGTCGACGCCGGCGTGCTCGCCCGCTGGTCGGCCCCGCCGGTCACCGGCGGCGACGGCGTCGTCGGTGAGGTGCGGCCGTCGGCGGTGCTGACCGCCTGACCCGCGCCCGGGCGGGGACACGCCGGGTGTGAGAGGACTCACGGAGGGGTGCTAGCAGCTGCGCTTGCAGCTGCTAGCACCCCTGGTTACCGTCGAGTACGTGCAGACCCCCGGCGAGTTCGTGAGCGGTCAGGTGAGGTCGGTCCGCGAGAAGGTGGACCAGCTCGCCGGCAGCGTCGCGGAGACCGTCGCGGCCGAGGCCCAGCAGGTCTCGACCGTGCGCTCGCAGGTCGGGGAGTTCATCCGGGAGCAGCGCAGCGCCGCCCGGGTGTCCCTGCGCGAGCTCGCCCGCACCGCGGGGGTGAGCAACCCCTACTTGTCGCAGGTGGAGCGGGGGCTGCGCAAGCCGTCGGCGGAGATCCTGGCCGCCATCGCCAAGGGCCTGGAGATCTCCGCCGAGACGCTCTACGAGCAGGCGGGCATCCTCGACCGGCGCCCCGGCAACCCCGACACGATCGCGGCGATCCGGTCCGACGAGCAGCTCTCCGAACGGCACAAGGCCGTGCTCCTCGAGCTGTACGAGACCTACGTGCGCGAGCACGCCGCCGCCCCGCGGACACCCGGCACCTCCCCGAGCACCGCCCCGAGCCCCGCCCCGCACCGCGTCCCCGCGGACGGGCCCACGATCTCCGAGGAGACAGCATGACCACCGCCACCTCCCTGTTCGAGCAGGTCGCCGAGCGCGGCCGCACCCCGCTGCTGGTCGCCGTCGGCGCCGGTGACCTCGCCGTCACGCAGGCCCGCACCGTCCTCGCCACGCTGCGCTCGCGCGCCGAGGCCCTCCCCGGGGAGGCCCAGGTCCAGGTCGACCTGGCCACCAAGGAGGCCCGCACCCGCGCCGAGCTCGCCGCCGACCGCGCCCGCGGCCTGGCCGGCGCCGTCCGCCCCGAGGCCGTCGTCGGAACCCTGAACACGCTGGTCGAGCAGGCCCGCGCCCAGGCCGCCGGCACCGTCGAGGTGCTGGCCGAGCGCGGCGCCGACGTGCTGCAGGAGCTGCGCCGCCAGCCCGGCTTCCGCCGCTTCGCCGCCAAGGCCGAGGCCGCCGTCGACACCGTCGAGGAGACCGTCGAGGAGGTCATCGAGGACGCCGCCGAGGCCGTGACCGAGGCCTCCGACGAGATCACCTCGCGCGTCCAGAAGGCCGCCTCGAAGACCACCAAGGCCGCCGCCCGCGCGGAGGAGGCCGTCGAGGAGGCCGCTGACTCGGCCAAGGCCACCATCGAGGAGACCGCCGAGGCCGCCGACGAGGCGACCGCCAAGGCCGCCCGCAAGCCGGCCAAGCGCACCACCGCCGCGCGCGGCAAGGCCGCCGGCACCTCGACCCGCGTGAGCCGCACCCGCACCGCCAAGACCACCGACTGACCTCGGTACCCGACCAGGGCCCCGGAGCTGCCGTAGGCGCTCCGGGGCCCTGTCGCGTCCCTGGCCGTGTCCTCCCTCCGGAGGGGGCCCGCGGTCCCTCCCGGCGGGTACCCTGCCCGGCATGGCGTTCGACGCGGTCCTGCTCGAGGCCCTGTACTGGGCCACCCTCGCGCTGACCGTCTGGGCTCTCGTCGACGCGGTCATCCGCCCGGCGCCCAACTACGTGGCCGCCGGGAAGCTCACCAAGCCGGCCTGGGCGGCGATCACCGCGCTGGCCGCGGTGGTGCTCTACCTGTCCGGGCCGATGACCTTCCTCGGCCTGCCCGCCGTCATCGCCGCCGTCGTCTACCTGGTCGACGTGCGGCCCGCGGTCCGCGGGGTGCAGCGGGGCAACAGCCCCTGGTGACCGCGGGCGGCCGGGTCAGTACCGGTCGTCGCGCGGCATGAGCACCCACAGGACCAGGTAGGCGATGAACTGCGGTCCGGGCAGGATGCACGAGACCACGAAGGCCAGCCGCAGGGCGCCGGTCGAGATGCCGTAGCGGCGGGCGATGCCGGAGCAGACGCCGGCGATCATCTTGTTGCGGGTGTCGCGGGCGAGCCGGCGCGGAGCCGGTGCGGGATAGGTCATGCCCCGACCCTAGGCGCGCTCCGGGCACCCCGGCATCGGGGAAGACCCTGGTCAGCGGCTGAACACGCCCGGCGGCGGCTCCGGGGAGGCGACCGCCCCGGCGTCGGTCACCGGCTGCGCGCGGCCCACGAACCGGGCCAGGTCCTCGCCCTCGACCACCCGCGCGGGCATGGGGTCGGCGGCGCAGCGCCGGGTCAGGGCGGCCACCGGCAGCGGCGCGTCCGAGGCCACCGCGACGAGGTTGCCGAACCGCCGCCCGCGCAGCGTGCCGGGCTCGGCGAGCACGCAGACGTGCGCGAAGACCGCCCGCAGCGTGGCCACCTGCCCGCGGGCGAAGCGCAACGGCGGGCCGTCGGCGACGTTGACGGCCAGGACGCCGCCGGGCCGCAGCACCCGGTGCGCCTCCGCGGCGTACTCGACGGTGGTCAGGTGCGCCGGCGTCCGCGCCCCGGCGAAGACGTCGCTGACGACGACGTCGGCGCTCGCCGGCGGCAGCGCCACCAGCCCGGCGCGGGCGTCCGCGGCGCGCACCCGCACCCGCGCGTCGCGGGGCAGCGGCAGGTGCGCGCGGACCAGGTCGGTGAGCCGCTGGTCGACCTCCACCACCCGCTGCCGCGAGCCGGGCCGGGTCACCGCGAGGTAGCGGGCCAGCGTGAGCGCGCCGCCGCCGAGGTGCACGGCATCGACCGGCTGCCCCTCGGGCGCCGCCAGGTCGAGCACGTGGCCCATCCGGCGGACGTACTCGAACTCCAGGTGGGCGGGGTCGTCGAGGTCGACGTGCGACTGCGGCGTCCCCTCGACCATCAGCACCCACGAGCCGTCGCGGTCGGCGTCGCCGAGCAGCTCGGCCGTGCCGCCGTCGACCTCGGTGGGACCCGGCGGCACCACCGGGGGGCGCTCACCGCGCCTCACGACGGCGCCACGGCCGACCAGCGCACCGTCAGCTCGCCGTGCCGCCAGCGCCGCGTGGAGCCCACCAGCGGCCAGCCGTCGTCGGCGAGGGCCTGCACCGCGGCGACCCACCGCTGGCGCGGGCCGAACGCGGTCAGCCCCGCCGCGGCGGCCCAGGCGGCGTCGAGGGCGCGCAGCAGGTCGTGCACGGGCTGCCCGGGCACGTTGTGGTGGATAAGCGCCTTGGGCAGCCGCTCGGCGAGGTCGGAGGGCCGGTCGAGGTCGGCGACGCGGGCGGCGAGGGTCAGGGTGAGCGGGCCGTCGGCGTCGAGGGCCACCCAGGTCGCCCGCCGTCCCCACTCGTCGCAGGTGCCCTCCACCAGCAGCCCGCCGGGGCCCAGCGCCGCGCAGGTGGTCTCCCAGGCGCGCGCCGCGGACGCCTCGTCGTACTGGCGCAGCACGTTGAACTCGCGCACCAGCACCGGGCGCAGCCCTGCGAGCTCGAACCCGCCGACGCGGAAGTCGACCCGCGGCGGGTCGCGGTCGGCCTCGACGGCGGCCACCCGGGCGGGGTCGATCTCCAGCCCGACGACCTCGAGGCCGGGCACGGCGGGGGCCAGCCGGTCGACGAGTTCCAGGGTGGTCACCGCCGACGCGCCGTAGCCGAGGTCGACGACGAGCGGGCGGGCGGCGTCGCGCAGGCGGGGGAGCTGGGTGGCGAGGATCCAGCGGTCGACCCGGCGCAGCCGGTTGGCGTTCGTGGTGCCGCGGGTGGGCAGGCCCAGCGCGCGGGCCCGGCCGGCGGCCAGGCGCGGGTTGGCCCTGCGGGGGGTGAGCGACGCCCGGCGCTTGTGCCCGCTGTCGCCCTCGCTCACCGGACCCGAGGGTAGTCCGCCTCCCCGGCGGGCTGGCGGGCCGTGGCTACCGTGGGCGGGTGCTCGTCCGCTCCGACGCCCGTCTCGCCGACCTCACGACCCTCGGGGTCGGTGGGCCCGTCGACCGGCTGGTCGAGGTCACCACCGCCGCCGACCTGGTCGCCGCCGTCCGCGAGGCCGACGACGCGGGGCGCCCGCTGTTCGTGCTCGGCGGCGGCTCGAACGTCGTCGCCCCCGACGCGGGCTGGTCCGGCGACGTCGTGGCGGTGCGCAGCCGCGGCGTGCAGCGGCGCGGCGACGTCGTCGAGGTGCAGGCCGGCGAGCCGTGGGACGACCTCGTGGCGCTCACCG
Source organism: Geodermatophilus sp. SYSU D01106 (assembly GCF_054049995.1). Lineage (NCBI taxonomy): Bacteria > Bacillati > Actinomycetota > Actinomycetes > Geodermatophilales > Geodermatophilaceae > Geodermatophilus > Geodermatophilus sp. SYSU D01106. Next base: position 166,487 of record NZ_JBJGYM010000001.1, on the reverse strand, counting down.
TGGAGCAGGAGCTCGCCGGGATGGAGGCGCTGTCGGGGATCCCCGGCTCCACCGGCGCGACGCCGGTGCAGAACGTCGGCGCGTACGGCCAGGAGGTCGCGCAGACGGTCACCGAGGTGCGCGTCTGGGACCGGACCTCCCGCGAGGAGCGGGTGCTGTCGAACGCCGACTGCGCGTTCGGCTACCGCGACAGCCGGCTCAAGCGCGAGCCCGGCCGGTTCGTCGTCCTCACCGTCACCTTCGCGCTCGACGCGGGCCCGCTGTCCCGCCCCGTGCAGTACGCCGAGCTCGCGAAGCGCCTCGACGTCGAGCTGGGCGGGCGGGCGCCGCTGGCCGACGTCCGCGCGGCCGTGCTGGAGCTGCGGCGCGGCAAGGGCATGGTCGTCGACCCGGCGGACCCCGACACCCGCAGCGCCGGCTCGTTCTTCACCAACCCGGTGGTCCCGCCCGAGCAGGCGGTGCCGGGCTGCCCGAGCTGGCCCGCCGCCGACGGCCGGGTGAAGCTCAGCGCCGCGTGGCTGGTGCAGTCGGCGGGCTTCGGCCGCGGCACCCGCGACGGGCGGGTGGGCACCTCGTCGCGGCACAGCCTGGCGCTGACCACCGAGCCCGGCGCCACGGCGGAGGAGCTGATGGCCTTCGCCGACCGCGTCGTCACCGCCGTCCACGACCGGTTCGGCGTCACGCTGGTCCCCGAGCCGCAGCGGCTGTGACACCGTCGGCCTGCCGGCCGGCACTGCGGCCAGGGGCCGTTCCCCGGCTGCGCTGAGCCCTCCTGGCGCTCGCTCGCGGGAGCCTCCGGCCCCCACTCCTCGCGAGGTCGGCGAGCGCGTCAGCGGCCGGTGAGGTCCAGGTACATCACGTGCAGGCCGACGAAGCCGTGCTCGGGGTGGTCGAACGCGCCGGGCACCGTGCCCACCACCTCGAAGCCGAGTGACCGCCACAGGGAGACCGCGGGCGCGTTCGTCTCGACGACGGCGTTGAACTGGATGCCGCGGTAGCCGGCGTCCCGCGCCCACGCGACGACGTGCTCACCCAGGGCCCGGCCGATGCCCCGGCCCTGGGCCGCCGGGTCGACGAGGAAGCTCGCCGTCGCCACGTGTGACCCCCGCCCCGGACGGTTGGGACCCATCTTCGCGCTGCCGACGACGGAGTCCCCCTCGACGGCCACGACCGTGCGCCCCGGAGGCGCCTCCATCCACCACCCGCGGGCCTCGTCCAGGGACGACCCGGCCGGGAACGCGTAGGTGCGGCCGGCGTCGACCACCGCGCGGAAGAACGGGAAGACGAGCGGCCAGTCGGCGTCGGTGGCCTCGCGGACGCGCACCGTCAGTCCTCGCGGTGGACCTTGTGCTGCGCGGCCTGGGCGCGGGGACGGACGACGAGCAGGTCGACGTTGACGTGGTGCGGCCGGGTGAGCGCCCAGGCGATGCAGTCGGCGACGTCCTCGGCCACCAGCGGCTCCCGCACGCCGCGGTAGACGGCGTCGGCCTTCTCCTGGCTGCCCAGGCGGTTGAGCGAGAACTCCTCCGTGCGCACCATCCCCGGCGCGATCTCGATGACCCGCACCGGCTCGGCCACCAGCTCCAGGCGCAGCGTCCCGGCCAGCGTGTGCACGCCGTGCTTGGCCGCCGTGTACGACGCCCCGCCCTCGTAGCTGACCAGCCCGGCCGTGGAGCCCACGAACAGCAGGTCGCCGGCGCCCGAGGCCCGCAGCGCCGGCAGCAGCGCCTTGGTCAGCCGCACGGTGCCGAGCACGTTGACGTCGTAGGTGCGCGCCCACGAGTCGAGGTCGGCGTCGGCCACCGGGTTGGTGTCGAAGGCCCCGCCGGCGTTGTTGACCAGGACGTCGACCCGCGGCAGCGCGGCGGCGAACGCCTCCACCGACGCCGGGTCGGTGACGTCCAGCTGCAGCGCCCGCCCGCCGGTGCGCTCGGCCAGCGCCTCGAGCCGGTCCAGCCGCCGGGCGCCCAGGACGACGTCGAAGCCCTCCGCGGCCAGGCGCTCCGCGGTGGCCGCGCCGATGCCGCTGGAGGCCCCGGTGACGACGGCGGTGCGCCCGGACCCCGGCAGGGGACGGGCGGTGGACGGTGAGAGATCGGCGACACCGGGCATGTGGCCATCCTGTCCCTGTTGCAGGATGGAGAGCCGACAGGGGTGCCGCGACGGCGCCCGGGACGGCGTGAGGCGGGAGGTCGCGGGTGCCTGCTCGCCGACGCCTCGGCTCCCGCGCGCTGCGCCGGGTCGCGACGATCTCGGTGCACACCAGCCCGCTCGACCAGCCCGGTGCCGGCGACGCCGGGGGCATGAACGTCTACATCGTCGAGGTGTCCCGGCGGCTGGCCGCGCGCGGCATCGCCGTCGACGTGTTCACCCGCGCCACCTCCAGCGACCTGCCGCCGGTGGTCGAGATGAGCCCCGGCGTCACCGTGCGGCACGTCAGCGCCGGCCCGTTCGAGGGCCTCGGCAAGGAGGAGCTGCCCGGGCAGCTGTGCGCCTTCACCGCCGGCGTCCTGCGCGAGGAGGCCCTGCACGAGCCCGGGCACTACGACGTCGTCCACTCGCACTACTGGCTGTCGGGTCAGGTGGGGTGGCTGGCGCGGGACCGCTGGAGCGTGCCGCTCATCCACACCGCGCACACCCTCGCGAAGGTGAAGAACGCCGCCCTGGCCGACGGCGACCGGCCCGAGCCGCGGGCGCGGGTGATCGGTGAGGAGCAGGTGGTGGCCGAGGCCGACCGGCTGGTCGCCAACACCGAGGAGGAGGCCCGCCAGCTCGTCGAGCACTACGGGGCCCACCCCCGGCGCACCCTGGTCGTCCCGCCCGGCGTCGACCTCGACCGGTTCACCCCCGGCGACCGCGCCGCCGCCCGCCGCGCGCTGGGCGTCCCCGCCGACGCCGTGGTGCTGACCTTCGTCGGGCGCATCCAGCCGCTCAAGGCGCCCGACCTGCTGCTCGCCGCCGCCGCGCGGATGCTCGACGACGACCCGTCGCTGCGCGGCCGGCTGCGCGTGCACGTGGTCGGCGCGCCCAGCGGCTCCGGGCTGGAGGCGCCGCGCCAGCTCGAGGAGCTCGCCGCGCACCTCGGCATCGGTGACCTGGTGCGCTTCCTGCCGCCGCAGAGCCCCGACCGGCTGGCCCTGCACTACCGCGCCGCCGACGTCGCCGTCGTCCCCAGCCACAACGAGTCCTTCGGGCTGGTGGCCCTGGAGGCCCAGGCGTGCGGCACGCCGGTCGTGGCCGCCGCGGTGGGCGGCCTGCCCACGGCCGTGCGCGACGGCGTCTCCGGCGTGCTCGTCGGCAGCCGCGACCCCGGCGCCTACGCCGCGGCGATCCGCGCCGTGCTCGCCCGCCGCCCGTTGCTCGCCGCGGGCGCCCGCCGGCACGCCGCGGCGTTCTCCTGGGACCGCACGGCCGGCGCGCTGGTCGACGCCTACGCGGCGGCGGGCGCGGAGATGGCCGCCGCCGCGCGCCCGGCGCTGCGGCCGGTGGCCGGGCTCCCGACGGTCCCGCAGGTGGCCTGGTGAGCGGCCCGGAGGAGGTCCGCACCGCGCGGGGTGACGTCGTCGCGGCGCTCGACGCCGTCATCGACGCCACGCTGCGCGAGGCGGAGCTGGTGCACGAGCACCCCGCGCCCGGCCGCTGGCTGGTCGACCTGCCCGGCACGAAGAAGCTCAAGACGGTCTGCGGCCTCGTCGTCGGCGAGCACGCGCTGCGCGTGGAGGCCTTCGTCTGCCGCCAGCCCGACGAGAACCGCGAGCAGCTGTGGACCCACCTGCTGCAGCGCAACGCCCGCATGTACGGCGTCGCGTGGTCGATCGACGGGGTCGGCGACATCTACCTGACCGGCCGGCTGCCGCACGCCGCGGTCACGCCCGAGGAGCTCGACCGCGTGCTCGGCGCGGTGCTCAGCTACGCCGACGACTCGTTCAACACGCTGCTGGAGATCGGCTTCGGCACCTCGATCCGGCGCGAGTGGGAGTGGCGGGTCAGGCGCGGGGAGTCGCTGCGCAACCTGGAGGCCTTCGCCGCCTTCGCGCAGGCCGGGGGAGCCGACCGGAGGGACGGCGGGGGAGCGCCCGCACCGGACGGCGGGGGATGACCGCTCCCGGGCGGGAGGACCTGGCCGCCCCCGCCGAGGAGCGCCCCGGCTACGCCCGGCGCTGGTGGGTGCTGGCCACCATGACGGTCTGCCTGCTCGTGGTGATCATGGGCAACACGACGCTCAACGTCGCGATCCCGACCCTGCAGCGCGAGCTCGGCGCCACCCAGGGCGAGCTGCAGTGGGCCGTCGACGCCTACATCGTCGTGTTCGCCGGGCTGCTGTTCTCCTGGGGCGTCATCGGCGACCGGATCGGCCGCCGCCGGGTGCTGCTCGTCGGGCTCACCGTCTTCGCCGCCGGGTCGGTGCTCGCCGCGTTCTCCGACAGTCCTCTGGAGCTCATCGCCTGGCGCGCGGTCATGGGCGTCGGCGGCGCGGCGGTGCAGCCGACCACCCTCGCCGTGCTCACCAACGTCTTCCCGCCCGGCGAGCGCGGCCGCGCCATCGGCATCTGGGCGGCCACCGCCGGGCTCGCCGTCGCGGGCGGGCCGCTGGCCAGCGGCGCGGTCCTCACGCACTACTGGTGGGGCGCGATCTTCCTGATCGGGGTGCCGGTCGCCGTCCTCGGCGTCGTCGCCACGCTGGTGTTCGTCCCCGAGTCGCGCGACCCGGAGCCCGGCCGCCTCGACGTCCCCGGCGTCCTGCTGTCGATCGCGGCGCTCGCCGGCCTGGTCTACGGGATCATCCACGGCGGCTCCGGGGTGGGCTGGACGACGCCGGGCGTGCTCGTGCCGCTGCTCGGCGGCGCGCTGCTGCTGGCGCTGTTCGTCTGGCTGCAGCGGCGCTCCTCGCACCCGGCGCTCGACGTCTCGCTGTTCCGCAACCCGGCCTTCTCCGCGGCCGCCGCGGCGCTGGGCCTGAACTTCTTCGCGCTGATGGGCGCCACGTTCTACCTCGTCTACTACCTGCAGGGCGCCCGCGGCTACGACCCGCTGCAGTCCGGCGCCGCGCTCATCCCGGTGGCGCTGGGCATGGCGCTGATGGCCCCGCGCAGCTCGCGGCTCGCCGAGCGGTTCGGCGCCAAGGCCGTCTGCGCCGGCGGCTTCGTGCTCATCACGCTGTCGTTCCTGGGCTTCCAGCTGCTCGACCAGGCCGCCCCGCTCTGGCTGCTGCTCACCGCGCTGACCGTGCAGGGCCTCGGCATGGGCGCGGTGATGGCGCCGGCGACCGAGTCGATCATGGCCGTGGTGCCGCGCGAGAAGGCCGGCGCCGGCGCCGCGGTGAACAACACCGTCCGCCAGGTCGGCGGCGCGCTCGGCGTGGCCATCCTCGGGTCGGTGCTGGCGACCGCCTACGCCGCGAACGTCGGCCGCGCGGTCGACGTGCTGCCCGCCGACGTCCGCGCGGAGGCGAGCACGTCGATCGCGGCCACGCTGGAGGCGGCCCGGACGACGGCCGAGCAGGCCCGCGCCGCCGGGGACGCGCAGACCGTCGCCGCCGCCGGGGCGCTCGAGGACACCGCCCGCGACGCGTTCGTCTCGGCGATGCACCTGACCGCCGTCGGCACCGCCGCCGCCTCCGCGGTCGCCGCCGTCGTCGTCCTGGTGTGGCTGCCCGGCCGCCGCCGGCCGGGCGCGCGGGAGGCCTCCGCCGCCTAGCGTGGGGGCGTGCAGGAGCCACCCGCGCAGCAGGAGCGGCTCGGCCGCGCGCTGATGGGCGTGGTGGCCGCCTCCGGCCTGGTCTACCCGCTGCTGTTGTGCGCCGTGCAGCTCGTGCTCGCGCAGCTGTTCGTCGTCGACGTCGGCGCCACCGTGCTGTGGCTCGCGGTCGCCGTGGGCTGCTGCGTCGCCCTGGTCGCGGCGGTGCGGTGGGGCGCCGCCCGGCGGGTGCGCAGCCCCTGGCTGCTGGCCGGCCTGGCACCCCCGGCGGTCTACGAGGCCTGGGTGCTCTGGCCACTGGTCACCCGCTGAGGACGGCGTCGGGCAGGATGGGCCCGTGACCATGTCTGCGGGAACCACGCCCGGGACCCTCGTGCTGCTCCGCCACGGCGAGAGCGAGTGGAACAGGGCCAACCTGTTCACCGGCTGGGTCGACGTCGAGCTGTCGGAGAAGGGACGCGCCGAGGCCGCGCGCGGCGGGCAGCTGCTGGCCGAGCACGGCCTGCTGCCCGACGTGCTGCACACGTCGCTGCTCAGGCGCGCCATCACCACCGCCGAGCTGGCGCTCGCCGCCGCCGACCGGCAGTGGATCCCGGTGCGCCGGTCGTGGCGGCTCAACGAGCGGCACTACGGCGCGCTGCAGGGCAAGGACAAGGCCGCCACCCTCGCCGAGTACGGCGAGGAGCAGTTCATGACCTGGCGCCGCTCCTACAGCACCCCGCCGCCGCCGATCGACCCCGGCAGCGAGTACTCCCAGGACGCCGACCCGCGCTACGGCTTCCTGCCCCCGGAGGTGCGGCCGGCCACCGAGTGCCTGGCCGACGTCGTCGTCCGGATGCTCCCGTACTGGTACGACTCGATCGTCCCCGACCTGCGCACCGGCGCGACCGTGCTGGTCGCCGCGCACGGCAACAGCCTCCGGGCGCTGGTCAAGCACCTCGACGGCATGGGCGAGGACGAGGTCGTCGGGCTCAACATCCCCACCGGCGTCCCGCTGCGCTACGACCTCGACGCCGACCTCAAGCCGGTCAAGCCGGGCGGGGAGTACCTCGACCCCGAGGCCGCCGCGGCCGCCATCGAGGCCGTGAAGAACCAGGGCAAGAAGTAGCCGATGTGACGAGGGCCCCCGCACCGTCCGGTGCGGGGGCCCTCGTCGTACGGCGGCTCAGTTCGGGAGCGCGACCATGTCCCGCTCGCCGGTGACCAGGAAGACCACCCGGCGGGCAACGCTGACGGCGTGGTCGGCGAAGCGCTCGTAGTAGCGGCCGAGCAGCGTGATGTCGATGGCCGACTCCATGCCGTGCGGCCAGCCGGGGCTCAGCAGCTCGGTGAACAGCTGGCGGTGCAGCTGGTCCATGAGGTCGTCGTCGCGCTCCAGCTGGGCGGCGCCCTGGACGTCGAGCTTGGCGATCACCGTGCCGACCTGGGTCACCAGGCTCTGCGCGACGTGGCCGGCCTCGAGGAAGATCGGCCGGACCTCGGTGGGGACGGCGGACTCGGGGAACCGCATCCGGGCCAGCTTGGCCACGTGCACGGCGAGGTCGCCCATGCGCTCGAGGTCCCCGACGATCCGCATCGCGGTGGTGACCGTGCGCAGGTCGGTGGCGACCGGCTGCTGGCGGGCGAGGAGGGTGAAGCAGCGCTCCTCGATGCTCTCGCGCACCGCGTCGATGTGCTCGTCGCCGGCGATCACCAGGTCGGCGAGGGCGACGTCGGCGTCGAGCAGCGCGGTGGTGGCCTTGCTCATGGCCGAGCCCACGGAGTTCGACATCTCCACGAGGCAGTTGTTGATGTCCTCGAGCTCTTCGCGGTAGTGCTCGCGCACGGGTCCTCCTCGTCGGGCCGGCCCTCACCGGTCACGCCGTCCGGACACCTCTGCTCGGCGGCCGTCCCCAGGACACCGAGGGTAGGTGCTCACCGGACGCCGCGAGATCCCGCCCGGTGAACGCGGGGGCACCCGGGCATGAACAATCGGTCTACCCGGTTCCGCGACCACTCACACGGGGGATGTCCCGGGCCCCGCGACGCCTAGCATCGGCGGCGTGAGCCTGCTGGTCGCCGTCGTGGCCGGCCTCGTCGTCGGTGCGGCGCTGGGAGCCGTCGCGGTCGTCCTGGCCCGCCGGCCGTCCGACGCGGCCGCGCGGGCCGCCGCCGACCCCGGCGACGCCGCCCGCGAGGCCGCGCTGGCCCGGCGGCTCATCGACCTCATGGACCCCGCCGTCCTGGTGCTCGACAAGGACGACGCCGTCGTCGTGGCCAACCCGGCCGCCCGCGCCCTGGGCCTGGTCCGTGACCGGCGCCTGCTGGTGCCGGCCCTGTCGGACCTCGTCCGCACGGTGCGCACCTCCGGCAGCCGGCGCGCCGACGTCTCCCTGCCCGGCGAGGTCGTCGGCGGCGGCACCCGCCTGGTCGGGGCGCACGGCGTCCCGCTGGACGCCGCGCCCACCGTCGTCCCCGGCCCCGTCGCGCTCGTCCTGCAGGACGTCACCGAGGCGCGCCGCGTGGAGGCGGTCCGCCGCGACTTCGTCGCCAACGTCGGACACGAGCTCAAGACGCCGGTCGGCGCGCTGGGGCTGCTCGCCGAGGCGATGCAGGGTGCGGCCGACGACCCGGACACGGTGCAGCGCTTCGCCGCCCGCATGGCGCACGAGGCCGACCGGCTGGCCAAGCTGGTGCGCGAGCTCATCGACCTGTCCCGGCTGCAGGGCGCCGAGCCGCTGCCCGAGCTCGCGCCGGTCGACGTCGACACCGTGCTCACCGAGGCCGTCGACCGCACCGGCCTCGCCGCCGCCGCCAAGGGCATCACCATCGCCGTCGGCGGGCGCCGCGGCCTCGCCGTCCGCGGCGTGGAAAACCAGCTGACGACGGCGGTCACGAACCTGCTGGCCAACGCCGTCGCCTACAGCCCGGAGAACACGAAGATCGCCGTCGGCGCGCGGTCCCGCGGCGGGTTCGCCGAGATCGCCGTCACCGACAGCGGCATCGGCATCCCCCGGGCCGACCGGGAGCGGGTGTTCGAGCGCTTCTACCGAGTCGACCAGTCGCGGGCCACCAGCACCGGCGGGACCGGGCTGGGCCTGGCGATCGTCAAGCACGTGGCCAGCAACCACGGTGGCTCGGTGAGCGTGTGGAGCGAGGAGGGCCTCGGCTCCACGTTCACCCTGCGCATCCCCCTGGCGGTCGAGGACCCCTCCGACCGCCCCGAACCTCCCGGCGCGGCGGACGACGCCCCGGCCGGGGTCCTCCAGGAAGGACGGAAATGACGCGAGTGCTCGTGGTGGAGGACGAGGAGTCCTTCTCCGACGCGCTGTCCTACATGCTCGGCCGCGAGGGCTTCGAGGCGGTCGTGGCCGCCACCGGGCCCGAGGCGCTGGCCGAGTTCGACCGCGCCGGAGCGGACATCGTCCTGCTCGACCTCATGCTCCCGGGCCTGCCCGGCACCGAGGTCTGCCGGGCGCTGCGCTCCCGCAGCAACGTCCCGATCATCATGCTCACGGCCAAGGACTCCGAGGTCGACAAGGTCGTGGGCCTCGAGCTCGGCGCCGACGACTACGTCACCAAGCCCTACTCGGCGCGCGAGCTCGTCGCCCGCATCCGCGCGGTGCTGCGCCGCCGCGGCGACGTCGACGCCCCCGTCGAGGGCGCGCTCGAGGCCGGCCCGGTGCGCATGGACGTCGAGCGGCACGTCGTCGCCGTCGACGGCGAGCAGGTGGCCCTGCCGCTCAAGGAGTTCGACCTGCTCGAGCTGCTGCTGCGCAACGCCGGGCGCGTGCTCACCCGCGGCCAGCTCATCGACCGCGTCTGGGGCTCGGACTACGTGGGGGACACCAAGACCCTCGACGTCCACGTCAAGCGCCTGCGGGCCAAGATCGAGCCCGACCCGGCCAACCCCAAGCACCTGGTGACCGTCCGCGGCCTGGGCTACAAGTTCGAGCAGTAGTGCGATGACATCGTCGGCCTCCGGCCGACGAGCGCGGCCAGGAGGCGTCCCCCCGCTGCACTGAGCCGTTCCACGGCATCCCGGTCGGGAGCCTCCGGCCCCGCGACCGGTCCGCCGTCCTCGCAGGGCGATCACGTCGTCGGCCTACCGGCCGACACCGCGGCCAGGCACCGGCGGGCACCGCGACCACGCGTGGGCTCACCTCGTGTCGCGCGTGCTCCCGTCAGCTCGGGGGTGGGTCCTGCGGACCCGCCGCCCGAGCTGACCGACCGGGGTCACTGGCCCCGGCCGGTCTCCTCCTGGAGCTCGTCGATCTTCTTCGACGCGTCGGCCTTCGTGATGTCCTCCGGCACGTCCTCGCCGGCCTGGCGGGCCAGCGTGTGCAGGTAGCTCTTCTGCGCGCCCGTGGCGGGCTCGTCGCCGGTCACCCAGTCCGACGGGTCCTTCTCCGCCGTGGGGTCGCCGGCCTGACCGGTGTTGACGTTCGATTCGCTCATGTGTTCGAGCCTAGGCGCGCGCGAGCTCCGGCGCAGGTCGAGCGGCCGTGGCGGCCGGCGCGGCCTCGCGGGACTCCCAGCGGCGGCCGGTCCGGTAGACGTGCACGCTCCCGCAGGAGGGGCACTCCACGGCCAGCGCGACGTGGGTCGGGTGGTTGGTGACCGATCGGATCCGCCGGTCGGCGACCAGCTCGTCGGTCCGGGTCACGGGGCAGGTGATCAGCAACATGGGACGAGCGTGCTCCGGCCGACCTGCGCCGACGAGTGGCAGGGGTGACATGGACCGCGTCTTTCCTGCCATGATGTCGGCGTGACCGGAACCGACCGTCCCGTCGTCGTCAGCCTCCTCGCCGGGGACGGCGTCCTGGGCGCCTTCGGCCTGGGCGTCGCCGCGGAGGTCTTCGGCTACGACCACTCCCGCTTCGGCCTGCCGCGCTTCGACTTCGCGATCGTCAGCACCGCGCCGGGGGTGGTGCGCACCGACACGGGGCTCGCCGTCCACGCCGAGCACGGCCTCGAGCGGCTCGCGGTCTCCGACGTCGTCCTGGTCACCGCCTGGGAGAAGTTGTCGAAGCCGGTGCCGGACGAGGTCCTCGAGGCGCTGCGCGCCGTGCACGCCCGCGGCGGCCAGATCATCAGCCACTGCACGGGCGCGTTCGTCGTCGCGTCGGCCGGGCTGCTCGACGGGAAGCGGGCCACCACCCACTGGCGCTACGCGGGCGAGCTCGCCGCCCGGTACCCGGCGGTCGACGTCGACCCGCGCGTCCTCTACGTCGACGAGGGGACCCTGATCACCGGTGCCGGCACGGCCGCCGGCGTCGACGCGCTGCTGCACTTCGTGCGCCGCGAGTGGGGCTCGGCGGCGGCCAACGCGCTGGCCCGCGAGATGGTCGTGCCGCCGCACCGCGACGGCGGCCAGGCCCAGTACATCGACGAGCCCGTCGCCCGCTGCGAGGACGACCTGCTGGGCCTCGTCCTCGACTGGGCCCGCGCGCACCTCGCCGAGGACATCAGCGTCGAGGTCCTCGCCCGGCGGGCGCTGATGAGCCCGCGCAGCTTCGCCCGCCGGTTCAAGGCCACCACCGGGACGACGCCGCACGCGTGGCTGCTCGCCCAGCGCCTCGCCGCGGCCGAGACGCTGCTCGAGGAGAGCGACGCCCCGGTCGAGGAGATCGCCCGGCTCGTCGGCTTCGGCACCGCGGCCGGCTTCCGCGAGCAGTTCGGCCGCCGCCGGGGCGTCTCCCCGCGGGCCTACCGGCAGACCTTCCGCGCCGCGGCCCTGGTGCCGGTCGGCGAGGGCTCGGCCGCCTGAGGCCGGGGGAGGGTCAGACCGGGATCGGCCGGGCGACGCCCACCAGGCTGTCCAGCCGGCCAGCGTTGCTCGGGGCGAGCGGGCTGCGCACCACCTGCGTCAGGGCGAAGCCGGCGCGCGCCAGCACCATCGCGTGCGTGCGCGGGGTGAAGTGCCAGATGTGCTCGGCGGGCTTGAGCGTCCACCAGCGGGTGCCCAGCAGCCGCGCCGGCAGTGACGACACGTAGGGCGTGGAGAACAGCACGACGCCGTCCTCGGCCACCAGCGAGCGCGCCGTCCGCCAGAAGTCGAGCGGGTCGGGCACGTGCTCGACGGTGTCCCAGGCGCAGACGACATCGAAGCCCGGGGTCAGCGGCGCGTCGGCGAGCTGGCCGCAGAAGACGTCGAGGCCGAGCGCGTCCACCGCGTGCTGCGCGCCGGTGCGGGAGAGCTCCACGCCGCTGGCCGTCCAGCCGGCGCGGCGCGCGGCGTCGAGGAACAGCCCGTAGCCGGCGCCGACCTCGAGCAGCCGGCCCCCGGCGGCGCGACCGCGCACCCGGTCGAGCAGGGCGAGCCGGCCCGCCGTCCAGGTGCGCTGCAGGACCATCGCCGGGTCGAACCGCCCCGTCTCCTGCGCCCCGCCGTCGGCGGACCCACCGTCGACCGCACCGCCGTAGACGCCGCCCTCGAAGTAGCCGACGTCGTCGTAGAGGCGCTGCAGGGCCTCCGGGCGCAGCCGCGGGCTGACGAACACCAGGCCGCAGGACGGGCAGCGGACGACGCCGAAGGGCGCCAGGTCGTGCACGAGCCGGCCGCGGACGCCGCAGAGGCAGCAGTCGACCTCCTCGGTGTCCTCGGCCGTCCAGGTCGGCGGGGGAGGGGTCACCGGGGCAGCCACGGCGGTCAGCGTACGGAGCCTCCGGGCACGGTCCCGGTACCGGTCCGGCCCGCGCCGACCGGCGCGTCGGCCGGGCCGCTCGCGCCGTCGGAGGCGTCCGCGGGGGCCGGGGTACCGCTCTCGGGGTAGCGCTGGGCCAGCAGCGTGCCCAGGCGGCGCCGCACCGCGGCCGACACCAGCCCGTCGCCGTCGTGCGGCGCGTCGGCGTCGAGCAGCTCGCCGGGGACGACGACGTAGCGGTCGGGCGCGGCGTCGGCCCGGGCGAGGAACCCCGCGCGCACGGCGTCGGCGTCGGCACCGTCGGGCCCGGCGGTGACCGGCGAGTCGACGAGCACGGTCAGGTCGGGCAGCAGGCCGCGGGTGGCCCACAGCGACGTGCGCAGGATGCGGTCGGCGTCGAGGCCCTGGCCGGCCCCGTGGAAGGCCATCGAGGTGTCCACGTAGTGGTTGCACACCACGATCTCGCGCCGCTGCAGCGCCGGGCGGATGACCGTGGCCACGTGCTCGGCGCGGTCGGCGGCGGCCAGCAGCGCCGCGGTGTAGGCCGCCACCGGGCGGCCCTCGTCGTCGGTGACCGTGCGGCCGTCCGTCGCCGTGCGGCCGTCGGCGGGCGGCGAGGCCGGCGGGAACAGCAGCCCGCGCACCTGGCGGCCGAGCGCGGTGTCGCTGGGCTCGTGCGTGGTGACCACCGGGCGGTCGTCCGCGCGCAGCACGCGGGCGAGGTCGGCGGTGTAGCGGCGGGTGAGGTCGCGGTCGGCGCCCTCGACAACGACGAACAGGCCCACCCCGCTGGAGGACGCCGACAGCAGGTCCGAGCTGCCCCACAGCAGCCGGAACACGTCGCGGGCCCGCGTGCCGGGGCGCCCGCGCGGCGCCACCTGCCGGACGGCGTAGGCGCTGACCCCGAGCGCGAGCAGCGCGCCGACCAGCAGCGTCAGGCCCGGGCCGCTGACGGTGAACCGCAGCTCGCCGACGTTCAGCTCGTGCGAGCCGAGCAGCCCGGCGAGGCCGGGGCCGACGGCGACGGCGAGCAGCAGCTCGATGCGCACCGAGGAGAAGACGAAGGCGAACACCCGCCCGCGCAGCCGGTCCTCGACCTCGAAGCCGATCAGGGTGTAGCCGATGATCCAGGAGACGCCGGCGAAGAGGCCGACGAGGAACGCCGCGGCCGCGGCCAGCACGAACTCCTGCAGCAGCGACATCGCGAGCAGCGCCAGGCCGGCCAGGCCGATGGAGCGGGCGAACAGGGTGCGCCGGGGGATGGTCGGCAGGATCCGCGGGCCGACCAGCATGCCCATCGCCAGGCCCGTGAAGACGACGCCGAAGAGGATGCCGTAGCCCGCGGCACCGGCGTCGAGGGTGACGACGTAGAGCTGGGCGACGCCGACGGTCAGCCCGCCCGCGCCGAAGGCCCCGATCACGCCGACGTAGAGGGCGCGCATCAGCGGCTGCCCGCGCAGGAAGGAGACGCCCTCGACGACGAGGGAGAAGACGTTCGCCGGTGCCTCGCGGTCGACCTGCGTGGCCGGTATCAGCGCCCGCGACAGCAGCACGATGCCCGCCGACAGCGCGAAGGTCAGCGAGTTGAACACCAGCGCGACGACGATCGCCGTCCGGGTGTCGCCGGCCTCCCCGCCCGGGAACACCCGCGAGACGGTGGACAGCAGGGCGAACAGCAGCGCGGCGACGGGCACCGACCCGTACACGCTGAACAGCGACACCTGGTTCGCGGTCGCCAGCCGCTCCCGCGGGACGATGGCCACCCAGTTGGCCTGCTTGGCCGGGTTGGTGAACAGGCCGACGGCCTCGACCAGGAACTGCGCGACGTACAGCCAGGTCAGCTCGTAGCTCAGCGCGATGGAGAGGTACAGGCCGCAGGCGAGCAGGTCGCCGACGATGACGGTGGTGCGGCGGTCGAGCCGGTCGGCCAGGGCACCGGCGATCGGGCCGAGGAGCAGGTCGGGCAGCAGCCGGACGAGGATGACGCCGGAGATGGCGACGCCCTGCACCGCCGTCGACTCGTCGCGGGTGAGCTGCTGGGCCATCGCGGTGGTGGCGAGCAGGCCCAGCCAGTCGCCGAGGCTGGAGACGGCGATCGCCGCCCACATGCGCCGGAAGACCGGGATCCGCAGCAGCGCGACCAGCGCGTTGTCGGTGCCCCGACCGGTCGCCGACGACCCGGGCCCGTGCGTGCCCGGGCTCGCCGCATGTCCGTCGCTCACAGTCCTCGCCGTCCGGTCGTCGCGGTCGTCCTCCGCAGGGTAGTGGCGGACCGTGATCGTCAGGCCCCGCCGCACCCGGACGGGCGAGCGGTCTCAGGCTCCCGGCCGCCGGGGGAGGAGCGTCAGCGGCACCGGCGCGGGGCTGGCCGGGTGCGGCGCGACGAGCCCCTGGTCCAGCCGCGCCTCGGTGAGCCGGCGCAGCTCGGCGTAGGCGTCGGGGCCGACCAGCGCGGTCAGCTCGGCGGCGTAGGTGAGGACCAGCGGCTCGGGCGAGACGTGCGCGGCGGGGGAGCCGGTGCACCACCAGTGCAGGTCGGCGCCGCCCGGGCCCCAGCCCCGGCGGTCGAACTCGCCGATGGTGCTCACCAGGACGGTGCTGCCGTCGCCCCGCTCGACCTCCTCCTGCTCGCGGCGCACCGGCAGCTGCCAGCAGACGTCGGGCTTGGTGAGCAGCGGGTGCAGGTCCTCGCGCAGGGCCATGCGGTGCAGAGCGCAGCCGGTGCCGCCGGCGAAGCCGGGCCGGTTGAGGAAGACGCAGGCGCCGTCGACCAGGCGGGTGCGCAGGGAGCGGACGCCGCCCTCCCCGGGGGCCCCGTCGGCGGCGTCGTCGTCGGCGTCGTCCTCCTCGGTCCACGCGCCGCGGCCGACGGGGGCGAGCTGCCAGTCGTCGTCGGTGAGGTCGGCGACGGCGGCGGTCACCCGGGCGAGGTCGTCCTCGTCGCTGAAGAAGGCGCCGTGGCTGCAGCAGCCGTCGTCGGCCCGGCCGGGGACGACGCCGGCGCAGCCCCGCCCGAACACGCAGGTCCAGGCCGAGGACAGCCAGGTCAGGTCGGCGCGGACCCGGTGCCGCGGGTCGGCCGGGTCGGGGAACTCCACCCACTCGCGGGCGAAGTCGGGGTCGACCTCGGGCGGCACGTCCTGCACCCGATCAGGCTAGGTCGGCTCCCGCGGTCGGCCCGCCGCGGGCCCGCGGGGGGCCCGCCCGGCAGACTGGTGCCCATGCGGCTCGGGGTGCTGGACGTCGGCTCGAACACCGTGCACCTGCTGGTGGTCGACGCCCACCGCGGCGCGGAGCCCACCGCGCAGCACGACGACCGCTGGCTGCTGCGCCTCTCCGAGCACGTCGGCGCCGACGACGTGCTGTCCAAGGAGGGCGAGAAGGCGCTGGTCAAGGCCGTGCAGAAGGCCTGTGACCAGGCGGAGAAGGAGAAGTGCGACGAGGTCCTCGCGCTGGTCACCTCGGCCATCCGCGAGGCGCGCAACGGCATGGAGGTGCTGGACCGGGTCCGCTCGCGCACCGGCGTCGACCTGCAGGTGACCAGCGGGGAGGAGGAGGCGCGGCTGACCTTCCTCGCCGTCCGCCGCTGGTACGGGTGGAGCGCCGGGCGGCTGCTGGTCCTCGACATCGGCGGCGGCTCGCTGGAACTGGCGACGGGCACCGACGAGGACCCCGACGTGGCGCTGTCGGTGCCGCTGGGTGCCGGCCGGATGACCCGCCGCTTCCTGCCCGAGGCCGCGACCGGCGGCCGTCCCGACCTCGCCGCCCTCAACGCGCTGCGCGAGCACGCCTCCGACGTGCTGCGGCCGGCGGCGAAGAAGCTGCGCGCGGCCGGGCCGCCGGACCTGGTGGCCGCGACGAGCAAGACGTTCCGCACGCTCGCCCGGCTCACCGGCGCGGCGCCCTACTCCGCGGGGCTGCGGGTGCCGCGGGAGCTCAGCGCCGACGGGCTGGGCCAGCTGATCGGCTTCGTCTCCCGCATCGAGTCCCGCGCGCTGGCCGAGCTGCGCGGCGTGTCGCCCGACCGCGCGCACCAGGTGCCCGCCGGTGCCGTGGTGGCGCAGGCCGCCATGCAGGCTCTGGATCTACCCTCCGTGCGGATCTGCCCGTGGGCCCTGCGGGAGGGCGTCATCCTCCGGCGGCTCGACACCCTGGGAGGCGCGTGATGTCACAGCCCGGTCCGGAGACCGGTGGCCGGCCGCTGGCCGACATCCTGCGCGAGGCGGGCATCGAGGCACCCCGCAGCGCCCGGCGCCGCCGCGGCGACACCGGTGACATCCCGGTCAAGCAGCGCCAGCGCGAGCCCGACACCGACGGCGGCCGCCCCAACCCCGGCCGTCGGGCCAGCGACACGGGCCGGGTCTCGGACACGGGCCGCGTCTCCGACACCGGCCGGGTGTCGGACACCGGGCGGGTCTCCGACACCGGCCGCGACACCGGCCGGAGGCGGGAGGCCGTCCGCCCGGCCCGTGACGCCGACCGGGACACCGGGCGCAGCGCCCCGGCGAAGGCCGGCCGCGGACCCGACGGCCCGACGACGGCCGCCATCCCCGGTCTCGGCGGGCCCTCGCGCAAGCCCGGCGTCCCCGGCGCCTCCGACCCGGCACCCGCCACCGGCCCGATCCCGGTGACCCGGCCCGGCGAGACCGACGTCCTCGACGAGCCGCTCGGCGCCAAGGAGGGCGCGCTCGCCTGGCTGCGCTTCGCCGGCGAGCTGGTGCTGGCCCTCGCCGCCGGCGTCGGCATCTACTTCCTGTCCACCGTCGTCTGGGAGCAGCTGCCCCAGGTGGCCGTGGTGCTCGCCCCGCTCGCGGTGACCGCCCTGGTCGCCGGCGTCGGCGCCTGGCGCAGCCGCACCGGCCGGGAGCCGGTGGGGCCGAAGGTGGTCGCCGTCCTCGTCTTCGCCGGGACGCTGCTCACCATCGCCCCGGCCGCCGGGCTGCTCGCCGCCGCCTCCTGACGGGGCGAGCGGCCCGGCCGGGGCTCACTCGTCCTCGTCGTCCCCCGCGTCGGCCTGCGCGAACTGCTCCACGATGGCGGCGGAGAACGCGTCGAGGTCGTCGGGGTTGCGGCTGGTGACCAGGTTGCCGTCGACGACGACCTCCTCGTCCACCCACTTGGCGCCGGCGTTGCGCAGGTCGGTCTGCAGCGAGGGCCACGACGTCATCCGCCGCCCGCGCACGACGTCGGCCTCGGCGAGCACCCACGGCGCGTGGCAGATGGCCGCCACCGGCTTGTCCGCCTCGAAGAAGGCCTTCACGAACGCGACGGCGTCGGCGTCGGCCCGCACGAAGTCCCCGTTGATGACGCCGCCGGGCAGGACCAGCGCGGCGTAGTCCTCGGGGTCGGCCGAGGCGACGGTGGTGTCGACCTTCTTGGTGTCGCCCTTGTCGATGTGCTGGTACATGGTGATCGAGCCGCCGTCGAGCGACACGAGCTCCGGTTCGGCCCCCGCCTCCTCGAGCGCCTGCCACGGCCGCTCGAGCTCGACCTGCTCGACGCCGTCGGTCGCGAGCACGGCCACCTTCATCCCGTCCAGTTCTCCTGCCATGCGGGCGCGGCTACCCGGGGCTCCCGGGCGGCACACCCCGGCGCACTACGGTCCGACCGGTACCTCGACAGGCGGGAGCGGGCGGATGGGCGAGCGGCGGGGCCTGGCGGTCCTGGGCGGCGGCAAGATGGGCGAGGCGCTGCTGGCCGGGCTGGTGAGGCGGCAGGGCGCGGACGGCGTCGTCGTCTGCGAGCGGCACCCGGAGCGCGGCGCGGAGCTGGCGGCGCGCTACGGCATCGACGTCGTCGGCTTCGAGGAGGCGGCGGCGCGCTCGCGGGTGCTGCTGCTGGCCGTGAAGCCTCAGGACCTCCCGGCGCTGCTGGAGCGGCTCGCGCCGTCGGTCGGCCCGGGCCACCTGGTGGTGAGCATCGCCGCGGGCATCTCGACGGCGACCGTCGAGGCGGCCCTGCCCGCCGGCGTGCCCGTGGTGCGGGTCATGCCCAACACCCCGGCGCTGGTCGACGAGGGGATGAGCGTCCTGTCGGCCGGTGCCTCGGCCGGGGAGGCCGAGCTCGACGAGGCCGAGGCGCTGCTGTCGACCGTCGGCCGCGTGGCGCGGGTGCCGGAGTACCAGCAGGACGCGGTGACGGCGCTGTCGGGCAGCGGCCCGGCCTACTTCTTCTACCTCGTCGAGGCGATGGTCGACGCCGGCGTGCTGCTGGGCCTGCCGCGGGCGCTGACGACGGAGCTGGTCGTGCAGACGGCGCTGGGCTCGGCGGTGATGCTGCGCGAGTCCGGCGAGCACCCGGCCCAGCTGCGGGACGCGGTGAGCAGCCCGGGCGGGACGACGATCGCCGGCATCCGGGAGCTGGAGCGGCACTCGGTGCGCTCGGCGCTCATCGCGGCCATCGAGGCGGCCGCTCGGCGCTCGGTGGAGCTGGGCCGCGCCGACGGGAGCCGGTGACCGTACCCCGGCTCAGGCCCGGATGGGTGGACGCTGCGTCACCGTGTCGACACATCTACTCGTGGACGCGCCGATACGGCTGTGAAGCGAGTTGCATAGGTGTAGTTCTGCCAGGGACGGACCGTTCCCCGTGTTCGTTTCTTCCATCGCATCAGTCACGCGGGCCCCCCTACTCTCTGTATCAGCACGTGCGTGTCCCGTAGCCGGTGGGGAAGCCGGCGCCCGACTCGTGCTAGGTCCGGAGAGCTGATCATGACCATGCCCCAGCGCACCAACGCCGCCTACGTCCGCCCGGCCGTCCCCGGCCCGCGCCCGATGGCCCGCCCCATCCCGGCCGCCGCCGTCGCCCGCCCCGTGGGCCCGCAGCACCCCGCCGCCATGCCGGTCGGCCGCCCGGCCGTCCCGCAGCCGCGCGCCGCGGTCACCTTCCTGACCGTCGCCGAGGTCGCCAGCATGATGCGCGTCTCCAAGATGACCGTGTACCGCCTCGTCCACGCCGGCGAGCTGTCCGCCGTCCGCGTCGGCCGGTCGTTCCGCGTCCCGGAGCGCGCCGTCCAGGACTACCTGCGCGACGCCTACACCGACATCGCCTGATCGGTGCCCGCCTGACCGGGCCCGTCCCGGTCGCCGCGGCTCCCGGCCGCGGCAGCACCACCTGAGCACCACCTGAGCACCACGCAGCACCACCGATCGACCGTCGATCGGCGTCCCCACCCCTCGGGGTGGGATCCGTCCGGCCCGGTTCCCGCGGCAGCGTCGCCGCGGGGGCGCCGGGTAGGCTCGGGCGCCGAGCGACAACCCCGGCCCCGGCCGGAACCGTCGCACACGAGCTGATCCACACTCGCGTGGCGTCCGGTTCCGCCCCTGCGGCCACCGGCGCACGCCACGCGGCCAACACGTCGGGAGCAGGACATGGGTTCGGTCATCAAGAAGCGCCGCAAGCGGATGGCGAAGAAGAAGCACCGCAAGCTGCTGAAGAAGACCCGCGTGCAGCGTCGCAACAAGAAGTGAGCTGACGCTCGTGCCGCCCGCGGTCGTCCTGGTCACCGGCGTGAGCCGGTGGCTCGGTGGCGCGCTGGCGGCCGAGCTCGCTCGCGACCCGGCCATCGACCGGGTCATCGGGGTCGACACCGTCCCCCCGTCGGCGGAGCTGCTCCGCCGCCTCGGCCGCACCGAGTTCGTGCGCGCCGACATCCGCAACCCGCTGATCGGCAAGGTCATCGCCACCGCGGGGGTCGACACCGTCGTCCACATGAACATCAGCTCCACGCCCGCCGGTGCCGGCGGGCGGGGGCCGATGAAGGAGCTCAACGTCATCGGGACGATGCAGCTCCTCGCCGCCTGCCAGCGCGCCCCGTCGGTCCGCCGGCTCGTGCTCAAGTCGACCAGCGCCGTCTACGGCGCCTCGCCGCGCGACCCGGCCGTCTTCACCGAGCGGATGCAGGCCCGCCGGGTGCCCTCGGGCGGTTTCGCCAAGGACAGCCTCGACATCGAGGG
The DNA here is from genome assembly GCF_054049995.1 of Geodermatophilus sp. SYSU D01106. Taxonomy (NCBI): domain Bacteria; kingdom Bacillati; phylum Actinomycetota; class Actinomycetes; order Geodermatophilales; family Geodermatophilaceae; genus Geodermatophilus; species Geodermatophilus sp. SYSU D01106. The sequence goes on along the minus strand of NZ_JBJGYM010000001.1, from coordinate 146,212 downwards.
CTACGTGCGGTCGTTCTCGCGCCGCCGTCCCGACGTCGGGGTCGCGGTCCTGCGGTTCACCAACTTCATCGGCCCGCGGATCGACTCGGTGCTCACCGGGTTCCTGCGCATGCCGGTGGTGCCGACGGCGCTCGGCTACGACGCCCGCGTGCAGCTGCTGCACGAGGACGACGCCCTCGGCGTGCTCACCCGCGCCACCACGGGCGAGTTCGCCGGCACCGTGAACGTCGGGGGAGAGGGCACGCTGCTGCTGTCGCAGGTCATCCGCCGTCTCGGCCGGCTCCAGCTCCCCGTGCCCTCGCCGGCGCTGGGGTCACTGGGCCGGCTCACCCGCCGCTTCGGCTACGTCGACTACTCACCCGAGCAGATGCGCTTCCTCAACTTCGGCCGCGTCGTCGACACCACGGTGCTGCGCACCGAGTTCGGCTACACGCCCCGCTACACCACGTCCGAGGCCCTGGCCGACTACGCGCGCACCGTGCCGCCGGTCGTCCCGCCCGACCTGGTCGGCGACCTCGCGGGCCGCGCGGAGGGCCTCGTCCACCGGGCCGGGTCGGTCGCCTCCTCCGTGGCCTCGACCGTGGGCACCACCGTGCACGGGCGGCTGCGGCCGGCGCCGGCGCCCCCGGGACTGCGGGCGGTGCGCGATGCCTGAGGCCCGTGTCATCCGGCTGCGTCCCGACGACGAGCAGCCGCACGTCCCGCCGCCGTCGGACCCGAGCTGGGACGAGCAGGTCGCCGGCGGGCTGGAGTTCCTCCGCCGTCGGCTGACCGGCGACTACGAGACCGACGAGTTCGGCTTCGACCCCGACCTCACCGACCACGTGCTGCTGCCGCTGCTGCGGCCGCTGTTCTCGCGCTGGTTCCGCGTCGAGACCTCCGGGGTCGAGAACGTGCCCACCGACGGCGGCGCGCTCGTGGTGGCCAACCACTCCGGCACGGTCCCGGTCGACGCGCTCATGGCCACCGTGGCGCTGCACGACGACCACCCCGCGCAGCGGCGCTTCCGGCTGCTCGGCGCCGACCTGGTGTTCGACCTGCCGGTCGTCGGCTCCCTGGCCCGCAAGTTCGGTGCCACGCTGGCCTGCAGCGAGGACGCCGAGCGGCTGCTGTGCGGCGGCGAGCTGGTCGGCGTCTTCCCCGAGGGCTTCAAGGGCGTCGGCAAGCCGTTCCGCGACCGGTACACCCTGCAGCGGTTCGGCCGCGGGGGTTTCGTCACGGCGGCCCTGCGCACCGGCAAGCCGATCATCCCGTGCGCCATCGTCGGCGCCGAGGAGATCTACCCGATGATCGGCAACGCGAAGACGCTGGCTCGCCTGCTCGGGCTGCCGTACTTCCCGGTGACGCCGACCTTCCCCGCCCTCGGCCCGCTCGGCCTCGTGCCGCTGCCGTCCAAGTGGCTGATCGCCTTCGGTGAGCCGATCGAGACGGCGTCCTACGGCCCGGCGGCCGCCGAGGACCCGATGCTGGTGTTCAACCTGACCGACCAGGTCCGCGAGACCATCCAGCAGTCGATCTACCAGCTCCTCCTGCAGCGGAGCTCCGTCTTCAGCTGACCGCGCCGGGCGTCCGGGCGGGTGTCCACGCAGCGCGGTGCGGCCCCACGTCCTGGCGCGTCGTGTGCACGAACCGTCGCGAGCGCGCGGTGGAGGGATGCCCGGCCGAGCGCCACGCTCGGTGGTCGCCCGCGGGATGTGCACGCAGCGCGGTGTGCGGCCGCGCTCGAGCGCGGTGTGTGCACAAGACGTGGGGCGAGTGTGCGCCTGTCGGGGTCACGGGGTGGTCCGGGGCCCCGCCGGGCGCACACTCGATCGCCAGCGGCGGGATGGGCACGCAGCGCGGTGTGCGGCCGCGTTCGAGCGCGATGCGTGCACGAAGCGCGGCGCGAGTGTGCGCCTGCCGGGGGCGCGGGGTGGCGCGGAGAGCCCGCTGGCTGCACTCTCGGTGGAGCGGTCAGACCGTCTTGCGGCGGCGGAAGGCCAGCGCGCCCCCGACGACGCCCCCGGTGAGCGCCGCCGCGGCCACCGTCGGGACGCCGATGCGGGCGGCCTTCCGGCCGGTGCGGAAGTCGCGGATCGTCCAGCCGCGGGACCGGGCGACGGCGCGCAGCTCGGTGTCGGGGTTCACCGCCACCGCGGTGCCGGTCAGCGACAGCATGGGCAGGTCGTTGGCGGAGTCGCTGTAGGCGGTGCAGCGCGAGAGGTCGAGGTCCTCGCGCTCGGCCAGCGCCCGCACCGCCTCCGCCTTGGCCTCGCCGTGCATGAGCTCACCGACCAGCCGGCCGGTGTAGCGCCCGTCGACCACCTCGGACACGGTGCCGAGCGCGCCGGTCAGCCCGAGCCGGTGGGCGATGATCCGCGCCAGCTCCACCGGGGTCGCGGTCACCAGCCACACCCGCTGTCCGGCGTCGAGGTGCTGCTGGGCGAGGTTGCGGGTGCCCGACCAGATCCGGTCGGCCATCAGCTCGTCGTAGATCTCCTCGCCCGCATCCACGATCTCGGACACCTCGCGCCCGGCCACGAAGGCCAGCGCGGTCTCGCGGATCGTCAGCATGTCGCCGGCGCTCTCGTTGCCGGCGACGCGGAACTTGGCCTGCTGCCAGGCGAAGCGGGCGATGTCGCGCGAGGTCAGGTACTTGCGGGAGGCCAGGCCGCGGGCGAACCAGAACAGCGAGGCGCCCATCATCATCGTGTTGTCGACGTCGAAGAACGCGGCCGCGGTGCGGTCGTGGACGACGGCCGGGACCGGCTCGACCTCGGCGGCGGCGGCCGACGCGAGACCGGCGACGTGCGCGCGGATCTCCTCCTCCGACGGCGTCGCCGCGTCGGACCGGCGGCGGCCGCGGAACGGCAGTCCCGGCACGGGCTCCCTCCCTGGCTCTGCGGCCCCGCCTCGCGGCGGTCCCCCGCGCCCGACCCTATCGGCCGCCGCCGCACCACCCGTCGCGGCAGCAGGTGCGGCAACAGGTGCGGCGGACGGGCGTCAGCAGACCAGCGGCCAGACGCAGATCGGCAGCGGGAGGTCGACCAGCGGGCCCGGGGACGGCGACGACGTCGTCGGCCCGGTGCCGCCCGGGACCGGCAGCGGGGGCAGCGGCAGCCTCGGGGTCGGGGCCGGCGTCTGCGGTCCGCTGCCGCCGGTCGGCGCCGACGGCGACTGCTGCGCGCCACCCGGCGGGGCGGGCGCCGGCGCCGGGACGGGAGCGCCGCCCGTGGCGGAGGAGGGCGCCGGGACCGCCGGGGGGACCGCCGGGGTCTGGCCGGCCGGCGGCTCGGCGGAGGGGGTGCCGGTCCCCGGCGCGGGGGCGGTGGGCGGAGCCGGCGCCGGAGGGGCGGCCGGCGCGGCACCGCACTCGCCCGGCAGCGGGCCGAGCGCGTCGCGGCCGGCGGTGGCCGGACCGGACGGGCAGGTCAGCGCCGTCTGCAGGGCGGCGGCGCGGGAGCCGACCTGCTCGACGAGCGCGATCGACGTGCCGGCCTCGGCAGGCAGCGCGGCGCGGATGTCCGACAGCCCGGTGCCCTGCTGCTGCGCCCAGCCGCCGAGCACGGTCAGCGGCGCGGCGTCCGCGGCCTCGACGGCGGTGGTGAGCACGAGCGCTGCGCCCTCGGTGGTCTGCGCGTCCATCGTCGCGAGGGTGTCGCGGACCAGGTCGGCCGGCGGCGCGCCCCCGGTGGCCCCGACCAGCGCGTCGAGCTCCTGCAGCCGGGTGGTGGCGAACTCGAGCAGGGTCAGCCCCCGCTCGTCGCCGGCCAGCGCGAGCTGCGTCTGCTCGGTGCCGCGCTTGAGGCCGTAGAGGACGTCGCCGGGCTGCGCGTCGCTCGACAGCGCCACCAGCGTGCCGAGCGCGGTGACCGCCATCGCGACGCCCGCGACCGTGGCCGCCAGCCGGGCGCGCCACGGGTTCGACCGCCGCCGGGACGGCGCGAGCCGGGCCAGGCCGCGGCGGGGCGCGGGCTCCGGGGTGCGGACGGCGGCCATCGCGACCAGCCGGGCGCGGGTGGCGGCGCGGAAGTCGGGCGCCGGGCCGTCGTCGAGGTCGGTGGCCAGGGCCCGCAGCCGCTCCTCCACGGCGAGCTCGCGCTCCTGCACGGACGCGCGGCGCGGCCTGCCCGCGGCGTCGTGCTCGGCGCTCACCTGAGGCCTCCGGTCGGTCGGTGGGGACGGGATCGACCGGAGCAACGACGCAGGTCGGGGGCCGTTACGGGGTACCGGCCGGTAACAACGGCGCGTCCCCCGCCCGGGGTCCCGGCGGTCACCGCAGCCCCTCCGGCAACAGGCTCGCCAGCCGGCGCACCGCCCGGTGCTGCAGCGCCTTGATCGCGCCGTCCTTCTTCCCCATGACCGCGGCGGTCTCCGACACCGAGAGCCCCTGCAGGAACCGCAGCGAGATGCACTCCTGCTGCTCGCTGCCCAGCTGCCGGATGCAGGCCAGCAGCTGCTCGTTGGTCAGCCGGGCGACGACGGCGTCCTCGGGCCCGTCGGTGGCCTGGTCGGCGTCGCGCATGTGCGCCGTCGTGACCTCCAGCCGGAAGCGGCTGCTCTTCACGTGGTCGCGGATGATGTTGCGGGCGATGGTCACGAGCCACGCGCCGACGTCGCGGCCCTGGAACGACAGCGAGTCGATGCGCCGCAGCGCCCGCACGAAGGTCTCGCTGGTGAAGTCCTCGGCCTGCGCCCGGTCGCCCACGCGGTGCAGCACGTAGCGGTACACCAGCGTCACGTAGTGGTCGTAGAGCTGCCCGAACGCCTCGGCGTCGCCGTCCTGGGCGCGGTGGACCAGCCCCCAGACGTCGACCCGGTCCCCGGGCAGCGTCTCCCCGAGGGCGGCGAGCTCCTCGGCCAGCGCGCCGTCGTCCTCGACGTCCTGCGCCGGCCCGATCCCGGGAGGCTCGGTCGCGGGGGGCTCGACGGGGGCCGCGTCCGCCGGCGGGGCACCCTCCGCGCTGGCACGCGGGTGCGGCGTCGGGCGCGGACGCGGGCTGGGCCGCCGCCCGGTCGGGACGGCGGACGACCGCTCGTCCACCGGGCGCGACTGCGGCATGCGGGACGTCGACCTCCTCGTCGGCCCGCCGAGCCCGGACGGCTCGCCCGACGGGGGCCTCCCCAGCTCGGCGGGGTCCCGCGCTGCTGCGGGTCCTGCCCCATGGTGACAACATGACTGCGAACCGTCCACGCCGGGCGGTCGGCCGGTACTCCGCGGTACCTCCCCCGGGGGACCGCTCCGCCCGGAGGAGGTGCGCGTGACCCCGCCCGCCGCGCCCACGGGCCTCGCCGCGCTCGTGCGGGACGCCGCCCGCCGCCGCCCGGACGCGCCCGCCGTCGTCGACGGCGACACCCGGCTGAGCTGGGGCGAGCTCGACGCGCTGGTCGACCGCAGCGCCGCCGCCCTGGCCGCGCGGGGGCTGCGCCGCGGCGACCGGGTGGCCGTGCAGCTGCCCAACGGCGTCGCCTGGCTGCGCGCGGTCCTCGGGGCGCTGCGCGCCGGGCTGGTCGTCGTCCCGGTGAACACCGCCTACACCGACGCCGAGGTCGCGCACGTGCTGACCGACTCCGGGGCGTCGCTGCTCGTGGCCGCGGGGGAGCGGGAGCCCGTGGCCGGGGTGCCGGTGCTGGCCGGCCCGCCCGACGCCGGCGGCGACCCGCCCGCCGACGACGACGACCCCGCCGCGCTGTCCTTCCTCGCCTACACCAGCGGCACGACCGGCCGCCCGCGCGGCGCGATGCTCACGGCGGCGGCGCTGCGGGCCAACCAGGAGCAGTGCCTGGCCCTCGACCCGCCGCCGGTGCGGTCCGACGACCGCGTGCTGCTGGTCCTGCCGCTGTTCCACGTCTACGGCCTCAACGCCGGCTTCGGCCTGGTCGCGGCCACCGGCGCCTGCGCGGTGCTGCTGCCGGCCTTCGACCCGCGGGCGGCGCTCGAGGTGGTCGAGCGGGAGCGGGTCACGGCCGTCCCCGGCGCGCCGCCGATGTACCAGGCCTGGCTCGCGGTGGCCGACGCCGAGGGCGACGACACCCGGCTGCGCGCGGCCCTCGCCTCGGTGCGCATGGCCTCCTCCGGCGCCGCGCCGTTGCCCGAGGAGACCTGGACGGCGATGCGCGACCGCGCCGGCGTGCGCGTGTGGGAGGGCTACGGCCTCACCGAGGCCTGCCCGGTGGTGGCGAGCACCCTGGCCACCGGCCGGGCCAAGCCCGCCTGCATCGGCGGCCCGCTGCCCGGCGTGGAGGTCGCGCTGCGCGAGGCCGGCGCCGACCCGGACGCCGGCGACCCGGACGCCGGTGAGGGCCCGGGGGAGCTGTGGGTGCGCGGCCCCAACCTCTTCGCCGGCTTCTGGCCCGACGGCGCCGACGGGCCGGACGCCGCGGGCTGGCTGGCCACCGGGGACCTCGCCCACCGCGACGCCGACGGCGACCTGCGCCTGGTCGACCGGCGCAGCGACCTCGTGCTGGTCAGCGGCTTCAACGTCTACCCGGCCGAGGTGGAGCGGGTGCTCGACGCGCACCCCGCCGTCACCGAGAGCGCGGTCATCGGCGTGCCCGACGCGCGCACCGGCGCCGCCGTCGTCGCCGTGGTGGTGACCGTCCCCGGCGCGGAGGTGGACGCGGCCGCGCTGCGGGCGCACGCCGCCGCGTCGCTGGCCCGCTACAAGGTGCCGACGACCGTGGTGTTCCGCCCGGCGCTGCCGCACTCGCTCACCGGCAAGGTCAGCCGTGCCCGGCTGCGCGAGCTCGGCCTGGAGACCGGCGAGCCGGAGACCGGGGAGGTGGCCCCGTGACCGGCCCCGAGGCGCGGCTGACGCTGCTCACCCGCGCCGGCTGCCACCTGTGCGTCACCGCGGCCGAGACGCTCGCGCGCCTCGCCGCGGAGGCCGGGGTGACCAGCCGGGAGGTCGACGTCGACGCCGACCCCGACCTGCAGGCCGAGTACGGCGACCGGGTGCCGGTGGTGCTGCTCGACGGCCGCGAGCACTCCTACTTCACCGTCGACGTCCCGCGCCTGCGCCGCGACCTCGGGACCGGCTGACCCCGGGTCTCCCGTCATCCGCGCGGGTATGGTGTCGGACACAGGTCGCGGCATCCGCGCAGGCCCGGGGCCCGAGGGTCCCCGCGCGACTTTGTTCCTGCGTTCACAAGCGGTTACCGTGGCAGACGCCGGGCGGCCGACCGCCCGGATCCCCGATGTCGTCCGCCCCCCTCGGCTCCCGCCGTCGCCCGGGCGCGACCGCTGTGGAGTAGGCCCGTGATGCAGTCGCGGCCCCGGATCCCGGAGGCCACCGTCGCCCGGCTGGCCGTGTACCTGCGGGTGCTCACCGGCCTGGCCGACGGCGGTCGGCGCACCGTCTCCTCCGGTGAGCTGGCCTCCGCGGCCGGCGTGAACCCGGCCGGGCTGCGCAAGGACCTCTCCCACCTCGGTCCCTGCGGCACCCGCGGCGTCGGCTACGAGGTGTCCACCCTGCGTGACCGCATCGCCGGCGTGCTCGGCATGGAGACCGCCCACGCCTGCGTGCTCGTCGGCATCGGCAACCTCGGCGCGGCGCTCGCCGGCTACGGCGGCTTCGGCAGCCGCGGCTTCGAGTTCGTCGGGCTCTTCGACGCCTCGCCGGCCCGGGTGGGTCAGCAGATCGGCGGCCTCCCGGTGCGCCCGGTGGCCGAGCTCGAGGACGTCGTGGCCGCCACCGGGGCGACGATCGGGGTCATCGCGACACCGGCCGAGGTGGCCCAGCCGGTCTGCGACCGGCTGGCCGCGGCCGGGGTGAGGAGCATCTTGAACTTCGCGCCGGTGACCCTGAGCGCGCCCGCGGGGGTCGACGTCCGCCAGGTCGACCTCTCCGTCGAGCTGCAGGTCCTCGCGTTCCTCGACAAGCAGCGCGGCGCCGTCCCCGGCGTCCGGCTGGACGCCCTCGCGCCCGCCGGGGGGATGGCATGAGCCTGCTGTCGGTCGGCATCAGCCACCAGACGGCGCCGGTGGCGCTGCTCGAGCAGTTCGCCATGACCACCGACGACAAGGTCAAGGCGCTGCACGAGCTCGTCGAGAGCGACCACGTCAGCGAGGCGCTGGTCCTCGCCACCTGCAACCGCATCGAGGTCTTCGCCGAGGTCGACCGCTTCCACGGCGGCGTCGCCGAGGTCAGCCGCGTGCTGGCCCGCCAGTCCGGCGCCGGCGTCGAGGAGCTCACCCCGTACGTGACCGTCCACTACGAGGACCAGGCCGTCGCGCACCTGTTCACCGTGGCCGCCGGGCTCGACTCGATGGTCGTCGGCGAGACCCAGGTGCTCGGCCAACTGCGCGCCGCCTACGCCCTCGCCCAGGAGGAGGGCACGGTCGGCCGGTCGCTGCACCCGGTCGCCCAGCACGCCCTGCGCGTCGGCAAGCGCGTGCACTCCGAGACCGGCATCGACCGCGCCGGCGCCAACCTCGTCACCGTCTCCCTCGACCACGCCGAGGACCGCGTCGGCCCGCTGGCCGGCCGCCGCACGCTGGTCGTCGGCGCCGGTTCGATGGGCGCGCTGGCCGCCATCACGCTGTCGCGGCGCGGCGCGCTCGTCACCGTCGCCAGCCGCTCCCCGGAGTCGGCCGCGCGGCTGGCCGCCGCCGTCGACGGCGGCACCGCCGAGCTCGCCGACCTCCGCGCGGCGATCGCCGACGCCGACGTCGTGGTCACCTGCACCGGCGCCACCGGCCTGGTCGTGGGCACCGACGTCGTCGCCGCCGCCATGGCCGACCGCGGCGGGCGCCCGCTGGCCGTCGTCGACCTGGCCCTGCCCCGCGACGTCGACCCCGGCGTGGCCGCGCTGCCCGGCGTGCACGTCGTCGACCTGGCCCTGCTGCAGGGCGAGCGCTCGGCCGCCGGCGAGGACGGCGCCGGCCCGGTCGCCGCCGACGACGTCTCCGCCGCGCACGCCCTCATCGAGGCCGAGACCGCGCTGCTGCGCGCCGAGCGGCAGGCCGCCGCCGTGGCGCCCACCGTCTCCGCGCTGCGCAGCCAGGCCGCCGAGGTGGTCGACGCCGAGCTGCTGCGCCTGTCCACCCGGCTGCCCGACCTCGACGCCCGCGCCCGCGGCGAGATCGCCCGCACCGTGCGCCGCGTCGTCGACAAGCTGCTGCACGAGCCGACCGTGCGGGTGAAGGAGCTGGCCAGCACGCCCGGCGGCGTCGACTACGCCGACGCCCTGCGCGCGCTGTTCGGCCTGGGCCTCGACGCCGAGGTGCCCGCCGACGGCCCGCGGCTGGCGCAGGCGGTCGCCGTCGACCCCGACGACCTGCGCCCCGGCGGTGCCGCATGAGCCCGCAGACCACCGCGACCCTGCGGCTGGGCACCCGCGCCAGCCAGCTGGCGCGCACCCAGTCCCAGACCGTCGCCGACGCGCTCAGCGCGGCCGCCGGCGTGCCGGTCGAGCTCGTGCACATCAGCACCGAGGGCGACCGCAACTCCGCGGCGATCGCGCAGCTCGGCGGCACCGGCGTCTTCGTCACCGCGATCCGCCAGGCGCTGCTCGAGGGCACCGTCGACGTCGCCGTGCACAGCTACAAGGACCTGCCCACCGCGCCCGAGCCCGGCCTGGTGCTGGCCGCCGTCCCGCCGCGGGAGGACCCGCGTGACGCGCTCGTCGCCCGCGACCGGCTCACCCTCGGCGAGCTGCCGGCCGGCGCCCGCGTCGGCACCGGCGCCCCGCGCCGCGTCGCGCAGCTGCGGGCGCTGGGCCTGGGGCTGGAGATCGTGCCGATCCGCGGCAACGTCGACACCCGCATGGCCCGCGTCGTCCCCGGCGACCTCGACGCCGTCGTCCTCGCCCGCGCGGGGCTCGCCCGCCTCGGCCGGCTCGAGGTGGTCACCGAGACCCTCGACCCGCTGCAGGTGCTGCCCGCGCCCGCGCAGGGCGCGCTCGCCGTCGAGTGCCGGGCCGACGACGAGCGCACGCGGGCGCTGCTCGCCGCGCTCGACGACCCCGACACCCGCGCCGCCGTGCTCGCCGAGCGGACCACGCTCGCCGCGCTGGAGGCCGGGTGCAGCGCCCCCGTCGCCGCCTACGCGGAGCTCGCCGAGGGCGACGACGGCCCGGAGCTGTACCTGCGCGCGTCGGTGACCGCGATCGACGGCAGCGACGGCGTCCGCGGCTCGCTCACCGGCCCGGTCGGCGACGCGGAGCGGCTCGGCCGCGAGCTCGCCGCCGACCTGCTCGACCGCGGCGCCGCCGCGCTCATGGCGGCCTCCCGATGATCCGCCGGGACCCGCACCCCCAGACCCCCGCACACGCCCTCCCCAGGGCATCGACCCCCAGAAGGACCAGGAGCTCGCGATGACGCGCTTCCGCAAGACCCCCGGCCGCGTCGTCTTCGTCGGCGCCGGCCCCGGCGACCCCGGGATGCTGACCGCCCGGGCCACGGCCGCGCTGGCCGAGGCCACGGCCGTGCTCGTCGACCCCGACGTGCCGGCCGCCCTCACCGACGCCGTCCGCGAGGACCGGCCCGGCCTGGAGCCGACCACGGTCAGCGGCGAGCCGGCCGAGGTGGCCAAGAGCGCCGTCGCCGCCGCCAAGAACGGCGACGTCGTCGTCCGGCTCGTCGCCGGCGACCCGTACACCTCCGAGGCCGCCGTCAAGGAGGTGCTCGCCGTGTGCCGCACGTCGGTGCCCTTCGACGTCGTCCCCGGCGTCGCCCCGTCCACCGCGGTGCCCGCCTACGCCGGCGTCGCGCTCGGCGGCACCTCGCTGACCGCCGACATCCGCGACGGCGGGACCGACGTCGCCGCGCTCGCCACCGCGGCCGCCGCGCTCGGCGCCCCCGTGGTGCTGCAGGCCGGTGCCGAGCAGCTCCCCGACGCCGCCACCCGGCTCGTCGAGGGCGGCCTGTCCGGCAGCACCCCGGTCGTCGTCACCACCGGCGGCTCGGGCACCGGCCAGAGGAGCGTCACCGCGAAGCTCTCCGCCGTCGCGGAGAAGACCGCCGACCTCGGCGGCCTCACCGGCCCGGTCGTGGCCACCGTCGGCTCGGCCGTCGACAAGCGCGGCAAGCTCTCCTGGTGGGAGAGCCGCCCGCTGTTCGGTTGGCGGGTGCTCGTGCCGCGCACCAAGGACCAGGCCGGCGAGATGAGCGAGCGGCTGCGGGCCTACGGCGCGGTGCCGGTCGAGGTGCCGACGATCGCCGTCGAGCCGCCGCGCAGCGCCGCCCAGATGGACCGCGCCGTCAAGGGCCTGGTCACCGGCCGCTACGGCTGGATCGTGTTCACCTCCGGCAACGCCGTGAAGGCCGTGCGCGAGAAGTTCGCCGAGCTCGGCCTCGACGCCCGCGCGTTCGCCGGCGTGAAGGTCGCCTGCGTCGGCGAGCAGACCGCCGAGGCGGTGCGCTCGTTCGGCATCGTGCCCGAGCTCGTCCCCTCGGGCGCACAGTCCAGCGAGGGCCTGCTGGCCGACTTCCCCGAGTTCGACGACGTGCTCGACCCGATCAACCGGGTGCTGCTGCCGCGCGCCGACATCGCCACCGAGACCCTCGCCGCGGGCCTGCAGGAGCGCGGCTGGGAGATCGACGACGTCACCGCCTACCGCACCGTCCGGGCGGCCCCGCCGCCGGCGCCGGTCCGCGAGGCGATCAAGGGCGGCGGCTTCGACGCGGTGTGCTTCACCTCGTCGAGCACCGTGCGCAACCTGGTCGGCATCGCGGGCAAGCCGCACGCCAAGACCGTCGTCGCGGTGATCGGCCCCGCCACCGCCGCGACCGCGCAGGAGTTCGGCCTGCGGGTCGACGTGCAGCCGGAGACGGCCGCCGTCGCGCCGCTGGTCGACGCGCTGGCCGAGTACGCCGAGGCCAAGCGGGCGGAGGCCGGGGAGTGACCCCGGCGCAGGGCGGGTCGAACCCGGGCTTCGCGCGCGGGCGCCGGCTGCGGTCGACGCCCGCGCTGCGCCGCCTCACCGCGCAGACCCGGGTGGCCCCGGCCGACCTGGTGCTGCCGGTGTTCGTCAAGGAGGGCATCTCCGAGCCGGTCCCGATCGGCTCGATGCCCGGCGTCGTCCAGCACACGACCGACTCGCTGCGGAAGGCCGCGCACGAGGCGGCGGAGGCCGGGATCGGCGGCCTCGTCCTCTTCGGCATCCCCGCCGAGAAGGACGAGGCCGGCTCCCAGGCCGACGCCGCCGACGGGATCGTCAACGTCGCGCTCCGCGAGCTGCGGGCCGACCTCGGCGACGAGCTGGTCCTCATCGCCGACCTGTGCCTGTGCGAGTACACCTCGCACGGGCACTGCGGCCTGGTCACGCCGGCCGGCGTCGTCGACAACGACCCGACGCTGGACCGCTACGCCTCGGTGGCCATCGCCCAGGCCGAGGCCGGCGCCCACGTCATCGCCCCCAGCGGGATGATGGACGGGCAGGTCGCGGCGATCCGCCGGGCGCTGGACTCCCGCGCCTTCACCGAGACGCCGATCCTCGCCTACGCGGCGAAGTACGCGAGCGGCTTCTACGGCCCGTTCCGCGAGGCCGCCGAGGGGGCGCCGCAGTTCGGCGACCGCTCGACCTACCAGATGGACCCGCCCAACGCCGACGAGGCGCTGCGCGAGGTCGCGCAGGACCTCGCCGAGGGCGCGGACGCCGTCATGGTCAAGCCCGCGTTGCCCTACCTGGACATCGTCACCCGGGTCGCCGACGCCGTCGACGTCCCGGTGAGCGCCTACCAGGTGAGCGGCGAGTACGCGATGGTCGAGGCGGCCGCCGCCAACGGCTGGATCGACCGCGAGCGGGCCATCCTCGAGACGCTCACCGCCATCCGGCGGGCCGGCGCCGGCCAGGTGCTCACCTACTGGGCGGTCGAGGCCGCGCGGCTGCTCACCCGCTGACCGTGGGACACGTCGAGCCCGGGGGCTCCTGGCGGCCGTTCTGGACGGTCGCCGGGGTCCTCGGGCTCCTCGGCGTCCTGGACCTGGTGCTGCCCGGGCCCGACGTGCCGCCGCTGCTGTGGCTGGTCGCCGTCGTGGCCGTCCTCGGCGTCGTCGCCTCCGGCTGCCTCGCCGGGCGGCGGGCGTGGACTGTCCGGGTCGACGCCGCGGGCCCCGACGGCGCCCTGTCGGTGGGCCGCGAGCGGGTGCCGCTGGCCGACGTCGACGCCGCCCACCTGCGCGCCGTCCGCGAGGGGACGGCGGGCGTCGACGCCGGTGCCCCGGTGCTCGGCGGCGGCTGGTCGGTGCCGCGCGGGCGCACCGGGCTGCCGCTGCGGCTGACCGACGGGCGCACCGTGCTCGTGCCCACGCGGGACCCCGCGGCGCTGTCCGCGGCCCTGCTCGCCGCGGTGCCGGGGAGCGCAGGGTCACACCCCGCCGACCGCGACACCCCCGACGGCCGCCCGGGCGGCAGGGGGACACTGGGGCCGTGACCTCGCTGGACACGACCCGGTACGACTACGCGGCCCCCGTCTCGGCCGACCTGTTCGCCCGCGGGCAGCGCCTCACCCCCGGCGGGGTCAACTCGCCGGTGCGCGCCTTCCGCGCCGTGGGCGGCACCCCGCGCTTCATGGCGCAGGCGCAGGGGCCCTGGCTGACCGACGCCGACGGCCGCCGCTACGTGGACCTCGTCGCCTCGTGGGGGCCGATGATCCTGGGCCACGCCCACCCGGCCGTCGTCGAGGCGGTCACCGCGGCCGCCCGCCGCGGCTTCTCCTTCGGCACGCCCACCGAGGGCGAGCTGGACCTCGCGCAGGAGATCGTCGACCGCGTCGCCCCGGTCGAGCGGGTGCGGCTGGTCAACTCCGGCACCGAGGCGGTGCTCTCCGCGCTGCGCCTGGCCCGCGGCGCCACCGGCCGCCCGCTGGTCGTCAAGTTCGCCGGGAACTACCACGGCCACGTCGACGCGCTGCTGGCCTCCGCCGGCTCCGGCGTGGCCACCCTCGGCCTGCCCGACACCCCCGGCGTCACCACCGGCGCGGCCGCCGACACGATCGTGCTGCCCTACAACGACGTCGCCGCGGTCGAGGCCGTCTTCGCCGAGCGCGGGTCCGACATCGCCGTCGTCGTCAGCGAGGCGGCGCCGGGCAACATGGGCGTCGTCCCGCCGCTGGACGGCTTCAACGCGTCCCTCCGCCGGATCACCGCCGAGCACGGCGCGCTGCTGCTGCTCGACGAGGTGATGACCGGCTTCCGGGTGTCCCGCTCGGGCTGGTACGGCCTCGACCCCGTCGACGCCGACCTGTTCACCTTCGGCAAGGTCATGGGCGGCGGGCTGCCGGCCGCGGCGTTCGGCGGCCGCGCCGACCTCATGGAGCAGCTCGCCCCCGTCGGGCCCGTCTACCAGGCCGGCACGCTGTCGGGGAACCCGGTCGCCGTCGCCGCCGGGCTCACCACGCTGCGGCACTGCACCGACGAGGTCTACGCCCGCTGCGACGAGGTCGCCGTGACCCTGCGCGGCGCGGCCAGCGCGGCGCTGTTCGCCGCCGGCGTCCCGCACCGCGTGCAGCAGGCCGGCTCGATGTTCTCGGTGTTCTTCGTCCCCGACGAGCGCCAGGTGCGCGACTACGACGACGCCCGCACCCAGGACGTCGCGGCGCACCGCGCCTTCTTCCACGAGATGCTCGCCCGCGGCGTGTACCTGCCGCCGTCGGCGTTCGAGGCCTGGTTCGTCAGCGCCGCGCTGGACGACGAGGCCCTGGAGCGGGTGCTCGACGCGCTGCCCGCCGCCGCCCGTGCCGCCGCGGCCGCCGACCCCGCCGACGCGCCGTCCGACGAGGACGCCAAGGACGCCCAGGAGCTGCAGCCCTGATGGAGACGACCGTCGTCCACCTGCTGCGGCACGGGGAGGTGCACAACCCCGAGGGCGTGCTCTACGGGCGGCTGCCCGGCTACCGGCTGTCCGAGGCCGGCGAGGACATGGCCCGCCGGGCCGCCGAGTGGCTCACCGGCCGCGGCGTCACGCACCTGGTGTCCAGCCCGCTGGAGCGCGCCCGCCAGACCGCCGCGCCGGTCTCCGACGCGCTCGGCCTGGACGTCGCCGTCGACGAGCGGCTCATCGAGGCCGGCAACGCCTTCGAGGGGCTGCGGGTGGCCGGCGGCCGGGGCGTGTTCCGCTCGCCCGGCAACTGGTGGCGGCTGCGCAACCCGGTGCGGCCCTCGTGGGGCGAGCCGTACGTGGAGATCGCCGCCCGGATGCTGCTCGCCGTCGAGGCCGCCCGCGACGCCGCGCGCGGCGGGGCCGCCGTCTGCGTCAGCCACCAGCTGCCGATCTGGACGCTGCGGCTGCACCTGGAGGGCAGGCGCTACGCGCACGACCCGCGCCGCCGGCAGTGCGGGCTGGCCAGCGTCACCTCGGTGACGTACGAGGGCGACTCCGTCGCGCGGATCGACTACGCCGAGCCGGCGGGGGCCACCGACCCCGACGCCGTCCCCGGCGCATGACCACCCCACGAGAGCGCTCCGCTGGCGCTCCACGCTCCCGCCGGGGCCCCGGGAGACGCGCCCTGCTGGCCGCCGCGGCCGGGCTCGCCGTCCTCACCGGCTGCTCCACCGGCGACGACCAGGTCGACGTCACCAACGGCGGGCAGTTCCGCTTCGTCGCCGGCACCCCCGCCGGCGAGGTGATCCCGGAGGGCGAGCGCCAGTCGGCCCCCGACTTCGGCGGGACGCTGCTCGGCGGCGGCGACTGGACGTCCGACGAGCTCGACGGGCAGATCGCCGTCCTGAACTTCTGGGGCTCGTGGTGCGCGCCCTGCCGGGTGGAGACGCCGCAGTTCCAGGAGGTCTACGCCGAGGTCCGCGACGAGGGCGTGGAGTTCCTCGGGCTCAACGTCAAGGAGGCCGACGAGCAGTTCGGCCAGGCGTTCGTCGACACCCAGGGCATCGAGTTCCCCTCCCTCTACGACCCCGCGGGCGAGGTCGCGCTGACGTTCCGGGACTACCCGGCCAACGCGATCCCGTCCACGATCGTGCTGGACCGGGAGGGCCGGGTCGCGGCCGTCTACACCGGCGAGGTGTCGCAGGACGACCTGCGAGCCGTGCTGGACCTGCTGCTCGGGGAGGGCTGACGTGGGACAGGAGTTCGCCGCGCTGGTCACCGACGGGCCGCTGCTGGTCGCCGCCGCCGTCGCCGCCCTCGTCGGGCTGGTCAGCTTCGCCTCACCCTGCGTCCTGCCGCTGGTGCCCGGCTACCTCTCCTACGTCACCGGCCTCGTGGGCAGCGGGGCGGCGAGCGGCGCCCGCACGGCCCCCGCGCCCGCCGGCGACGGCGCGGCGCCCGGGGCGACGGCCACCGCCGTCCGCACCGACGAGCGCTCCCCGCGCGGGCGGATGGTGCTCGGCGCGCTGCTGTTCGTGCTGGGCTTCACCGCCGTCTTCGTCGCCGTGGGCACGGCGTTCGGCGGGCTGGGCCGGCTGCTCGTGCAGTACGACGACGTGATCACCCGCGTGATGGGCGTCGTCGTCATCGTCGTCGGCCTGGCCTTCCTCGGGTGGCTGCCGCTGCTGCAGCGCACCGCCCGGCTGTCGGTGCGCCCGGCGGCGGGCCTCGCCGGGGCGCCGCTGCTCGGCGTCGTGTTCGGCCTGGGCTGGACGCCGTGCCTGGGCCCGACGCTGTCGGCGGTCTACTCGCTGGCCTACACCGAGGCCACCGCCGGTCGCGGCGCGCTGCTGTCGGTCGCCTACTGCGTCGGCCTCGGGGTGCCCTTCGTGCTGGTCGCCCTCGGCGCCCGCTGGGCGGTCGGGGCGACGACGTTCCTGCGCCGGCACGCCCGCGCGGTCACCCGGTTCGGCGGTGCGGTGCTCGTGCTGGTCGGTCTGCTGCTGGTCACCGGCGCGTGGACCGAGATGATGGCCTGGCTGCGCGCCTGGCTCGCCGCCACCGGCCTGGGGGAGTCGGCGCTGTGAGCACCGTCGCCCCGCCCCGGCCGGCCGCCGCGCCCCCGCCGTCCTCGCCCGCGCGCCCCTCCGCGGTCCGCCGTCTCGGCGGGTTCCTGCTGCGCCAGTGGCGCCGGCTGACCGCCATGCGCACGGCGATCGTGCTGCTGTTCCTGCTCGCGCTCGCCGCCATCCCCGGCTCGCTGCTGCCGCAGCGCTCGCTGTCGCAGGCCAACGTCCAGCAGTACTTCGCCGACCACCCGACGCTCGCGCCGGTCCTCGACGACCTCTTCCTGTTCGACGTCTTCAGCTCCCCGTGGTTCGCCGCGGTCTACCTGCTGCTGTTCGTCTCGCTGATCGGCTGCGTGCTGCCGCGCGCCCTCGAGCACGCCCGCGCCCTGCGCACCCCGCCGCCCCCGGCCCCGCGCCGGCTGACCCGGCTGCCCGACTCCGCCCGGCTGGACACGACGCTGCCGGCCGGCGCCGCCCTGGACGCCGTCGAGGAGGAGCTGCGGGTCCGCCGCTACCGCGTCGTGCGCCGCGAGCGCGGGGGCGTGGCCGAGCTGTCGGCGGAGAAGGGGCTGCTGAAGGAGACCGGCAACCTGGTCTTCCACCTCGCGCTGGTGGCGCTGCTGCTGGGCCTCGCCGGCGGCAAGCTGTGGGGCTACGAGGGCAGCATCCTGGTCACCGAGGGCGACCGGTTCTGCAACTCGTTCCAGCAGTACGACACCTACTCCGCAGGTGCCCTGGTCGACAGCGGCGACCTCTCGCCGGTCTGCGTCGGCCTCGAGGACTTCCGCGCGGAGTACGAGGAGAACCTGACGGCGGCCTCCTTCACCGCCGACATCACCTACGGCGCCCCCGGCGAGGAGGGCAGCCCCGAGGTGATCGGCGTGAACGACCCGCTGCGGGTCGACGGCGACCGCGTCTACGTGACCGGCCACGGCTTCAGCCCGCGGTTCACCGTGACGCTGCCCGACGGGCGCACCTTCGCCGACGTCTCCGCGCCGTTCCTGCCCGTCGAGCAGTCGACGATGTCCAGCGAGGGCGCCCTCAAGCTGCCCGACCTCGGCGCCGGCTCCGACGACCAGCTCGCGCTGCAGGGCTTCTTCGCCCCCACCGGGCTGGTGCAGGACGACATCCTGACCTCGATCGACCCGCGGCCGCTGGCGCCGCAGGTGGCGGTCGTGGCCTTCCAGGGCTACCTCGGCCTGGACTCCGGGCTGCCGCAGTCGGTCTACTCCCTCGACCAGTCGCAGATCGAGCGCGGCCGGCTCACCGAGGTGGCCCGCGGCAACCTGTCGGTGGGGGAGTCGCTCGACCTGCCCGACGGCACCACGGTGACCTTCGACGGGTACTCGGAGTTCGCCGCCCTGCAGTTCTCGCACGACCCCGGCCAGGTGTGGGTGCTCGGCGCCGCGATCGCGGTGCTCGCCGGCCTGCTCGGGATGCTCCTGCTGCGCCGCGAGCGGGTCTTCGCCCGCGCCGACACCGACCCCGCCACCGGCGGTACGGTGCTCGACGTCGGTGCGCTGACCCGCGGCAGCGGCGACGGCGCGCCGCGCTTCGCGGCCCTCACCGACGACCTGCGGGCGGTCCTCGTCAGCCGAGACCCCGCCCGTGCCGACCGCGCCCCGTCCGGGAGCGCATCCTCGACCGGAGGAACATCCGCGTGACCCCCGACCAGCTGTCCGGCCTGTCGGACACCCTGTTCTCCACCAGCGTGGGCCTCTACTCGCTGGCCACCGTCGCGTTCTGCGCGCAGCTGGCGTTCGGCCGCCGCCCGGCCCGGGAGCGGGCGCTGGTGACCGCCGGCGGGGGCGCCGCGGAGCTGCCGCCCGAGTCCCCGGCGGACCCGGGCGCGCTGCCCGAGGACGCGCCGTCGGTGCGCCGCTGGGGCCGGGTGGCGATGCTGCTGGCCACCGTCGGGGCGCTCACCCACGCCGGCGTGCTGGTCACCCGCGGGATGGCCACCGACCGGCTGCCCTGGGGCAACATGTACGAGTTCGCCACGGCGGTCGTGCTCGTCGCCGTGGTGGCCTTCCTGGTGCTGGCGCTGCGCTCGCCGGGCCTGCGCCACCTGGGCCTGTTCGTGCTCGCCCCGGTCGTGGTCAGCATGGTCGCGATCGGCCTGTTCCTCTACGTCGAGGGCGGCCCGCTGGTAGCGGCCCTGCGCTCGAGCTGGCTGGCCGTGCACGTGTCGACGGCGATCCTCGGCTTCGGCGTCTTCTTCGTCAGCGGCATCGCGAGCGTGCTCTACCTGGTCCGGTCGCGGTACGAGGCCCGCGGCGGCGACCCGTCGTCCTCGCGGCTGGTGGCCCGGATGCCGTCGGCGGCCACGCTCGACCGCGTCGCGCACCGCACCGCCGTCTTCGGCTTCCCGATCTGGACCTTCGCCGTCATCGCCGGCGCCATCTGGGCCGAGAGCGCCTGGGGCCGGTTCTGGGGCTGGGACCCCAAGGAGACCTGGGCCTTCATCGCGTGGGTGGTCTACGCCGCCTACCTGCACGCCCGCACGACCGCCGGCTGGCGCGGCCGGCCCGCGGCGTGGGTCAACGTGGTCGGCCTCGGGGTCATGGTCTTCAACCTGCTCTACGTGAACATGGTGTCCACCGGGCTGCACAGTTACGGCGGGGTCAACTGACTTCCGCCCCACGGGTCCCAGCACACGCGTCCCGCCCCTCCCGTTCGGGGTCCGGACGCCCGTCGCTCCCGCTGCGTGCTCCACTTGTCGCCATGACCGCACGCACGGGGGCTGACCGTGGGTAGGCACGCCGCCGCCGACGGAGCAGGCACCGACCCGATCGTCGCCGCAGCGCTCGCGTCGCAGGACGGCGCCGCCTCCGGCACCCGGCACGCCACCGCCGACGGCTCGCCCGACGGCGGCACCGGCAGCAGCACGGACAACGGCACGGACGGCGGCACGGAGAGCGGCCTGGGCTGGCCCGGGGACACCACCACCGGTGGGGGCCTCGGCTGGCCCGGCGGCATCGACCGCGCGGCGGCCCAGGACGCCCGGCCGGCCGGCGAGCCCGCCCAGGTCGTCGAGACCGTCGGGGCCGTCGACGCGGACGCCGAGCGGGCCGTCGTCGAGGCCGCGGAGGACGTGCTGCGGGAGACCACGCGCATGGACGCCGTCCCGGCCGTCCCGGACCCGCGGGACGTCCTCGGGGACGACCCCGCGGACGGCCTCGGGGACGACGCCGAGCCGCCCACGCGACGCGGCTGGCGCCGGATCTTCGGCGGCACCGCGGCCTGAGCGGCCGCCTGCCACCTGGCGACTAGGCGGGTGACCCGTCGTCGCGGCGGGCGCGGCGGCCGAGCTCGCGCAGGAACTCCGGGTCGTCGTCGGGCGCGACCGGCCGCGTGGCGCGCGGCGGGCGCGGACGGCGGGCCGGGCGCTGGGGGCGCACCCCCCGGCCGGCCGCGGCGGTCGCCCGCATCACGAGCAGGACCACGACCACGGCGACCACCAGCAGGAACAACGGAGCCACCGGGCCCACCTCCTCGTCTCCCCGCCACTGTACGACCGCGGGGATACTCGGAGGGCGGAGCGCGGCTCGCCGCCTCCGGTCCCTCGCCCCCTCCCGGACGGAGTGCCCCATCGACGCCGTCGACCGACAGCTCGTCGACCTGCTGCGCGCCAACGGACGGGCCAGCTACGCCGAGCTCGCCCGGCAGGTCGGCCTCTCCGCGCCGGCCGTGCACGAGCGGGTGGGCAAGCTGGAGACCGCCGGGGTGATCACCGGCTACCGCGCCGTCGTCGACCCCGCCGCCCTCGGCCTCGACGTCACCGCGCTGGTGGGCGTCATCGAGAGCGACTCGGTCGACGACACCGGCGTCGAGGCGGCGCTGCGGGCGATGCCCGAGGTCGAGGACTGCTGGCGGGTGGCCGGCAGCGAGGGCTACGTGCTCAAGGTGCGGGTGACCGACATCCCGGCACTGGAGGCCGCCATCAACGCGTTGAACAGGATCGAGGGCGTCGCGCGCACCCGCACGACCGTGGTGCTCTCGACCAAGTGGGAGGGACGACATGACTGAGCAGGCGCGCACCCCGGTGGGCCCCGACGGCAAGCCGCTGCCGCGGCCGAGGGTGCTGCCCTGGCTGGTGATGCACACCGTCGGCCGGCTGGCCGTCTTCGCGCTGCTGACCGTCGTGCTGTGGATGGTCGGCCTCGACTTCTGGTCCGGCCTGCTGTTCGGCCTCGTGGCGTCGATGCCGGTGGCCTACTTCCTGCTCCGCCGCTCCCGCGAGCAGCTGAGCGTCGCCCTGGTCCTGCGTGCGGAGGAGAAGCGCCGGGCCAAGGAGGAGTTCCGCACCCGGCTGTCGGGCGACCAGCCCGCCTGAGCGCGATCAGCCGCTGAGGGCGAGCCCCGCCGCCAGCAGCACGCCGGTGGCGAGGGTGAGCAGGCCCGTGGCCTGCAGCGCGGCGATCAGCGCCGGGCCGCGCCCGCCGGAGAGCACCACCCGCGACGGCGGGACGGCCAGCGGCGCGGCGGCCAGCGCGAGCAGCGCCCAGGGCCGGACCACCCCGATGGCGACGACGACGGCGAAGGCGACCGCCAGCAGCCCGACGTAGAACAGCCGGGTCCGCGGGGCTCCGAGCAGCACCGCCAGCGTGCGCTTGCCCACCTGGGCGTCGCCCTCGACGTCGCGCAGGTTGTTGACCACCAGCAGCGCCACCGACAGCAGCCCGACCGGCACCGCGGCGGCCAGGGCCAGGCCCTCGACCCGGCCGGTCTGGGCGAACGTCGTCCCCGCGACGGCGACCAGGCCGAAGAACACGAAGACGAAGACCTCGCCCAGCGCCCGGTAGCCGTAGGGGAGCGGGCCGCCGGTGTAGGTCCAGGCCGCGGCGATGCACACCGCGCCGACGGCGACCAGCCACCAGCTCGACAGCGCCGCCAGCGCGAGCCCCGCGCCCGCCGCGACGGCGAACGACAGCAGCGCCGCGGTGAGCACCTGCCGGGCGGGCGCCGCGCCGGAGCCGACGAGCCGCATCGGCCCGACCCGGTCGGCGTCGGTGCCGCGCTTCCCGTCGGAGTAGTCGTTGGCGTAGTTGACCGCCACCTGCAGCGCGAGGGCGACCAGCAGCGCCAGCAGCGCCGGGACGAGCCGGAAGCCGTCGAGCGCGGCGGCCGCGCCGGTGCCCACCAGGACGGGCGCGAGCGCGGCGGGCAGCGTGCGGGGGCGGGCGCCGGCGACCCACTGCGCGGGCGTCGCCATCAACGTGCCCCCGCCAGGGTCGCCGCGACGCCGCGGCGGTCGGGCTTGCCGGTGTGCAGCGTGGGGACGGCGTCGAGCAGGTGCAGCTCCCGCGGAGCGCTCGGCCCGCCCAACCGCCCGCTCACCCAGGCCCGCAGCGCGGCCAGCTCGGGGGCCGCGCCGGGCGCGGGCACGACGGCGGCCACCACGCGCTGGCCCCACTCGTCGTCGGGCCGGCCGAAGACGACGGCGTCGGCGACGTCGGGGTGCTCGCGCAGTGCGCCCTCGACGGCCTGCGGCGCGACGTTCACCCCTCCGGTGACCACGACGTCGTCGAGCCGGCCGGTGACCGTCAGCCGCCCGTCGGCGCCGATCGTCCCGGCGTCGCGGGTGCGGAACTCCCCGCCGGTGAAGGCGGCCGCGGTGCCCCCCGGGTCGCGGCGGTAGCCGAGGGCGAGCACCGGCCCGGCGATCGCGATCCCGTCGTCGTCCACCCGCACGCGGACGCCGTCGAGCGGGACCCCGTCGTACACGCAGCCGCCGGCCGTCTCGCTCATCCCGTAGGTGGTCACCGCGGCCACGCCCTCGGCGCGGGCGCGGGCCAGCAGCGCGGGGTCGGTGGCCGCGCCGCCGACCAGGACGGCGTCGAAGGTGCGCAGCACCTCCGGCTCGCGGTCCAGGTACCGGCGCAGTTGCGTGGGCACCAGCGCGGTGTACCGGCGGCCGCCGGGCATCCGGGCGGCGGCCGCGGCCAGTCCCTCCCCGGGCGCGAGGACGGCCGGGAGCGTGCCGGCCAGCGCCGAGCGCACGAGCACCTGCAGCCCGGCGATCGCCGACACCGGCAGCGCCAGCAGCCAGGTGCCCGGGCCGCCGAGCCGGTCGAGGGTGGCGGTCGCCGACGCGCGCAGCGCCGCCGCGGGCAGCAGCACGCCGCGCCCGCCGCCGGTGGACCCGGAGGTGACGACGACGAGGTCGGCGCCGTCCTCGAGCGGCTCCTCCGGGGCGAGCACCTCCCGGGCGGCCGTGGCGGCGGGGCCGGCGGGCAGCACGGCGAGCGGCGCGGACCCCTCGAGCGCGGCGCGGACGGCGGGCAGCACGGAGCCCAGAACGTCTGCGGGGGCCTCCGGCGCGGGGAGGACGGTGAGCTGCCGGGGCACGATCCCCGAGGGTACGACCCGCCCGGCATACGCTTGCCGCCGTGATCACCTCCGTGCCGCTCCCGCCCGGGACGACGGCGACGGCGGCGTGGTCGGTGCCGATGCGCACCCGGTTCCGCGGCATCGACGTCCGCGACGGCGTGCTGGTGCGCGGGCCGGCCGGCTGGGGCGAGTTCTCCCCGTTCTGGGACTACGGCGTGGCGGAGAGCCGCCGCTGGTGGGCCGCCGCGGCCGAGGCGGCGCTGGAGGGCTGGCCCGCGCCGGTGCGCGACTCCGTTCCCGTCAACGTGACGGTGCCGGCGGTGGACGCGGAGCGGGCGCACGCGATCGTGGCCGCCTCGGGCTGCCGGACGGCGAAGGTGAAGGTGGCCGAACCGGGGCAGACGCCGGCCGACGACGTCGCCCGCGTGGAGGCCGTCCGCGACGCGCTCGGCCCCGCGGGCGCGGTGCGGGTCGACGCCAACGCCGCGTGGGACGTCGACACGGCCGTCGCCCGGGTCCGGGAGCTGGACCGGGTCGGCCTGGAGTACGTCGAGCAGCCCTGCGCCACGCTGGAAGGGCTGGCCGCGCTGCGCCGCCGGGTCGACGTGCGGGTCGCCGTCGACGAGGGCGTGCGCCGGGCCGGCGACCCGCTCGCGGTCGACCTGCGCGAGGCCGCCGACGTCGTCGTCCTCAAGGTGCAGCCGCTCGGCGGGGTGCGCGCGGCGCTGCGGGTGGCCGAGGCGCACGGCCTGCCCTGCGTGGTGTCCTCGGCGCTGGAGTCCTCGGTCGGCATCGCCGCCGGGGTGGCACTGGCCGCCGCGCTGCCGGAGCTGCCCTTCGCGTGCGGCCTGGCGACCGTCGCGCTGCTCGGCGGCGACGTGACGGCCGACCCGCTGCTACCGGTCGACGGCGCGCTGCCCGTCCGCGCGGTGGAGCCCGACCGGCTGGCCGAGGTGACGGCGCCCGACGACGTCACCGACCGGTGGGGCCGGCGGCTCGCGGCGGTGCTGGCCGCGTGAACCCCTCCACCGCGTTCGCCCGCGTGCTGGTCGACGAGCTCGTCCGCGGCGGGGTCCGCGACGCCGTCGTCGCCCCGGGGTCGCGCTCGGCGCCCGTCGCACTCGCGTTCGCCGCCGCGGAGCGCGCGGGCTCGCTGCGGCTCCACGTGCGCATCGACGAGCGGACGGCGTCCTTCCTCGCGCTCGGCCTGGCCCGCGCCTCCGGCCGGCCGGTGCCGGTGCTCACCACCTCCGGGACGGCGACCGCGCACCTGCACGCCGCGGTCCTCGAGGCCGACGTCACCGGCGTGCCGCTGCTCGCGCTGACCGCCGACCGGCCGCCGGAGCTGCGCTCGACCGGCGCCAACCAGACCATCGAGCAGCCCGGGCTCTACGGCGGCGCGGTGCGCTGGGCGGCCGACGTCGGCGTGCCCGAGGCCGGCCGCGAGGCCGCGCAGAACCGCTACTGGCGCTCCGTGGTCTCCCGCGCGCTGCTCGCCGCCACCGGCGCGCTGTCGGGCGACCCCGGGCCGGTGCAGCTCGACCTGCCGCTGCGCGACCCGCTGCTGCCGGAGGAGGAGCCGGGCCCGCTCACCGGCCCGTGGGCCGGGCGCGACGACGGCGGCGCGTGGACCGCGGGCGGGGCCACCCTCGCCCCGGCCGACCCGCTGCCCGACGCCCCGCGGACGCTGATGGTCGCCGGTGACGGGCCGTCGGCGGCCGGCCGGGCCTGGGCCGAGGGCGCCGCGGCCGCGGGCTGGCCCGTGGTCGCCGAGCCCAGCGGCGGGGCGTGGACCGGCGACGCCGTGCGCGGCGGGGCGCTGCTGCTCGGCGCGCCGGACTGGCTGGAGGAGCACCGGCCGGCGCGGGTGGTCGTGCTCGGGCGGCCGACGCTGTCGCGGCCGGTCTCGGCGCTGCTGGCCGACCCCCGGGTGCGGGTGGAGACGGTGGTGTCCGGCCCGCGCTGGCCCGACCCCGCCCGCTCCAGCACGTCGGTCACCCGCGCCGCGCCGCCGTCCGGGCCGCCCGCGGACGCGGCGTGGGCGGCCGCCTGGCGCGACGCCGCCGCGCGGGTGGGCACGGCCGTGGACGCGCTGCTCGACGGCGCTCCCGGCCTGACCGCCGCCCGGCTAGCCCGCGACGTCGTCGCCGCGCTGCCCGCCGGCGCGCTGTTGGTGCTCGGCTCCTCGACGCCCGTGCGCGACGTCGACCGGCTCGCCGTGCCGCGCGGCGACGTGCACGTGCTGGCCAACCGCGGCGTCGCGGGCATCGACGGGACGATCTCCACGGCGATCGGGGCCGCGCTGGTGCACGGTGGCCCGGCGGTCGCGCTCATGGGCGACCTGACGTTCCTGCACGACCTGCAGGGGCTGCTGACCGGCGAGGGCGAGGCCCGGCCGGACCTCACCGTCGTCGTCCCGGACAACGACGGCGGCGGGATCTTCGCCCAGCTCGAGCCGGGTCGGCCCGCGCACGAGCGCGACTACCGGCGGGTGTTCGGCACGCCGCACGGCCGCGACCTGGTCGCCGTCGCCCGGACGCTGGGCTGGGAAGCCACCGCGGTGACCGCCGCGGACGAGCTGCCGGCGGCGCTGGCGCTCGGCGGGCCGCGGGTGGTCGTCGTCCGCACCGACCAGCGCGCGGAGGCGGACCTCGCCGTCGCGCTGCGGGAGACCGCCGCCCGTGCCCTGACCTGACCCGCGCGGCCGGTGTGCTGCGTCACCGGCCGCCGCTGGTCCCGGCCGTCGAGGGAGGGCGGGGGCCGTCTCCGCGACACCGGGTGCGACCAGGGTGGATCGTCCGGACAGCGGGTTCGCCGGGCCCTCGACCGAGGGACGTCGATACCCCGCTGGAGCACACCACAACCCCCTTGTGACCGGCGACACGACGACAGTTGCCATGACGATATGTAACGTTTTGGCTGCGCTCAGCACACCGGAGCGCGGCGCCGGTCCGCCAAACCCTGCCCACCGGTCGCTCACGTCAACTCCCAAGGGCAGGGGTGGGGGACCCACTTCCGGCGCGTGACGGCCTACGGGGGCCTGACCTGAACGCGTCTCCGGGGTGAAGCCGCGTCCCGCGGCCGGGCACCGATCGCCCGAACCCGACAGCTCACCTCGCCGGCGGTGATCGGGAGATCATCACCATGCCCAAGCACCGCGCACCCCGTTACGTCCGCACCAAGAAGGTCATCGCCAAGGCCCCTGTCGCCGCCGGCGCCACCGTCGTCGGGATCGGCGTCCTCAGCTCGCCCGCCTCCGCCTCGACCAGCCACGACTGGTCCGGCGTCGCCCAGTGCGAGTCGAGCGGCAACTGGTCGATCAACACCGGCAACGGCTACTACGGCGGCCTGCAGTTCAGCCAGTCCACCTGGGCCGCGTTCGGCGGCACCGAGCTCGCCCCGCGCGCCGATCTCGCCACCCCCGCCCAGCAGGTCGAGATCGCCGAGGCGGTCCTCGCCGGCCAGGGCGTCGGCGCCTGGCCGTCCTGCGGCAAGTACCTGGCCGAGGGCACCACCGCGGCCGCCGCCGAGGCGCCCGCCCCGGCCGCACCCGCCGCCGAGGCCCCCGCGCCGGAGGCCGCCCCGGCCGCCCCGGCCGCGCCCGCGCCGGTCGAGGCCGCTCCGGCCGCGCCTGCGCCGACCGCTGCCGACGCCGAGGACTACACCGTCCGCTGGGGCGACACCGTCGCCAAGATCGCCGCCGCCCACGCCCAGAGCTGGCGGGAGCTCTACGAGCGCAACGTCGACGTCATCGGCAGCAACCCGAACCTGATCTTCCCGGGTCAGGTGTTCGCGGTGAGCGGGGCGGCCCCGGCCGCCGCGCCCGCCGAGGCGCCGGCCCCCGCGCCTGCCGCGGCCCCCGCCGAGGCTCCGGCCCCCGCGCCCGCCGCAGCCCCTGCCGAGGCGCCCGCCGGTGGCTCGAACGCCGGGGAGTCCGCGCCGGTCGGCGAGGTCGCCCCGCTCGCCGAGGCCGCCCCCGAGGTCGCCGCGGCGCCCGCGCCGGCCGCCGTCGCCACCATCACCAACAGCTCCGGGCCGATCCACGCCGCGGTGCAGGCGGCTGCGAACGCCGTCGTGAGCGCGGTGCCCGGCGCCGGTGACATCACCCTCGGCGGCACCCGGCCCAGCGCCGTCGACCCCGACGGGCACCCCTCGGGCAAGGCCCTGGACTACATGGTCATGAGCGACGCCGGCCTCGGCGACGCCATCGCGCAGTACCACGTGGACCACTGGGACGAGCTCGGTGTCGAGTACGTGATCTGGGAGCAGCGCATCCTCACCTCGCCCGACGGCGCGTGGCGCGCCATGGAGGACCGCGGTGGCGTCACCGCGAACCACTTCGACCACGTGCACGTGAACTACGTCGGCTGACCACCGCCCGACACGAGGACCCCGGCCGCCCGCGGCCGGGGTCCTCGTCGTCTCAGGCGGGGACGAGGGGCGGCGACCGCAGCGCCGCGGGTGTGCGGATCTCGGTGCCGTCGGGCCGCCAGGTGTGCCATCGCCCGTCCGGTTGTCGTTGCACGCGGAAGCCGGCGTGGACCTTGGTGTGGTGGCGTTCGCACAGCAGCGCCGAGTTCTGCAGCGAGGTGGGTCCGCCGTCGAGCCAGTGCACGAGGTGGTGGACGTCGCACCACCAGGTGGGGGCGCCGCAGCCGGCGAACACGCAGCCACCGTCGCGGACCTCCGCGGCGCGGCGGACGTGCCGGTCGGCCAGCCGCTGCTCCCGGCCCAGGTCGAGCGGGACGCCGTCGGGGCCGAGCACCACGCGGGTGATCGCGCCGTCGCAGGCCAGCCAGCGGGCGGTGGCCGCGGGGACCACGGCGCCGGACCCGAGGGTCGCGCTGCCCCGCCACCGCGGCAGAGGGGGCGTCCTGCTCGACCCGGCGCGGGCCTGGCGGATGCTCCTGGTCGCCTCGCCGGCACCGCCTGTCTCGGCCGCGGAGAAGTCGGCGTCGCTGTCGGTCGTGGTGTCGCCGTCACCGTCGGTCTCGGCGTCGGAGCCGGTCGGGGCGTGGTCGGCCGGGCAGGCGGGGTCGTGCAGGTCCTCGGCGTCGACCTTGACCACGACCTGCGGCTTGACCCCGCGCAGCCGCGGGGTGCTGCCCGAAGCGAGGGCGGTGTCGGCGAGTTGCACGGCGCCGTCGGCGAGCCGCTGGGCGCGGGTGCGGTCGTCGCCGGCGGGCCGGTCGGCCTGCACGTGCGCCTCCACCGCGGTGGCGAAGCGTTCGGCGCCCACGGGGTCGAGGTGCAGGTGGAAGCTGACGGTGCCGTCGGCGTGGCGGACCACCGACATGCGCCGCCCCTCGGTCGGGTCCGGCTCCGGGCCGTCGGGATCCAGGGCGTTGCAGTACCGCTTCACCACGACGACCAGGGCGTCGTGGTCCTGCTCGATCGCCACGGCGGTGAGCACCGAGTCGATCTCGCCCAGGTCCACACCCTGCGCCGCGGCGGCGGCGAGCCGGTCCGGGGTGGTCACCTCCGCGGCCACGGCCACCTGCGCGGCGGTCACCAGCCCGGCGTCGTGCGCCTCGGCCAGCACCGGCAGGTGCTCCAGCGCGCGGCCGTTGCCGACCAGCCGGGACGCCTCGCGCCCGGACAGCCGGCAGTGCCCGCGCAACCACGACGCCATGCTCTTCAAGCCGTCGCGTTCGGGAGCGGAGGACAGCTCCGCCGCCCGGACCGCGCGGGCGAGGCGGGCGTCGATCCGGTTGCGCTCGGCGACCAGCGCGGCGACGTCATCCAACACGTCCCCACCGCCGATCTCGCTCGAACACATGTACGGAGTCTAGCCCGTCCAGCGCCGCTCCGCGAGGCGAATCCGCAGGTCAGGAGCCTGTCCACAGATGCCGGACAGGTCTTGACACCCCGCGATCTCAGGGCAGCGACGCCCAGTACGCGAGGTGGGCACGGTGCAGCCAGCCGTCCACCCAGGCGCGGTCGGGAAGCGGCGGCACCGCCGGGCTGTCGCGCAGCGCCAGCAGGCGCGCCTCGGCGTCCTCGACCGCCTCGACCACCTCGGCGAGCGGTACCTCGCCGCGGCGCACCCGGCGCAGGTACGCCCGGTCCGGCTCCGGCACCGGCAGGGTGATCCGGCCGGTACCGAGCAGCTCGGCGCCCTGCACCCCGAGCCGCAGCGCGTGCATCGCGAACTTGACGTCGAACCCGTGTGCATCGACCAGCTCCGCGCGGCCGGGGCGGGCGCCGGTCATCGCCGCCCGCTGGGCGCGCAGGTAGCCGAGGAAGCGGTCGGCAGCCAGGCGCGAGACGAACCGGTCGGCGTGTGCGACCAGCTCCGCACCGGCCTCGGTGCGGACCACGACCTCCTCGTCCGGCACGAACAGCAGGAGGAGGACCGTCGGGTTGCCGCCGAGCGCGAGCCGCGCCCACTTGCGTGCCGAGTAGACGACGACGTCGAGGTCGCCGGCGCCGGAGCGGTTGGCCAGCCCACCGGGCCGGTCCCAGGCGGTGTGCCGGTGGTACTGCTCGAACGGCACGGTCGCCGTCGTCGACAGGCCCGCCGGCACCCGCGCGGTGCCGGTCACGAACTCCGGCGGCTCGAGGCAGATGCCCATCTCGTCGCGGTCGTCCTGGCCGGCCACGGAGGTGCCGTGGACGCCGGACCCGACCTGGGCGCGCAGGACCGTCCCCCGCTCGGCGACCGCGCGGGCCTCCGCGGAGGCGTGCGGGTGGTCGAACGGCGGCGGCAGCGAGCGGTCACCGGCGACGGTGGGGACGGGGCGCACCGCGCCAGCCAACCAGCGCCGTCGTCGCCTGCCGACCCGTTCCCCACGGTCAGGCCGGCCGCTGCCACACCAGCAGGTAGCGCCAGAACAGCAGCCGGCGGACGCGCACGCCCGGCAGCACCGCCCGGGCCCGCGCCCGCACCTCCCGCACGGTGAGCTCCGGGTCGCGCATCGGCATGCCCGGCACGGGGGCTCCGGCGGCGAGCCCGCGCACGGCCCGCCGCAGCCCGACGGCACGGTCCGCGACCGCCGCGGTGAGCTCCAGCGGCAGCTCGCGGGGCAGGTCGGTGCGCGGCAGGGCGACCATCGCCAGCACGCCGCCCGGGCGCAGGGCCGCGGCCAGGGCCCGCAGCGCCTCCTCCAGGGGCAGGTGGTGCAGGACGCTCATGCCGACGACGGCGTCGTACCCGCCCGCCGGCAGGGCGAGGTCCAGCACGTCGGCCCGGTCCACCCGCACGGTCGCCGGCACCCGCGCGCGGGCCAGCGCGACCATCTCCGCCGAGCGGTCCACGGCGTCCACCCGCGCCGCCCGCCCGGCGAGCTCGGCGGCGAGGTCGCCGGCACCGCAGCCGACCTCGAGCACCCGCGCGGCCCCGGGTGGCACGGCGCGCAGCAACAGGTGCCGGTAGTGCGCGTTGTGGTCCCAGCGCAGGTCCGGGACCAGCCGCATCAGCTCTCCAGCGCGGCCTGGAAGGCGGCGAACTTCGACTGCGTCTCGGCGAGCTCGGCGGCCGGGTCGGAGCCGGCCACGATGCCGCACCCGGCGAACAGCCGGGCCGAGGCGGGGTCGTCGTCGCACAGCTGCGCGCACCGCAGCGCCAGGCCGAACTCGCCGTCGCCGCGGGCGTCGAGCCAGCCGACGGGCCCCGCGTAGCGGCCGCGGTCCATCCCCTCGAGCTCGGCGATGACCGCGCGGGCGACGTCGGGCGGGGTGCCGCAGACGGCCGCCGTCGGGTGCACGGCGTCGACCAGGTCGAGCAGTCCCGCGCGCCCGCGCTCCCCGGACCGGCGCTGCGTGCCGACGACGTCGGTGGCCAGGTGCCGCACGTTGGGCAGCGTCAGCAGCGCGGGCTCCTCCGGCACCGACAGCGCGGTGCAGAAGGGGTCGAGCGCCCGCACCAGGGAGTCGACGGCGAGGGCGTGCTCCGCGCGGTCCTTCGGGCTGGCGAGCAGGCCCGCCGCGAGCCGCTCGTCGTCGGCACCCGCGCCGCGCGGGGCGGTGCCGGCGAGCACCCGCGCGGACAGCTGCCGGCCGGTGCGGCGCAGCAGCAGCTCGGGGGTGGCGCCGAGCAGCCCGTCGACGGCGAAGGTCCAGCAGTCGGGGAAGCGGGCGGCCAGGCGGTCGAGCAGCCGGCGGGCGTCGAGCGGCACGTCGGCGGTGACCAGCAGGTCGCGGGCGAGGACCACCTTGGCGAGCTCGCCGTCGCCGATGCGGGCGACCGCCGCGGACACCGCGCCGCACCAGGACGCGGGGTCGAGCGCCCCGTCGGCGTAGCGCAGCCGGGCGGGCGACGGCGGCAGGGGAGCGGGGGCGGGCAGGTCGCGCGGGTCGGCGTCGCCGGTGGTGGTCATCCACGCCAGCCCGCCACGCCGGCCGACGACGACCTCCGGGACCACGAACACCGACGTCCCCGCGGCCGGGTCGAACGCGATGCTGGCGAACACGACCGGGCCGGAGCCGGGGACCCCGACGGCGTCGTCGACGGCGAGTGCGGCGCTGCGGTCGGCCCACCAGGCGGCCGCCTCGGCCAGGGCGCCGGGGCCGGAGACCTCGAGGCGGTCGGCCTCGCCCCAGCCGACCATCCCCTCGCCGCGGCGCACCCAGGACAGGGCGCCCTCGCGTGGCAGCAGCGACAGCAGGTCGGGGGCGTCGGGCAGCGCGACCGTGGTGACCGCGGGCGCGACGGCGTCCGGGGAGGTCACCGCCGCGGCTGTCACGCTCCCCAGCGTAGGCAGGCCGGTAGCGTCGGCGCCGTGACGGACCGGCGAGACAGCGCACACACCGCCGGTCGGCGGGCCGGTCTGGACAAGCAGCCGCACGAGGTCGCGGCCATGTTCGACGGCGTCGCGCGGCGCTACGACCTCACCAACACCGTCCTGTCCGCCGGCCGTGACGTGTCCTGGCGGCGGGCCACGCGCGAGGCGCTGGGCGCCCGGCCGGGGGACGTCGTGCTCGACGTCGCCGCCGGCACCGGCGTCTCCACGGTCGAGCTCGCCGCGGGCGGCGTCCGGGCGGTGGCCTGCGACTTCTCGCAGGGGATGCTGCGTGCCGGCGCGTGGCGGCCGGTGCCGATGGTGGCCGGCGACGCGATGGCGCTGCCGCTGGCCGACGCGAGCGTCGACGGGCTGGTCATCTCCTTCGGCCTGCGCAACGTGGCCGACCCCGACGCCGCCCTGCGCGAGTTCGCCCGCGTCGTCCGGCCCGGCGGCACGCTCGTCGTCTGCGAGTTCTCCAGCCCCACGTGGGCGCCGTTCCGCACCGTCTACACCGAGTACCTGATGCGGGCGCTGCCGCGGATCGCGACCGCGGTGAGCAGCAACCCCGACGCCTACGTCTACCTCGCCGAGTCGATCCGGGCCTGGCCCGACCAGCCGGCGCTCGCCACCCGCATCCAGGCGGCGGGCTGGGCCGACGTCGAGTGGCGCGACCTCACCGGCGGGATCGTGGCGCTGCACCGAGCCCGCCGCCCGTAGGCCCGGCGGTCGGCCCCTTCGCAGGGGCCCGCCGCGAGCTTGCGAGTGGTGGGGGCGAGGGGGTCCTTCCACTAGCGTCGGTCCATGACCGATCCGTTCCCGGCACCCGAGCCGCCCGGCCCGTCGCCGTCCCCGGTGGACCCGATCTCCCCGCCGTCGCCGGCCCCGCTGCCGCAGCCGAGCCCGACCGACCCGACCGCGCCGCCGCCGGCGGGGCCGCAGCCGGTCTGACCCGGCGGCCGCGGTGGGCCCGCCGCCGTTCGCCGACCGGCGCGACGCCGGTCGGCAGCTCGCCGCGCGCCTGACCGACCCCGCCACCGCGCCCGCCGTCCCGCTCGACGCCGGCGCGCTGGTCCTCGGCCTGCCCCGCGGTGGGGTGCTCGTCGCCGCCGAGGTCGCGGCGGCCCTGGGCGCGGAGCTCGACGTCGTCGCCGTCCGCAAGCTCGGCCTGCCCGGCCGGCCGGAGCTGGCAACCGGCGCCCTCGCCGCGGTGGGGGAGGCGGTCGCGAGCGTCGCCGTCGAGGAGGTGCTGGCCCGGGTCGACCTCGACGAGGCGGCCGCCGCCGACGTCCGCCGCGCCGAGCTCGCCGAGCTGCACCGACGCCGCGCGGCCTACCGCGGCGACCGCCCGCCGCCGGACCCGGCCGGCCGCACCGTCGTCCTCGTCGACGACGGCCTCGCCACCGGCGCGACCATGCGCGCCGCCCTCGCGGCCGTGCGCCGCACCGGCCCGGCGGCGGTCGTCGTCGCGGTCCCGGTCGCCGCGCCCGGCGTGGCCCTCGACGCCGACGCCGTCGTCTGCCTGCTCGCCCCGCGGCCGTTCGGCGCGGTGGGCCGCTGGTACGACGACTTCGGCCAGACCGGCGACGACGAGGTGGTCGCCGCGCTCGCCTCCGCCGCCCGCCGGGGCCCCGCCTAGGCTCGGACGGTCGGTCCGCCCGGGCCGCGACCGAGCACCGAGGGGGCCAGCGCGTGACGACTCCGACCGCCGGAGGCGGTAC
Source organism: Geodermatophilus sp. SYSU D01106 (assembly GCF_054049995.1). Classification (NCBI taxonomy): domain Bacteria; kingdom Bacillati; phylum Actinomycetota; class Actinomycetes; order Geodermatophilales; family Geodermatophilaceae; genus Geodermatophilus; species Geodermatophilus sp. SYSU D01106. The sequence continues at coordinate 112,624 of NZ_JBJGYM010000001.1, read as the reverse complement.
CGCCGGGGGCAGTGCCGACGTCGTCGTGGTGGGTGCCGGCCCCGCGGGGTCGGCGGCCGCCTGGGCGCTGGCCACCGCCGGGCTCGACGTCGTCGTGCTGGAGAAGGCCCGGTTCCCCCGGGAGAAGGTCTGCGGCGACGGCCTCACGCCGCGCGCGGTCAAGGCGCTCGACGAGATGGGCGTCGACGTCTCCCCGGCCGCCGGCTGGGTCCGGCACAAGGGACTGCGGGTCTTCGGCGGCGGGCAGGTCGTCGAGGTCGACTGGCCGTCGCTGGACTCCTGGCCGTCCTACGGCCTCATCCGGCAGCGCCGGGACCTCGACCCGATGCTCGCCGAGCACGCCGTGGCCGCCGGCGCCCGGCTCGAGCAGGAGGTCACCGTCACCGACCCGCTGCTCGACGACGCCGGCCGGGTCGCGGGCGTGCACGCGCAGGCCGGGCCCGGGAAGGAGCGGGTCACCTGGCGGGCGCCGCTGGTGGTGTCCGCGGAGGGCCTGTCGGGCCGGCTGGCCAAGGCCATCGGGCTGACCCGCCGCGAGGACCGCCCGCTCGGCGTCGCCGTCCGCCGCTACGTGCGGACGCCGCGCGGCGAGGACGACTACCTCGACATCTCCTTCGACCTGTCCGCCGAGGGCCCGACCGCCGACTCCATGCCCGGCTACGGCTGGTCGTTCGGCATGGGCGACGGCACCGCCAACGTCGGCTTCGGCCTGCTCGACACCCGCCGCGGCGGGGAGACCGACGCGCGGACCGTGCTGCGCCGCTGGCTGGCGACGCTCCCGCCGGAGTGGCAGCTGGGCGAGGAGCACGCGGTCACCCCGCTGCGCGGCGCCGGCCTGCCCATGGCGCTCAACCGCGGCCCCGCCTACACCCGCGGGCTCCTGCTGGCCGGCGACACCGCGGGCGTGGTGAACCCGTTCAACGGCGAGGGCATCAGCTACGCGCTGGAGACCGGCCGGATGGCCGGCGAGACGGCGGCCGCCGCGCTGCGCGCACCCGAGGGCCCGGCCCGCGAGGCGGTGCTGCGCGCCTATCCGGAGCGGCTGCGCGAGGCCTACGGCCGCCACCACCGGCTCGGCACGGCCTTCCTGGCGCTGCTCGACCGCCCCGGCCTGGTCCGCTTCGCCACCGCGCACGGGCTCAAGCGCCCGGCGATGGTGAACGCGGCTCTGCGGCTCATGGGCAACCTCTCCGACGGCCGCGACGGCGACCGGTTCGACCGCGCGGTCGCCGTCCTCACCCGGCTGACGCCCTCGGTCTGACCCGGCCGTCGCGGCGGTCCGTGACCGGACCGTGACCGCCCGATGTGAACTCACTCACCCCCGGCGCTTCCATCCCCCGGGGTCGCGGCATAGGCTCGATGCACCAGTTTGTGAAATTCTTCACAAGCGTTCGAGTCGCCGAGGGAGGCGCCGGTGCTGTCGGCCTACGTCCCCATCGTGGGTCTGTTCGCGCTCGCCGCGGCCTTCGCGCTGTTCTCCGTGGCGGTCGCGCCGTACGTCGGCCCGCGCCGCTACAACCGGGCGAAGCTCGAGGCCTACGAGTGCGGCATCGAGCCGGTCGACCAGCCGCTGCAGGGCGGCCGGTTCCCGGTCAAGTACTACCTGACGGCGATGCTGTTCATCGTCTTCGACATCGAGATCGTCTTCCTCTACCCGTGGGCCGTCGCCAACGACGCGCTGGGGCTGTTCGGCCTGGTCGAGATGGTCGTCTTCATCGCCACCGTCTTCCTCGCCTACGCCTACGTCTGGCGCCGCGGCGGCCTCGAGTGGGACTGACGGGCGTGACCCCGACGGCGAGGAGCTGACACACATGGGTCTCGAGGAGAAGCTGCCGAGCGGCTTCCTGCTCACCACGGTCGAGAAGCTCGTCAACTGGACGCGCAAGTCGTCGCTGTGGCCGGCCACCTTCGGCCTGGCCTGCTGCGCCATCGAGATGATGGCCACCGGCGCCGGCCGCTACGACCTCGCGCGCTTCGGCATGGAGGTCTTCCGGGCCTCCCCGCGCCAGGCCGACCTGATGATCGTCGCCGGCCGGGTGAGCCAGAAGATGGCACCGGTCCTGCGGCAGATCTACGACCAGATGCCCGAGCCGCGCTGGGTGCTCGCCATGGGCGTGTGCGCCAGCTCCGGCGGCATGTTCAACAACTACGCGGTGGTGCAGGGCGTGGACCACGTCGTCCCCGTCGACATGTACCTGCCCGGCTGCCCGCCGCGCCCGGAGATGCTGATGGACGCGATCCTCAAGCTCCACCACAAGATCCAGAACGAGCCGCTGGGCGCCCGGCGGGCCCGCCAGCTGGAGCAGGACCGGGCCGAGGGCCGCGCCCGCGACCTGCTGGTCGAGATGCCCTCGAGCATCCGCGCCGACAAGGAGGCCCGGCGGGCCTACGAGGAGGCCGCGGCGGCCGGCCGCACCGGCCAGTTCCTCATCGAGCGGCGCGGCGGCAACGCCGTCCTGCTCCCCGAGCAGTACGGCGGCGCCCGGTGACCGGCCCCGGCGACCGCAGCGGCGCCGACGCGAGCCAGGGCGCCGCGGCCCCGTCCGGCGGCTTCCGCAAGGGCGCGTTCGGGGTCTCCGGCAGCGGCGACACCTCCGGCTTCGGCGGCCTGGTCCGCGTCGAGCCCGGCGGCGCGGTCGCGCTGCACTCCACGGAGCGACCCTACGGCGGCTGGTTCGACGAGGTCACCGACGCGCTGGCCGAGGCGGTCGGCGAGGCCACCTACGCCGCCGCCGTCCAGCGGGTGCTGGTCGACCGCGGGGAGATCACCTACTTCGTCGCCCGCGAGCACCTGCTCACCCTGGTCCGGGCGCTGCGCGACGACGACGCGCTGCGCTTCGAGCTGTGCAGCAGCGTCTCCGGCGTCGACTACGAGGGCAGCGGCGGTCCGGTGACGACGCCGGGCCGGCCGCGGCTGCACGTCGTCTACCACCTGACGTCGATGACCTACCGGCGCCGGGTCCGGCTCGAGGTGGCCGTGACCGTCGAGGACCCGCACGTCCCGTCGGTGTCCGGGATCTACCCGACGGCGGACTGGCACGAGCGGGAGACCTACGACATGTTCGGCATCGTCTTCGACGGCCACCCCGCGCTCACCCGGATCCTGATGCCCGACGACTGGGACGGGTACCCGCAGCGCAAGGACTACCCGCTCGGCGGCGTCCCGGTGGAGTACCACGGCGCCACGATCCCGCCGCCGGACACCCGCCGGAGCTACCGGTGACCGCCACGCAGGACCCGTACGCCGGGTCGCGCGAGACCACCGAGGGCCGCGTCTACACGGTCACCGGCGGCGACTGGGACCAGACCTTCGGCAGCGACCTCACCGGCGAGGAGCGCCTCGTCGTCAACATGGGGCCGCAGCACCCCTCCACGCACGGCGTGCTGCGGCTGGTGCTCGACCTCGAGGGCGAGACGGTGACCAAGGCGCGGGTGGTCATCGGCTACCTGCACACCGGCATCGAGAAGAACACCGAGTACCGCACCTGGACGCAGGGCACGACGTTCGTGACGCGGATGGACTACCTGTCCCCGCTGTTCAACGAGGCCGGCTACTGCATGGCCGTCGAGAAGCTCCTCGGCATCGAGGTGCCGCAGCGGGCGCAGACCATCCGCGTGCTGGTCATGGAGATCAACCGGATCGCCTCGCACCTGGTGTGCCTGGCCACGGGCGGCATGGAGCTCGGCGCGCTCACCGGCATGACCAACGGCTTCCGCGAGCGGGAGATGTGCCTCGACCTGCTCGAGGAGATCACCGGGCTGCGGATGAACCACGCCTACATCCGCCCCGGCGGCGTCGCGCAGGACCTGCCACCGGGCGCCGAGCAGTCGATCCGCGAGTGGCTCCGGGTCATGCCCGGGCAGCTGGCCGGCTACCACCAGATGCTCACCGCCCAGCCGATCTGGCAGCGGCGGCTCAAGGACGTCGGGTACCTCGACGTCACCGGGTGCCTGGCGCTCGGCGTCACCGGGCCGCCGCTGCGCGCCACCGGCCTGGCCTGGGACCTGCGCAAGATCGAGCCCTACCTCGGCTACGAGACCTACGACTTCGAGGTGCCCACCGCCGACACCTCCGACGCCTGGGGCCGCTTCCTGGTCCGGATGGCGGAGATGCACGAGTCGCTGCGGATCGTCGAGCAGGCCCTCGACCGGCTCGAGCCCGGCCCGGTCATGGTCGAGGACAGGAAGATCGCCTGGCCCGCCCAGCTGTCCCTCGGCGCAGACGGCATGGGCAACTCCCTCGACCACGTGCGGCACATCATGGGCACCTCGATGGAGGCCCTGATCCACCACTTCAAGCTGGTCACGGAGGGCTTCCGGGTGCCGGCCGGGCAGGTGTACGTGCCGGTCGAGTCGCCGCGCGGGGAGCTCGGCTACCACGTGGTCAGCGACGGCAGCACCCGCCCGTGGCGCGTCCACGTGCGCGACCCCAGCTTCGTGAACCTGCAGGCCACCGCGGCGATGAGCGAGGGCGGCATGATCGCCGACGTCATCGCCGCGATCGCTTCGCTCGACCCGGTGATGGGAGGTGTCGACCGGTGACCGCCCTGCCCGGATCGGCGGAGGGCGCGGCGACGACGGGACTGGTCGACAGCCCCGTCGCCCCCGCGGCCGCCGACCTGCCGCCGCTGACCGAGCGGACCCGGCTCGAGGCGCGGGAGATCATGGCCCGCTACCCGCAGCCGCGCTCGGCGCTGCTCCCGATGCTGCACCTGGTGCAGAGCTACCAGGGCTACGTCAGCCCCGAGGGCATCGGGCTGTGCGCCGAGGAGCTCGGCCTGACCCGCGCCGAGGTGGGCGCGGTCGCGACCTTCTACACGATGTACAAGCGCCGCCCGACCGGCCGGCACATCGTCAGCGTCTGCACCAACACGCTGTGCGCCGTCCTCGGCGGGCAGCGGATCATGGACGCCCTGTCCGACGACCTCGGCGTCCACCACGACGAGACCGCCGCCGACGGGTCGGTCACCCTCGAGCACGCCGAGTGCCTGGCGGCCTGCGACTACGCGCCCGTGGTCACCGTCGACTACGAGTTCTACGACCAGCAGGACGTCGACAGCGCCCGCGCGCTGGTGGCGGCGCTGCGGCGCGGCGAGAAGCCGCACCCCACCCGGGGCGCGCCGCTCACCGACTTCCGCGGCGTCTCCCGCCAGCTCGCCGGCTTCTCCCAGCACGCCGACGCCACGGCCGCCGCGGCCGCCGTCGACGCGCCGGGGGAGTGGGGCCCGACGCTGGCCGGCGTCCGGCTCGCCGCCGAGCGCGGCGAGTCCGCGCCGCCGATGACCGGCCCCGAGCCGGAGCCCGCCGACGCCGGCGAGCCCGCCGACACCGTCGCGCCGTCGGGCCGCACGGGCGAGACGCCCGAGAAGGAGGCCGCCGACGCCCGCGTCGCCGCGGCCGACAACCCCGCCGAGCGGGCCGGCGCCGCGCAGGCGCACCCCGACGAGGGCACCGAGTACGGCCGCCGCACCCCCGGCGGCCCCCGTCCCACCCCCGACACCCCCGCGGGCACCGAGCCGGGCACCTCCGGCCAGGGGCCCGCGACCCGGGAGGCCTGACCCATGCCCCTCACCCCCGTCCTCACCTCGCGCTGGGGCGCCGACCAGCCCTGGCGGCTGTCCACCTACGAGTCCCTCGGCGGCTACTCGGCGCTGCGCACCGCGCTGACCATGCAGCCCGACGAGCTGGTCTCCCTGGTCAAGGACTCCGGCCTGCGCGGCCGCGGCGGCGCGGGCTTCCCCACCGGCATGAAGTGGAGCTTCATCCCGCAGCCCAAGCCCGGGGAGACGCCCACGGGGCCCGCCGCGATGCCCAAGTACCTCGTGGTCAACGCCGACGAGGGGGAGCCGGGCACCTGCAAGGACCTGCCGCTGATGATGACCGACCCGCACTCCCTGGTGGAGGGCGTGATCATCTCGGCGTACGCGATCCGCTGCCGGTTCGCCGTCATCTACGTCCGCGGCGAGGCCGTGCACGCCCACCGGCGGCTGGTGTCCGCCGTCGAGGAGGCCTACGCGGCCGGCTACCTCGGCAGCGACGTCCTCGGCTCGGGCTGGGACCTGGAGCTGGTCGTGCACGCCGGCGCGGGTGCCTACATCTGCGGCGAGGAGACGGCGCTGCTCGACTCGCTCGAGGGCTACCGCGGCCAGCCGAGGCTCAAGCCGCCGTTCCCCGCGGTCGCCGGCCTGTACGGCGCCCCGACGGTGATCAACAACGTGGAGACGCTGGCCACCGTGCCGTTCGTCGTCCGCGGCGGCGCCGAGTGGTTCAAGGAGTTCGGGCCGGAGAAGTCGCCCGGGCCGAAGATCTACTCGCTCTCGGGCCGGGTGAACCGCCCCGGCCAGTACGAGGCCCCGATGGGCACCACCATGCGCGAGCTGCTGGAGATGGCCGGCGGCGTGCGCGCCGGGCACGAGCTCAAGTTCTGGACGCCGGGCGGCTCGTCGACGCCGTACTTCACCGCCGAGCACCTCGACGTCCCGCTCGACTTCGACTCCGTGGCCGCCGCGGGCTCCATGCTCGGCACCACCGCGCTCATGGTGTTCGACGAGACCGACTCGATCGTCGAGGCCACCCTGCGGTTCACCCAGTTCTACGCGCACGAGTCCTGCGGCAAGTGCACCCCGTGCCGCGAGGGGACCTACTGGCTGGTGCAGGTGCTGCAGCGCCTCGTCGACGGCTCCGGCACCGCCGCCGACCTCGACCTGCTGACCGACACCTGCGACAACATCCTCGGCCGCTCGTTCTGCGCCCTCGGTGACGGCGCGACCAGCTGCATCACCAGCTCGCTCAAGTACTTCCGCGACGACTACGTCGCCCTGCTGCCGCCCGAGGAGCAGGCCCGCCTGGGCCGCTCCCTGCGCCTCGAGCCCGTCGGAGTCGCCTCGTGACCGTGATCCCCGTGAGCCCGGAGCCCGCGGCGGCCGTCCCGCCCGGCGTCCCCGGACCGCACACCCCGCCCGACGCCGTCCACTGCACCATCGACGGCTTCGACGTCGCCGTGCCCAAGGGGACGCTCATCATCCGGGCGGCCGAGATGGTCGGCATCCAGATCCCGCGGTTCTGCGACCACCCGCTGCTCGACCCCGTCGGCGCCTGCCGGCAGTGCCTGGTGGAGGTGGAGGGCCAGCGCAAGCCGGTGGCCTCCTGCACCATGCCGGTCACCGACGGCATGGCGGTGAAGACGCAGCTGACCAGCGCGGTCGCCGACAAGGCGCAGCAGGGCACGATGGAGCTGCTGCTGATCAACCACCCGCTGGACTGCCCGGTCTGCGACAAGGGCGGCGAGTGCCCGCTGCAGAACCAGGCGATGAGCAACGGCCGCGGCGAGACCCGGTTCGTCGACGTCAAGCGGACCTATCCCAAGCCGCTGCCGATCAGCACCGAGATCCTGCTCGACCGCGAGCGCTGCGTGCTGTGCGCCCGCTGCACCCGGTTCTCCCAGCAGGTGGCCGGCGACCCGTTCATCGAGCTGTTCGAGCGGGGCGCCCTGGAGCAGGTCGCCGTCGACCAGGACGAGCCGTTCTCCTCCTACTTCTCGGGCAACACCACGCAGATCTGCCCGGTCGGCGCGCTCACCAGCGCGCAGTACCGGTTCCGCTCGCGGCCGTTCGACCTGCGCAGCGAGCCGTCGGTCTGCGAGCACTGCTCGTCGGGCTGCTCGATGCGCACTGACTACCGGCGCGGGAAGGTCATGCGCCGGCTGGCCGGCGAGGACCCGGCGGTCAACGAGGAGTGGACCTGCGACAAGGGCCGCTTCGCGTACCGCTACGCCACCAGCAACGACCGGCTGACCACCCCGCTGGTCCGCCGCGACGGGGTCCTGGAGCCGGCGTCCTGGCCGGAGGCCTGGGCCGCCGCGGCCGAGGGGCTGCGCGCGGCCCGCGCGGCCGGCGGCGTCGGCGTGCTGCCCGGTGGCCGGCTGACGGTCGAGGACGCCTACGCCTACGCGAAGTTCGCCCGCGTGGTGCTGGGCACCCACGACGTCGACGCCCGCGCCCGCGCGCACTCGCCCGAGGAGCAGGCGTTCCTGGCCGCGCACGTGGCGGGCACCGGCCCCGGCCGGGACGCGGTCACCTACGACGACCTCGCGGCCGCACCGGCGGTGCTGCTGGCCGGCTTCGAGCCGGAGGAGGAGTCGCCCATCGTCTTCCTGCGCCTGCGCAAGGCCGTGCGGACGGGGTCGCTCACCGTCTACGACCTCGCGCCGTTCGCCACCCGCGCGGCGCAGAAGCTCCAGGCCACCGTGCTGGTCACCCGACCCGGCGACGAGGCCCGCGCGCTCGGCGCGCTGGCCGAGGGCAGCTGGGGCGGCCCGGCGGTCGAGGCGCTGCGGCTGCCCGGCACGGTGGTCCTGGCCGGCGAGCGCCTGGCCGAGGTGCCCGGCGCGTTCACCGCGCTGGCCGCCCTCGCCCGCGCCACCGGCGCCCGGCTGGCCTGGGTGCCGCGGCGGGCCGGCGAGCGCGGCGCGGTGGAGGCCGGCGCGCTGCCGGGGCTGCTGCCCGGCGGCCGCCCGGTCGCCGACCCGGTGGCCGCGGCCGAGGTCGCCGCGCTGTGGGGCGTCGACCCGGCCGACCTGCCGGCCACGCCGGGCCGCGACACCACCGGGATCCTCACCGCCGCCCGCGACGGCCGGCTCGCCGGCCTGCTCGTCGGCGGCGTCGACCCCGCCGACCTGCCCGACCCGGCGCTGGCCGAGGCCGCGCTGGCCGCCGCGGGCTTCGTCGTCAGCCTCGAGCAGCGGCCCTCCGCCGTCACCCAGCACGCCGACGTCGTCCTGCCGGTGGCCGCGGCGCCCGAGAAGGCCGGCAGCTACCTCGACTGGGAGGGCCGGGTGCGGTCCTTCGACGCCACGCTGCACGGAACCGGGCAGCTGCCCGACGGCCGGGTGCTGCACGGCCTGGCCGACCTCATGGACGCCGACCTGCGGCTGCCCACGCCCGAGGCGGCCCGCGCGGAGCTCGCCGCCCTGGGCGACACCGGCACCCGCGCCGACGGCGCCGGTCTCGACGTCGCCCCCGCCGTGGCGCCCGAGCCCGCCGACGGCGAGGCGCTGCTGGCCTCGTGGCGGCAGCTGCTCGACGTCGGCACCCTGCAGCGCGACGAGCCCGAGCTCGCCGGCACCGCCCGCCCGCCGGTGGCCCGCATCGGCGCGGAGGCGGCCGCCCGGCTCGGCCTGGCCGACGGCGACCCGCTCACCGTCACCGGCGCGACCGGCTCGGTGACGCTGCCGGTGCTGGTCACCGAGATGCCCGACGGCATCGTGTGGCTGCCCATGCGCTCACCCGGCAGCGAGGTCCGCGCCGGCCTCGGCACCGCCCCCGGCGGCCTGGTCCGCCTCGGCACCGGAGGGGCGGCCTGATGCTGCTCGCCGCACCCGACCAGCCGACGCTCGAGGACTTCGGGTCCGACGTCTGGTGGATCGTGCTCATCAAGATCGTCGGCGTCTTCGTCGTGCTCGTGCTGATGACGCTGTTCGCGATCGTCTTCGAGCGCAAGGTCGTCTCGCGGATGCAGCAGCGGGTCGGCCCCAACCGGGTCGGGCCGCGCGGGTCGCTGCAGAGCCTCGCCGACGGGCTGAAGCTCGCCTTCAAGGAAGACATCATGCCGGCGCTCGCCGACAAGCCGGTGTACTTCCTGGCCCCGGTGATCGCCGCCGTCCCGGCGTTCCTGGCCTTCTCGGTCATCCCGCTCGGGCCGACGGTGAGCATCTTCGGCGAGCGCACGCCGCTGCAGCTCACCGACGCCCCCATCGGCGTGCTCGTCGTGCTCGCCTGCTCGGCGATGGGCGTCTACGGCATCGTGCTCGCCGGCTGGGCGTCGGGCTCCACCTACCCGCTGCTCGGCGGCCTGCGCAGCGCCGCGCAGATGGTCAGCTACGAGATCGCGATGGGGCTGTCGATCGTCGCGGTGTTCCTCTACGCCGGCACGATGTCGACGTCGGAGATCGTGGCGGCGCAGGCCGACGGCACGCAGCTGTCCTTCTTCGGCTTCGAGTTCACCGGCCCCGGCTGGTACGCCGTGCTGCTGCCGGTCAGCTTCGTCATCTACGCCATCGCCGTCGTCGGCGAGACCAACCGGGCGCCCTTCGACCTCCCCGAGGCCGAGTCCGAGCTGGTCGGCGGGTTCCACACCGAGTACTCGTCGCTGAAGTTCGCGCTGTTCTTCCTCGCCGAGTACATCAACATGGTCACCGTCTCGGCCCTGGCCGCGACGCTGTTCCTCGGCGGCTGGCGGGCCCCGTGGCCGCTGTCGATCTGGGACGGCGCCAACTCCGGCTGGTGGCCGATGCTGTGGTTCTTCCTCAAGGTCTGCCTGGCGCTGTTCGTCTTCATCTGGCTGCGCGGCACGCTGCCCCGGCTCCGCTACGACCAGTTCATGCGGTTCGGGTGGAAGGTGCTCGTCCCGACGGCGCTGGTGTGGATCCTCGCCGTCGCCACGATGCGCACCGTCTCCCGCGAGGCCGACCTGTCCACCGGCGAGGTGGCCGTCTTCGTCGGCGTGCCGATCGCCCTGGTGGTGCTGCTCGGCCTGTCGATCGCCAGCCGGGCCAGCAACCGCGACACCCGGCTCATGGCCGAGGAGGCCGCGGCCGGCGGGGTGCACGCCGTCGACCCCGAGCCCGACGTGCTGCCGCCGGCCGGGCCGCGCACCCGCCCGGCGCAGCGCACCGGGCCCGCCCGCGCCGAGGGCGGGTTCCCGGTCCCGCCGATGGACCTCACCGTCCCGCCGTCGCCCCGGCTGCGGCGCGCCGCGCCCGTGGGCGCCCGCCGGTCCGAGGGCGGGGTCGTCGGCACCGGCCGCCGAGCCGGCGGCACCGCGGGCGCCACCGCCACCAGCCCACAGGAGGACAGCGATGACTGAGCCCACCCCCGCGGGGGCCGGCGCGGCCGGGCGCCCCGGCGGCGAGGTCGAGCGGGCCGGCCGCGACGGCGGCGCGGCGCCCGCCCGGCGCAGCCTGCTGCCCGCGCCCGGGCAGGGCTTCGGCGTCACCTTCGCCCAGATGTTCAAGAAGGTGACCACCGAGCAGTACCCCGAGGTCCCGAAGGTGACCAAGCCGCGCTACCACGGCCGGCACGTGCTCAACCGGCACCCCGACGGCCTGGAGAAGTGCGTCGGCTGCGAGCTGTGCGCCTGGGCGTGCCCGGCCGACGCCATCTACGTCGAGGGCGGCGACAACACCGAGGACGCCCGCTACTCGCCGGGGGAGCGGTACGGCGCCGTCTACCAGATCAACTACCTGCGCTGCATCTTCTGCGGGCTGTGCATCGAGGCCTGCCCCACCCGCTCGCTGACGATGAGCAACGACTTCGAGCTCGCCGACGACGACCGGCAGAGCCTCATCTACACCAAGGAGCAGCTCATGGCGCCGCTCCTGCCCGGCATGGAGGCCCCGCCGCACGCGATGCGCCTCGGCGACGACGAGAAGGCGTACTACGTGCGCGAGCCCGAGGCCGGGTCCGCCGCCGAGCCGGTCACGGCGGAGCGGGCATGAGCGTGCTCGCCGCGGCGGCGGACACCACCACGCAGCTGGGCACCGGCGAGGCCGTCGTCTTCTGGATCCTGGGGCCGGTCGCGCTGGCCGGGGCGCTGGGGATGGTGTTCAGCCGCAACGCCGTCCACTCGGCGCTGTGGCTGGTCAACACGATGCTGGCGCTCGGCGTCTTCTACGTCGTCCAGCAGGCGCCGTTCCTCGGCGCGGTGCAGATCATCGTCTACACCGGCGCGATCATGATCCTGTTCCTCTTCGTGCTCATGCTGGTCGGGCGCGACTCCTCCGACTCGGTGGTCGAGACGCTGCGCGGGCAGCGGGTCGCCGCCACCGTGCTCGGCGTCGGCTTCGCCGGGCTGGTCGGCGCGGGCATCGCGCGGGCCACCGAGGACATCCCCGCCGGCGGCCTGGCCGACGCCGGCGGCGTGGGCAACATCGAGGCGATCGCCGAGCTGCTGTTCACCCGCTACCTGCTCGCCTTCGAGGTGACCAGCGCGCTGCTGATCACCGCCGCGGTCGGCGCGATGGTGCTCGCCCACATCGAGCGGGAGCCCGGCACCCGGCAGACGCAGAAGGAGCTCTCGCGGGCCCGCTTCCTCGGCGACCGGCCGCAGACGCTGCCCGGCCCCGGCGTGTTCGCGCGGGCGAACTCCGTCGCCGTCGGCGCGCTGCTGCCCGACGGCCGCACGGCCGAGGACAGCCTGGCCACCGGCATCGAGGCGCAGGAGGCCGACCAGATGCCCCGCCCCACCGGCCGGGCCCAGCTCGGCAGCCCCGACGCCGCCCTCGGCAGCCCGGAGACCGAACGATGACCCTCACGCACTACCTGGTGCTGGCGGCGATCCTGTTCACCATCGGCGCGGTCGGCGTCCTGGTGCGCCGCAACGCGATCGTCGTGTTCATGTGCGTCGAGCTGATGCTCAACTCGGTCAACCTGACGCTGGTCACCTTCGCGCGGGCCACCGGCACCGTCGACGGCCAGATCATGGCGTTCTTCGTCATGGTCGTCGCCGCGGCGGAGGTCGTCGTCGGGCTCGCGATCATCATGTCGATCTACCGGACGCGCCGGTCGGCGTCGGTCGACGACGCCAACCTGCTGAAGTACTGACGGGAGCCGGCGCACCCATGGACACCGTCGCGGCCTCGGGGCTGCTGTCGTCCTCCTGGCTGGTCATCGCGCTGCCGCTGCTCGGCGCCGCGGTGCTGCTGCTCGGCGGGCGGCGCACCGACCGCTGGGGCCACCTGCTGGGGACGGCGACCGTCGTCGCCGCGTTCGTCCTCGCGCTGCTGTGCACGGTGCAGCTGGCCGGGCTCGACGAGCGCGTCGTCGACGTCGACCTGTTCACCTTCGTCTCGGCCGGGTCGCTCGACGTCGAGGCCGGCCTGCTGGTCGACCCGCTGTCGGCGACCTTCATGCTGCTGATCACGGGCGTGGGCGCGCTCATCCACGTCTACTCGATCGGCTACATGGCGCACGACCCGCGCCGCCGCCGGTTCTTCGCCTACCTGAACCTGTTCGTCGCGGCGATGCTGCTGCTCGTCCTCGGCGACAACTACGTGGCGCTCTACGTCGGCTGGGAGGGCGTGGGCCTCGCGTCCTACCTGCTCATCGCCTTCTGGCACGACCGCCCGGCCGCGGCCACCGCCGCCAAGAAGGCGTTCGTGATGAACCGGGTCGGCGACGTCGGCCTGGCGATCGCGATCTTCGTGATGTTCGCCCAGCTCGGGACGGTCTCCTACGAGGGCGTCTTCGGCGGGGTGGGCGCCCTGGCCGGCGGCACGCTGACGGCGCTCGGCCTGCTCCTGCTGCTCGGCGCGTGCGGCAAGTCCGGCCAGGTCCCGCTGCAGGCGTGGCTGCCCGACGCCATGGAGGGCCCGACGCCGGTGTCGGCGCTCATCCACGCCGCCACCATGGTCACCGCCGGCGTCTACCTCATCGCCCGGTCCGCGCCGATCTACGACCTCACGCCCACCGCCCGGGCCGTCGTCCTCGCCGTCGGCGCGGTCACGCTGCTCTACGGCGCGATCGTCGGCTGCGCGTACGACGACATCAAGAAGGTGCTCGCGTACTCCACGGTCAGCCAGATCGGCTACATGTTCCTGGCCGTCGGGCTCGGCCCCGTCGGCTACGCGGCGGCCATCGCGCACCTGCTCACCCACGGCTTCTTCAAGGCCGGGCTGTTCCTCGGCGCCGGGTCGGTCATGCACGCGATGGGCGACCAGGTGGACATGCGCCGCTTCGGCGGGCTGGCGCGCAAGCTGCCGGTCACCTTCGTGACGTTCGGCCTGGGCTACCTGGCGCTGATCGGCTTCCCGTTCCTGTCCGGCTACTGGACCAAGGACGCGATCATCGAGGCGGCGCTGGACCGCGGCGACTGGGCGGGCTGGCTGCTCGGCGGGGTCGCCGTCCTCGGGGCCGGGCTGACCGCGTTCTACATGACCCGGCTGATGATCATGACGTTCCTCGGCCGGCCGCGGTGGACCGAGGGGCAGCACCCGCACGAGTCGCCGTCCGTGATGACCGCGCCGATGGTGCTGCTGGCGATCGGGTCGGTGGCCGCGGGCTTCCTGCTCGTCGTCGCCGCGCCGCTCGGCGACTGGCTCGAGCCGGTGTTCGGCGTCCCCGAGGAGGCCGAGCACGTCGTCGCGCCGGCCGTCGTCGGGGTGGTGGTCACCGCGGTGATGGCGGTGGGCGTGCTCGCGGCCTGGCTGTTCGTCGGCCGCCGCGAGGTGCCCGAGGTGGCGCCGGTCCGCGTCTCGCCGGTCACCCGCGCGGCCCGGCGGTCGCTGTACGCCGACGCGGTGAACGAGGCGGTGTTCATGCGCCCGGGACAGTGGCTGACCCGCGCGCTGGTGTGGGTGGACAACCGCGGGGTCGACGGCGCGGTGAACGGCCTGGCCGCCACGCTCGGCGGGTCGTCGTCGCGGCTGGGCCGGGCGCAGACCGGCTTCGTGCGCTCCTACGCGCTCGGGATGCTCGGCGGCGCGGTGGTCGTGGCCGGGGCGCTGCTGGCGGTGACGGCGGGATGAGCGGGCGCAGGTCCACGGCCCTGGAGGGGGAGACGGCGTGAGCGACTCGCTGCTGCTCGTGGCGATGGTGGTGGTGCCCGCGGTGGGCGCCGCCGTCGTCGCCGGGCTGCCGAAGCACCGGACGGCGACCGCCCGGCAGCTCGCGCTGGGCGTCAGCCTGGTGGTGCTGGTCCTGGCGGTGCTCGCCACCGTCGCGTTCGACCCCGGCGGCGACCGGTTCCAGCTCACCACCTCGGTGCCCTGGATCCCCGGCTTCGGCGTCGACTTCGCCCTCGGAGTCGACGGCATCGCGCTGGTGATGCTGCTGCTGGTCGGCGTCCTCGTGCCGGTCGTCGTGCTCGCCTCGTGGGAGGACACCGCGCCGCCCAACCGGTCGATGCGCACCTTCTTCGCCTGGCTGCTGCTGCTCGAGGCGTGCATGGTCGGCGTCTTCGCCGCCACCGACGTCTTCCTCTTCTACGTCTTCTTCGAGGCGATGCTCGTCCCGATGTACTTCATCGTGGGCAGCTTCGGCGGCCCACGCCGGCAGTACGCGGCGGTGAAGTTCTTCCTCTACAGCCTGGTCGGCGGGCTGGTCATGCTCGCCGCGGTCATCGGCCTGTACGTGGTCAGCGAGGCGGCGGGGGAGGGCACCTTCGCCTTCGAGTCGCTGCGCCAGCTCGACATCGACCCCGGCGTGCAGCGGCTGCTGTTCCTCGGCTTCTTCGTCGCCTTCGCGATCAAGGCGCCGCTGGTGCCGCTGCACACCTGGCTCCCCGACGCCGGTGCCGAGGCCCCGGTCGGCGGCGCGGTGCTGCTGGTCGGCGTGCTCGACAAGGTCGGCACCTTCGGCTTCCTGCGCTACTGCCTGCCGCTGTTCCCGGAGGCGTCGCGGGAGTTCGCCCCGCTGGTGCTCGTGCTCGCCGTCGCCGGCGTCCTCTACGCGGCGCTGCTCGCGATGGGGCAGACGGACATGAAGCGGCTGGTCAGCTACACCTCGATCGCCCACTTCGGGTTCATCGCGCTCGGTGTCTTCGCCTTCACCACCGAGGCCGGCACCGGCGCGGTGCTCTACATGGTCAACCACGGCATCGCGACGGGCCTGCTGTTCCTCGTGGTCGGGATGCTCATCGCCCGCGGCGGCTCGCGGCTGGTCGGCGACTACGGCGGCGTCGCCTCGCGGGCGCCGAAGCTGGCCGGCGTCTTCCTGGTCGCCGGTCTCGCCTCGCTGGCCCTGCCGGGCACCAACAGCTTCGTCAGCGAGTTCCTGGTGCTCATCGGCTCGTTCCCGACCCGGCCGGTGTTCACCGTGCTGGCCACCGTCGGCATCATCCTGGCCGCGCTGTACGTGCTGCTGCTCTACCAACGGACGATGCACGGCCCGCCGCGCGGCGTGCTGTTCCCGGCCGGTGACGCCGCCGACGACGCCGCGGACGGCGCCGCGGGCGGAGCCGCCCCGCACGGCGCGACGGCGCCCCCGGCCGGTGCCGGGCACGGCGCGACGGCGGCCCCGGCCGGTGGCGGCCACGGCGCCCACGGCGCGACGGCGACCCTGACCGCGCCCGCCCCGGCCCGGTCCGGCGGGGCCTCGCGGATGTACGACCTCACCCGCCGCGAGACCCTCGTCGTCGCCCCGCTGGTGGCGCTGGTCCTCGTCCTCGGCGTCTACCCGCAGCCGCTGATCCGGCTGATCGAGCCCGCCGTCGCCGCGACGATGAGCGACGTCGGCGCCGGGTCCGCACCGTCCGAGGGGACCGACTGATGCCGATCGAGGCACCCGACCTGTCCTTCGCCGCGCTGGCGCCGCTGCTGTTCGTCCTGGGCGCGGCCTGCGTCGGCGTGCTGGTGGAGGCGTTCGGCCCGCGCGAGAGCCGCCATCCCGTGCAGGTCGGCGTCGCGCTGGTCGGCATGCTCGGCGGGCTGGTCACCACGCTGCTGCTGGCCGGCACCCGGGAGGTGACCGCCGGCGGCGCGCTCGCCGTCGATGGCGCCGGGCTGTTCCTGCAGGCGACCATCGCCGGGCTGGGCGCGCTGTCGGTGCTGCTGTTCGCCGAGCGCAACCTCGACCCCGCGCGGTCGGCGTTCGTCGTGTCGGCGGCGGTGCCGGCGGGCAGCGCCCGCGACCGGGAGCTGCTGACCGTCCAGCGGGTGCAGACCGAGGTCTACCCGCTGGCCACCTTCGCCGTCGGCGGCATGATGCTGTTCGTCACGGCGAACGACCTGCTGGTCATGTTCGTCGCGCTCGAGGTGCTCAGCCTCCCGCTGTACCTGATCAGCGGCCTGGCCCGCCGGCGGCGGCTGCTGTCGCAGGAGGCGGCGGTCAAGTACTTCCTGCTCGGCGCCTTCGCGTCGGCGTTCTTCCTCTACGGCCTGGCGCTGGTCTACGGCGCCACCGGCAGCGTGCGGCTGTCGGCCGTCCGCGACGCCGTGGGCGCGGGGCAGAGTGACACCCTGCTGGTCCTCGGGCTGGCGCTGCTGGTCGTGGGCCTGCTGTTCAAGGCCAGCGTGGCGCCCTTCCACACCTGGACGCCGGACGTCTACCAGGGCGCTCCCACCCCGGTCACCGCCTTCATGGCCGCCTGCACCAAGGTCGCGGCCTTCGGGGCGATCCTGCGCCTGCTCTACGTCGCCTTCGGCACCGAGGAGTGGACGTGGCGGCCGCTGGTCTACGGCGTCGCGATCGTGTCGATGGTGGTGGGCGCGGTGCTCGGCCTCACCCAGACCGACCTCAAGCGGATGCTCGCCTACTCGTCGGTGGCGCACGCCGGGTTCCTGCTCGTCGGCGTCGTGGGCTTCCCGGCCGCCGGCGACCCGGCCGGCTCCGGGCTGCCGGCGGTGCTGTTCTACCTGCTGGCCTACGGGACGACGACGCTCGGCGCGTTCGCCGTCCTCACCCTGATCCGCAGCGGCGACGGCGAGGCCACCCACCTGTCGCAGTGGGCGGGGCTGGCGCAGCGCTCGCCGCTCACCGCCGCCGTCATGAGCCTCTTCCTGCTGGCGCTGGCCGGGATCCCGCTGACCAGCGGCTTCACCGGCAAGTTCGCGGTGTTCCGGGCGGCGATCGAGGACGGCGCCTGGCCGCTGGCCCTGGTGGCGCTGCTCGCGAGCGCGATCGCGGCGTTCTTCTACCTGCGGGTCATCGTGCTCATGTACTTCTCCGAGCCGGCGGCCGACGGCCCGACGGTCGGCGTGCCCGGCATGCCCACGACGATCGTGCTCGCGGTGACCGCCGCGGCCACGCTGGTCCTGGGCGTCGTCCCCGGGGCGGTGCTCGGACTGGCCGATCGGGCGGCTATCTTCGTCGGTTGATGACCGGACCCCGTGCCGCCGTCGACGGGATCGCCCCGGCCGAGGTCTGGCACCGCATCGCGACCCCCGCCTCCACGATGGGCCCCTGGCTCCCGTCGGGGGCCCTCGGCGAGTCCCTCGCCGAGGGCCTGTCCCGCGTGGAGGCCACCCTGGCCACCGCGGTCGCCAGCGAGCACCCCTTCGTCTCCGAGGCCGCCGGGCACCTGATGGCCGCCGGCGGCAAGCGGTTCCGGCCGATGCTGGCGCTGCTCGCCGCGCACCTCGGCGACGCGCGGGCGCCCGAGGTGGTGCAGGCCGCCGTCGTCTGCGAGCTCACCCACCTCGCGACGCTGTACCACGACGACGTCATGGACGAGGCCGACGTGCGCCGCGGGGCGCAGAGCGCCAACAGCCGCTGGACCAACAGCGTGGCCATCCTCACCGGCGACCTGCTCTTCGCCCGCGCGTCGGACATCCTCGCCGACCTCGGCCCCGAGGCGGTGCGGATCCAGGCGCGCACCTTCGAGCGGCTGGTCACCGGTCAGATCCGGGAGACCGTCGGCGCCAGGCCCGGCGAGGACCGGGTGGCGCACTACCTCGAGGTGCTGGCCGACAAGACCGGCTCGCTCGTGGCCACCTCCGCGCGCTTCGGTGCGAGCTTCGCCGGCGTCGAGCCCGGGCTGGTCGAGGCGCTGACCCGCTTCGGCGAGGAGGTCGGCGTGGCCTTCCAGCTCTCCGACGACCTGCTCGACATCGTCACCGACGGCACCTCGGGCAAGTCGCCGGGCACCGACCTGCGCGAGGGCATCGCCACGCTGCCGGCGCTCATCGCGCTGGCCGGGAACGACCCGGCCGACGCGCGGCTGCGCGAGCTGGTCTCCCGCCCGCTGTCCGACGACGGCGAGCACGCCGAGGGGCTGGCGCTGCTGCGCTCGTCCGCGGCCCTGGAGCGGGCCGGCGGGGTGTTGCGCGAGTACGCCGACCGGGCGCAGGCGTCGCTGGCGGGCGTGCCGGCCGGCGAGGTCCGCGACGCGCTCGCGGCCATGTGCGACTACGTGGTCACCCGCACCAGCTGAGCGCGGACGGCGTCGTCCGCCGTTCCCGGGGATGCTCGGCGGGGTGAGGTCTCCCCGCGCCGCGCTGCTGGCCGCCGTCCTCGTGCTCGCCGGCTGCTCCGCCGGCGACACCGGAGGGACGGGCGACCTGCCCGGCGGGCAGGAGGACAAGGGGGCCACCGACGTCCCCGACGCCGGGGCTCCCAGCCCGGCGGCGCTCCCCGCGCTGCAGGTGGAGACCGTCCTCGACGGCCTCGACCACCCCTGGGACGTCGCCCGGGCGCCCGACGGGACGCTGCTGCTCGACGAGCGCGGCGGCGGCCTCACCGCCGTCCTGCCCGACGGCACCGCCCGCGGGCTCGACGCCGACTTCTCCGACCTCTTCGCCGACGGCGAGACCGGGCTGATGGGCCTGGTGCTCAGCCCCGCCTTCGCCGACGACCGGCGCTTCTACACCTGCCAGGGCGTCGAGGAGGACGGCGGCGCGGAGATCCAGGTGGTCGCCTGGACCGTCGACGACTCCTGGACACGCGCCACCCGCGTCGCCGACCCGCTCGTCGGCGACATCCCGGTCAACGAGTCCTCGGGCCGGCACGGCGGCTGCCGGGTGCGTTTCGACCCGACCGGCGCACTGCTGGTCGGCACCGGCGACAACGCCGTCGGCGGCAACCCGCAGGACCTCGGCACGCTGGCCGGCAAGGTGCTGCGGGTCGACCCGTCCACCGGCGGGCCGGCCGCGGGCAACCCCTTCGCCGGCGACGCCGACCCCGAGACCCGGCTGGTGCTCAGCTACGGGCACCGCAACGTGCAGGGCATCGCCGTCCAGCCGGGCACCGGCGCCGTCTACACCGCCGAGCAGGGCTCCGACCGTGACGACGAGGTCAACCTCTCGGTGCCCGGCGGCAACTACGGCTGGGACCCCGACGGTGCCGGCGGCGGGTACGACGAGAGCGTGCCCATGACCGACCCGGGCATCCCGGGCGCGCTCGCCGCCGTCTGGTCCTCCGGCGACCCGACGATCGCCACCAGCGGCGCGGAGTTCCTCAGCGGCCCGCAGTGGGGCGGCTACGACGGCGTGCTGGTCGTCGGCGTGCAGAAGGACACCGGCGTGCTGGCGCTGCGGGTCGACGACGGCCGGCTGGTCGAGCAGTTCCGGGTGCCCGAGCTCGAGGACACCTACGGGCGCGTGCGCACCCCCGTGCTCGGCGGCGACGGCGCGCTCTACCTGACGACCGACAACGGCGAGGGCGACGACCGCCTCCTCCGCGTCACACCCGCGTAGCGGTCGCCGCGCCGAGTGGGCCCGGAGGGTCCGCGCAGGCGCGGCGGGTCCGGCTCAGCGCGGCCGGGGGACGGCACCTGGCCGCGGTGTCGGCCGGTAGGCCGACGGTGTCATGGCGTCACGCCCGCCGGCTGAGGACGCGGTCGGGCACCGGCGTCCCCTCGGGGAGCAGCGGGCAGGGCTCGGGCTCGCCGACGACGGTGCGCAGCGGCAGCACGCCGGCCCACACGGGCAGCGCCAGGTCGGCCTCGTCGTCGCCGGGCGGGCCGGTGCGCACCTTGACGCTGGCCTCGGTCAGGTCCAGCGCGAGCACCGCCGTCGCGGCGGCCTCCTTCCGCGACGGCTGCCGGGTGGCCGCCCACGACCCCGGCGCCAGGTGCTCGGTGAGCACGGCGAAGGCGCGCAGCCGCTCGTCGGGGTCGGTGACCGGCCGGGCGGTCCCGTGCACGACGGCGCAGCGGTAGTTCATCGAGTGGTGCATGGCCGAGCGCGCGTACACGATCCCGTCGAGGTGGGTGACCGTGAAGCACACCGGCGCCCCGCCCGCGGCGGCCCGCAGCGTCGCCGCGCCGGTGGACCCGTGCAGGTACAAGGTGTCGCCGTCGCGCCCGTAGCCGGTCGGCAGCACGACCGGGGCGCCGCCCAGCACGATCCCGAGGTGCCCGACGAGGCCCGCGTCGAGGACGGCGTACAGGTCGGCCCGGTCGGTGCGGGCGCGGTCGGAGAGCCGCCGCAGGGTGCTGCGCGGGGTCGGGGACAGGGGCGTCGAGGTGGTCACGGTCCCAGCCTGCGCGGAGGAGTGGCCTGCCGTAAGGGCCAGTAGCCTGCCGTTCAACCAGGCCACTCGAGGATGGAGCCGCGCGTGGACATGCCCCCGCTGGTCCTCGACCGCGCCACCGGCCGCCCGCTGGCCGTGCAGCTCGCCGACGCGCTGCGCACCGCGGCCGCCGGCGGCGTGCTGCGCCCGGGCGACCGGCTGCCCTCCACCCGCGAGCTCGCCGCGGCCCTGCGGGTCAGCCGCACGGTCACCGCCGCCGCCTACGACCAGCTCGTCGCCGAGGGCTGGGCCGAGGGCCGCCGCGGCGCCGGCACCTACGTCGTCGGGCTGGCCCCCGCGGGCACCGCGGCGGCCCGGCGGGGGACGCCGCGGGCGGCGCCGGAGCGGCCGGCCGTCGACCTGCGCGCCGGCTCGCCGTGCCTGGAGGTCCTCGACCCGGCCGCCTGGCGGCGGGCCTGGCGCGCCGCCGGCGACCGCCCGCCCGACCCCGGCCCCGAGCCCGCCGCCGACCCGGCGTTCCAGGCCGCCGTCGCCGAGCACCTGCTGCGCCACCGCGGCCTGCCGGCCGCGCCGGAGGAGGTCCTCGCCACCGGCGGGACGTCGGCGGCGGTGGCGGAGGTGGCCCGCCTGCTGCCGCCCGGCGCGCGGGTCGGCGTGGAGGACCCCGGCTACCTGCGGGCCGTGGGCGCGCTGCGGGCCGCCGGGGTCGAGGTGGTGCCCCTCCCGGTCGACGGCGACGGGCTGGTCGTCGACGCCGTCCCGCCCGGGCTGGCCGCCGTCTACTGCACCCCGGCGCACCAGTGGCCGCTGGGCCGGCGGCTGTCGGCCGCCCGCCGCGTCGCGCTGGTCGCGCGGGCGCGCGCCGAGGGCTGGTGGGTGCTGGAGGACGACTACGACGGCGAGCTGCGCTACGACGTCGCCCCGCTGCCCCTGCTGGCCGCCCTCGCACCCGACGTCGTCGTGCACCTCGGCACCAGCAGCAAGGTCCTCAGCCCCACCCTCGGCGTCGGGTGGCTCGTGGCCCCGCCGGAGGTGCGCACCGCCGTCGCCGCCGCCCGGACCGCCACCGGCACCCGCCCCGGCCGGGCCGGCCAGCGGGTGCTCGCCGCGCTCGCCACCTCCGGGGACCTCGCCCGGCACCTGCGGCGGCTACGGCGCGAGCTCGCCCACCGGCGCGCGCTGGTGGTGGATGCGCTGGCCGGCGCGGGGGTGCCGGTGACCGGCGACCCGGCCGGCGCGCACGTGCTCGTGCCGCTGCCCGACCGCGCGGCCGAGGAGGCGGTGGTCGCCGCGGCCGCCGCCCGCGGGCTCGCCGTCGACGGGCTGGCCCGGCACCTCGCCGGACCGGGTCCGCACGACCCGCCCGCCGGCCTGGTCCTGGGCTTCGCCGCGCCGGCGCGGGCGGAGCTCCGGCGGGCGCTGCCCGTGCTGGCCGGGGTCCTGGCAGAACGCGGCCGGCCCGCCTCCCCGGGGGGAGACGGGCCGGCCGTGGCCTCCCTGTAGGGGCCCGCCGCGAGCGTGCGAGCGGTGGGGGGGCAGGGAGGTCCTTCGTCAGGCCGAGACGGTCCAGGTGTCGCTGCCCGCGAGCAGCGTGTCCAGGTCGCCGGCGCCCTCGGTGCGGGCGTCGGCGAGCTGGTCGGCCATCATCCGGTCGTAGGTGGGCTTGCGCACCGACCGGAAGACGCCCATCGGGGTGTACCGCAGGTCCTGGCTGGACAGCCGCGACAGCGCGAACGCGTACGACGGGTCCTCGCGGGTGGCGTCGTGGACGACGATCTCGCCCGCGTCGACCTGGTTGGTCTCGGCGATCCGCAGGCCGCCGAACTCGTCGCGGACCACGCACGAGGCGCCGTCCGGGCCGAACACCAGCGGCTGCCCGTGCACCAGCGGGATGGTCCACATCGGGCCGGTCGAGGAGTCCTTGAGCAGGTCGAACGCGCCGTCGTTGAAGATGTTGCAGTTCTGGTAGATCTCCACCAGGGCGGTGCCCTCGTGCTCGGCCGCCTGCCGCAGCACCTCGGTGAGGCCCTTGCGGTCGGAGTCCATCGCGCGGCCCACGAACGTGGCGTCGGCGCCGATGGCCAGCGACACCGGGTTGAACGGGTGGTCCAGCGAGCCCATCGGGGTGGACTTGGTGACCTTGCCGACCTCGCTGGTGGGCGAGTACTGGCCCTTGGTGAGCCCGTAGATCCGGTTGTTGAACAGCAGGATCGTCATGTTCACGTTGCGGCGCAGCGCGTGGATCAGGTGGTTGCCGCCGATCGACAGCGCGTCGCCGTCGCCGGTCACGACCCACACCGACAGGTCCGGCCGGGAGGCGGCCAGTCCGGTGGCGATGGCCGGGGCGCGGCCGTGGATCGAGTGCATCCCGTAGGTGTTCATGTAGTACGGGAAGCGCGACGAGCAGCCGATGCCCGACACGATGACCATGTCCTCGCGGGCGATGCCCAGCGAGGGCAGGAAGCTCTGGACCGCGTTGAGGATGACGTAGTCACCGCACCCGGGGCACCAGCGCACCTCCTGGTCGGTCTTCATGTCCTTGGCCTTGAGGGCGGTCTGCTTCTCGCCCTGGGTGGCCACGGAGTCGGCGATCGCCTGCTGGATGCGCGCGTCGATCGGGCTGCCCGGCATGCCGAGCTCGTGGACGTGCGGGGAGGTGGTCACTTCTGGCCTCCGGGGGTGGAGTCGATGACGTCCTGGACCACGGCGGCGAGCTCGGCGGCCCGGAAGGGCAGCCCGCGCACCTGGGTGTGGCTCTGGACGTCGACGAGGTACTTGGCGCGCAGCAGCAGCGAGAGCTGCCCGAGGTTCATCTCGGGGCACACGACCCGGTCGTAGCGGCGCAGGACGTCGCCGAGGTCGGCCGGGAACGGGCTGATGTGGCGCAGGTGGATCTGGGCGACCTTCCGGCCCGACCGCCGGATCCGGCGGACCGCGGCCCCGATGGGCCCGTAGGTGGAGCCCCAGCCGATGACGGCCACGCGGGCGTCCCCGTCCGGGTCGTCGACGTCGGTCGGCGGGATGTCGGCGGCGATCCCGTCGACCTTGGCCTGCCGCAGCCGGGTCATCAGGTCGTGGTTGGCCGGGTCGTAGGAGATGTTGCCGCTCTTGTCGGCCTTCTCCAGCCCGCCGATGCGGTGCTGCATGCCCGCGGTGCCCGGGATGGCCCACGGGCGGGACAGCGTCTCGGGGTCGCGCAGGTAGGGGAGGAACTCCGGCGTCCCGTCGGCGGCGGTGCCGTTGGGCTCGGTGGCGAAGTCCACCCGCAGGTCGGGGAGCTCGTCGGCGGCGGGGATCGCCCACGGCTCGGCGCCGTTGGCCAGGTAGCCGTCGGACAGCAGCATGACCGGCGTCCGGTACTTGAGCGCGATCCGGGACGCCTCCAGCGCCGCGTCGAAGCAGTCGCCGGGGGAGCGCGGGGCGATCACCGGCAGCGGCGCCTCGCCGTTGCGGCCGAACATCGCCTGCAGCAGGTCCGACTGCTCGGTCTTGGTGGGCAGGCCGGTGGACGGGCCGCCGCGCTGCACGTCGACGATCACCAGCGGCAGCTCGGTCATCACGGCCAGGCCGATCGTCTCGGACTTCAGCGAGACACCGGGGCCCGACGTCGTCGTGATGCCCAGCGCACCGCCGAACGAGGCGCCGAGCGCCGCGCCGATGCCGGCGATCTCGTCCTCGGCCTGGAAGGTGCGCACGCCGAAGGACTTGTGCCGGGACAGCTCGTGGAGGATGTCCGACGCCGGGGTGATCGGGTAGGCGCCGAGGAACACCGGCAGGCCCGACCGCTGCCCGGCGGCGACCAGCCCGAGGGCCAGCGCCTGGTTGCCGGAGATGTTGCGGTAGCGGCCCGGCGCCATGGGGGCCGGCTTGATCTCGTAGGAGACCGCGAAGGCCTCCGTCGTCTCGCCGTAGTTGTAGCCGGCGCGGAAGGCCGCGATGTTCGCCGCGGCGATCTCGGGCTTGCGGCGGAACTGCCGCTCGAGGAAGCGCACGGTGCCCTCGGTGGGCCGGTGGTACATCCAGCTCAGCAGGCCGAGGGTGAACATGTTCTTGCTGCGCTCGGCCTCCTTCTTGCCCAGGCCGGAGTCCTTGAGCGCCTCGAGCGTCATGCTCGTCAGCGGCACCGCGACGACCTGCCAGCCGTCG
This sequence comes from Geodermatophilus sp. SYSU D01106, assembly GCF_054049995.1. Taxonomy (NCBI): domain Bacteria; kingdom Bacillati; phylum Actinomycetota; class Actinomycetes; order Geodermatophilales; family Geodermatophilaceae; genus Geodermatophilus; species Geodermatophilus sp. SYSU D01106. The sequence goes on along the minus strand of NZ_JBJGYM010000001.1, from coordinate 87,575 downwards.
AGCGAGCCGTCCTCGAGGGGGTTGGTGGCGTAGCCGACCTTGGCCAGGTTGCGCGGGGTGAACTCGTCGCTGTCGGCGATCACCAGGCCGCCGCCGGGGAGGTCGGCGAGGTTGGCGCGCAGCGCGGCCGGGTTCATCGCGACCAGGACGTCGGGTGCGTCACCCGGCGTCATGATGTCGTGGTCGGCGAAGTGCAGCTGGAAGGAGCTGACACCCGGCAGGGTCCCCGTGGGGGCGCGGATCTCGGCGGGGAAGTTGGGCAGCGTCGACAGGTCGTTGCCGAAGGACGCGGTCTCGCTGGTGAAGCGGTTACCGGTCAGCTGCATGCCGTCGCCCGAGTCGCCGGCCAGCCGGATGACGACGCGGTCGAGCTCGACGACGCTCTTCACGAGCCCACCGGGGGCCGAGCTGCCGGGCGTGGTGGACGGGTCCAGAGCAGTCATCAGGCGTGTTACCTCCAGCAGGCGAGGTTACGTGGCGGTGACGCGGCCGGTCCCGTGAGGCGGATCACGGAGCGTGGTCGACGCGCCCAGCGGGGGTGCGGGTCTCTCCCAGCGCAACCCGGCCCGGGCGGCCGCCATTCCGGACGCCGCCGTCCGTGAGCCACCTCGCAGGAGGGAGCGGGGAACGGCGGTCCCGGTCGTTCCGTTCACGAGGGGTGCGGCGCTGGGACAACGGGGTGCGGACGGCCCTCCTGCTGGGCCTGATGGCCGGTCTCGTCCTCGCCGCCGGGGCGCTGGTCGGCGGCCGCGCCGGGCTGCTCGTGGCGCTCGTCGTCGCCCTCGGGGTGAACGGCTGGGCCTGGTACCGCTCCGACCGGCTCGCGCTGCGCGCCATGCGGGCCTTCCCGGTCACCGAGACCCAGGCGCCCGGGCTCTACGCGGTGGTCCGCGAGCTGGCCACCCAGGCGCGCCAGCCGATGCCGCGGCTGTACGTGAGCCCCACCGACCAGCCCAACGCCTTCGCCACCGGCCGCACCCCGCGCCGCGCGGCGCTGTGCTGCACGCAGGGGATCCTCGAGCTGCTCGACCGGCGTCAGCTGCGCGCCGTCCTCGCCCACGAGCTGTCCCACGTGCACAACCGCGACGTGCTGCTCGGGTCGGTCGCCGGCGCGCTGGCCGCCGTCGTCACCTACCTGGCGCACCTGGCCACGTTCAGCGCGCTGCTCGGCGGCCGCAGCGACGAGCGCGACGGCGAGGGGCTGCTCGGCGCCCTGCTCCTGGTGCTCCTCGGCCCGCTGGCCGCGGGCATGGTGCGGATGGCGGTCAGCCGCGGCCGCGAGTACGAGGCCGACGCCGACGGCGCCCGGTTGTGCGGCGACCCGCAGGCGCTGGCCGACGCGCTGCGCCGGATCGCCGCGGAGGCGGCGGCCCGGCCGCTCCCGCCCGAGCGGCAGCTGGTCGCGCAGAGCCACCTGATGATCGCCCCGCCCTGCCGCCGCGGCGGCCTCGCGGCGCTGTTCGCGACCCACCCGCCGATGGGGGAGCGGATCGCCCGGCTCGAGCAGATGGCCCGCGAGGGCCGCTGAGCCGGCCGGGCGTCAGGGCCGCGCGCCCGGGCGCAGGACCAGCACCCAGCGCAGCCCGACGAAGCGCGCCAGGCCCACGGCGCCGCTGACGGCGACCACCGCGGCGATGGACACCAGCGGCCCGGCGGAGTCGGTCCAGACCTCGACGGCGGCCAGCGTGAGGCTGGAGACGGCCAGCCCGACCGCGGCGATGCCCCCGCCGGCCCACTGCGCCGTCGCCCAGCCCACCCGGTCCCCGGCGCGGAAGGTCAGCCGCCGGTGCAGCTCGTTGGCCAGCGCCGTGGACGCCAGCACCGCCACGACGTTGGCCGACTGGTCGCCGAAGCGGCCGAACAGCAGGAACAACGCGGCGTAGACGAGGTTGGCCGACCCGCCGACCAGGACGAAGCACACGAACTGGACGGTCGGGCGGTCGCCGGGCGCGGTCGGCCGGCGCGTCCCGGCCGCGTCCGCGCGCACCGGCGCGGGCGGGGCGTCGAGCACGGTCGCGGGCACGGGTCCACGCTCCCGCGCGGGCGCCGTCCGGCACATCCGGGAGGACCCTGGTCACCCCCTGATCCGTGCCGGACGGCGGACCCTCAGCGGTAGTTGTCGAACTGCAGGGCGACGTCGAGGTCCTTGCCCCGCAGCAGCTGCTGCACGGCCTGCAGGTCGTCGCGCTTCTTGCCGCTGACCCGCAGCTGGTCGCCCTGGATCTGCGCCTGCACGCCCTTCGGGCCCTCGTCGCGGATGATCTTGGCGATCTTCTTCGCGGTGTCGGACTCGATGCCCTGCTTGATGCGCGCCGAGAGCTTGTAGGCCTTGCCCGAGGCCGCGGGCTCGCCGGCGTCGAGCGCCTTGAGCGAGATCCCCCGCTTGATCAGCTTGTCCTTGAAGACGTCCAGCGCGGCGGTCACCCGCTCCTCGGTGTCGGCCTCCAGGAGGACGCCGTCCTCACCGGCCCAGGCGATGCGCGCGTTGGTGCCGCGGAAGTCGAAGCGCTGGGAGAGCTCCTTGCCCGCCTGGTTGAGCGCGTTGTCGATCTCCTGGCGGTCGACCTTGCTGACGACGTCGAACGACGAGTCGGCCATGTCTGCTCCTCCCTCCCGCGCGGGGGTGGCCCGGGCGGGACCCGTCGGGCCGGCGTCGGCCCGTCTTGTACTCTTCTCCCGTGGCACCACGGCGGGTTGCCCGAGTGGCCAATGGGAGCGGACTGTAAATCCGTCGGCTTAGCCTACGAAGGTTCGAATCCTTCACCCGCCACACCCACGCGCAGCGGCCCCCGACCAGCAGGTCGGGGGCCGCTGTCGTGTCCGGGACCGGTGCTCGGAGCGGCGGTGCTCAGAGAGCCGGTGCGCGGGCGCCCGCGACGGTCGCGACCTCCAGCGGCCGGCCGCCGAGGAAGAGCCAGCCGAAGGCGATCTGCACCGAGCGGCCGCAGCGGACGGTGACCTCCGTGCCGTCGGTCTCGGCCGACCAGGAGTCGAGGGCCGTCCCACCGTCGGCGAGGTGGTCGGCGACGGCCGCCCGGGCCGTCTCGGTGGTCAGCGGCAGCGCCTCGCCGACGCCGGCGGCGTAGACGCGGCCCTCGTCGGCGCGGTTGGCCGCGGCCAGCGCCGCGCCGTCGCAGACCGCCTGGACGTCGCGATGCTCGAGGAAGGCGTCCGACGCCGCGATCGCGCCGAGGGCCATGACCGCCGCCACCAGCCAGCAGACCAGGACGAAGGGCAGCGCCGAGCCCCGCTCGACATCGAGCTCGTCGGGGTCCGTCCTCGCCGGCACGGCGCGGAGCGTAGGGCCGTCCAGCCTCCCGCAGGCTGCCCGTCCCCAGGGCCGTCCGTCCCACGCGACACACCGTTCACCCGTTTCGGTGACGCTCCGATGATCAATCTGGACTGTCAGTGACGACATAACGGGCCGTCACCCGTCCGTGATCCTCCGTGCTTGCCTCGCCCGGGTGAGGGCATGAGTGTCTCGGGCGCGGTCCGTACACGAACGACGCTCTGCCCCCGCGCCTGGGTGACAGCCGCACGTCTGAGTGCTGTCTTTCATGCCTGAGGAGGCGTCATGAACGAGCGCGGTTCGAAGTGGGCACGGGGTTCGAAGTGGGCACGCGGTTCCAAGTGGGCGCGCGGTTCCAAGTGGGCGCGCGGTTCCAAGTGGGCCTGACCCACGGCTGATCTGCCGGGCCGCGCCGGTCCTCACAGAGACCGGCGCGCCCCCTCCCTCTGAGGGGTCGGGTCATCTAGGGGAGGGGCGTCGGCGCTGTTAGCCTCGGCGCCCCGTACCTCCTCTCACAGACTGGGTGACCTTGGCGAGTCGCGCGCGTGTCACGCCCCGTCGCGTCGGCACGCCGCTACCCCTGGGCGTCATCGCCACTGCCGGTGTCATCCTGGCGGTCGTCGTCGGCGTCCTGGCCTTCCCCGGTGCCCCGACCGAGTTCCGGCTCGTGCCCTTCCTGGTCGTGGTCGTGGCCTTCTTCGTCACGGACATGGTGTCGCTGCACGTCGAGTTCCGGCGTCAGACGTGGGCGTGGTCGGTGAGCGAGTTCGCGCTGACCATCGCCCTCATCGAGGTCGGCGGCGTCTGGGCCGCGGTCGCCCGTGTCCTGGGACTGGGCGCGAGCATGGCCTGGCAGCGCTACTCCTGGGCCAAGGTCGTCTACAACCTCGCGGTCTCGGTCGTCGAGGTCGCTGCGGCCGTCACGGTCCTCCGGGTGCTCCCGTTCGGAGCGCTCGCCGACCCGGTCAGCTGGCTGTGCCTGCTCGTCGCGGTGATGGTCGCCAACCTCGTGGGGACGCCGCTGGTCTTCGCCGCCATCCGTCTCAGCGGCGGCAACCCCAGTCGTCGGCTCTGGAAGGAGCTGCTGCTCCCCATCGGCGTGGTGGCGCCCTTCGCAGTGTCCGTCGGGCTGGTGGCCATCCTCCTCAGCACCCTCACCGGCTGGGCGGCCGTCCTCATCGCCCCTGCCGCTGCGGCGGTCATCGCCCTCTTCCGCCGCTTCGCCCAGGTGTCCCGGGCCGGCCAGGGACTCGAGCGCATCTACGACTTCGCCCGGCGGATCGAGGCGGTGTCCGGGCGCGAGGACGGGTCGCTCGAGATCGCCATGGCGGTCAAGGAGCTGCTCAACGCCGACAAGGTCGCGCTGTGGCTCCCGCCCTACCTCGACGAGGCGCCCCGGCTGGTGGTCGCGGCCGACGGCGGCGCCGGCTGGTACGACGGCCCGGGGGACCCCGACGACCTGGTGCGCCGCCGCGCGCTGGAGCCCGGCTCCGACGGCCCGGTGCTCGTCCTCGCCGGCCGGGCCTCGGCCGCCGAGACGGCCGCCCTCGCCCGCCGCGGCGCGCAGGAGGTGCTCGGTGCCCCGGTCGCCACTGCCGCCGGCGAGCCCGGCTACCTCGAGGTCTGCGACCGGCGCAGCGACGTCATCTCCTTCTCCGAGGGTGACCGCGCGGCGCTGGACTCGATGCTCACCCACGTCAACGCGGCCATCCGGGCCCAGCAGCTGCTCACCCAGATCCGCTACGACGCCGACCACGACCGGCTCACCGGCCTGCCCAACCGCCAGCGCCTCGCCGTCGAGATCGACACGCTGCTCGCCGCCGACCCGGTCGGCGCCCGCGCGGGCCTGGTGCTGGCCAGCCTGGACAACCTCACCGAGATCGTCGACACCCTCGGCCACGCCGCCGCCGACGAGCTGCTCCTGGTCACCGCCGGCCTGCTCCGCGAGCACGCCCCGCCGGACGCCCTCGTGGCCCGCATGGAGGGCGAGCAGTTCGCCGTCCTCCTCCCGGGCCTGTCCCTGGACGCCGCCGAGCGGGCCGCCCGCCGGCTGCGCGAGGCCACCTCCACCCGCGCCCGCGTCGCCGGGCTGGACCTGGAGGTCACGCTGACCATCGGCGTGGCCGCCGCGCCGGTGCACGGCACCGACTCGGGGATGCTCATGCAGCGGGCCGACGTCGCGCTGCTCGCGGCCGCGGACGGTCCCGGTGTGGCCAGCTACCACCAGGTCCTCGACCAGCAGAGCCTGCGCCGCCTGCAGCTGGGCACCGAGCTCGAGCAGGCGATGGCCGACGGTCAGATCAGCGTCGTCTTCCAGCCGATCATCGACGCCCGGACCTCCGACATCGTCTCGGTGGAGACGCTGGTGCGCTGGGCGCACCCGCGCTTCGGCGCCATCCCGCCCGACGACTTCATCCACCTCGCCGAGCAGATCGGCCGGATCGGCGACCTCACCGACCACGTGCTGGACCTCGCCCTGGCCCGCTGCCGCCGGTGGCTCGACCAGGACATCGCTCTGTCGGTCGCGGTGAACCTCTCGGCGCGCTGCCTGTCCGAGCCCGACCTCGTCGAGCGCGTCCAGCGTGCGCTGCGGCTGCACGGCGTCCCCGGCGAGCTGCTCATCCTCGAGCTGACCGAGGGCAGCGTCGTCGACGACTCCGTGCGCTCGAGCACCGTCCTCGCCGAGCTGCACGCGCTGGGCCTGCGGCTGTCGATGGACGACTTCGGCACCGGCTACTCGTCGCTGTCCCAGCTGCGGCAGCTGCCGATCGACGAGGTGAAGATCGACAAGTCCTTCGTGCTGGGGATGTCCACCAGCCAGGGGGAGTCGTTCATCGCCCGCTCGATCATCGAGCTGGCGCACAACCTGGGCCTGCGCGTGGTGGCCGAGGGCGTCGAGGACGAGCTCACCCGCAAGCTCCTCACCGAGATGGGCTGCGACAAGCTGCAGGGCTTCCTGGTCAGCCGGCCGCTGCCCGACGAGCGGCTGGAGAGCTGGCTGCTGGCCCGCACCGGCGTGCGCTCGGCCGCGCCCGGCGCCCAGCACCGCCGGCTGTTCGTCCGCGCCTGAGGAGCCCCGGCGACCCCTGCCGGGAGGCCCCGGAGGTGTCGTGTATCGTTCTCGACGGCTCCCAGAGCACGCCCCTTTAGCTCAGTCGGCAGAGCGTCTCCATGGTAAGGAGAAGGTCTACGGTTCGATTCCGTAAAGGGGCTCCGACCAGCCGGTCCAGTCGCCAGACCGGGCCGCACGGTCATCCCGGCGGTGTAGCTCAGCCTGGTAGAGCAAGCGGCTCATAATCGCTGTGTCACCGGTTCAAGTCCGGTCACCGCTACTCCAGACGGACCCCGGACCTCCGGGGTCCGTCGCCGTGTCGGCACCCGCCGCCGCGGCACACCGGCCCGTGGCGGGCCGGTCCAGACAAGGCGAGGAGAGCCTCCATGGCAGCCACCGACGTCCGTCCGAAGATCACCCTGGCCTGCCAGGAGTGCAAGAACCGCAACTACATCACCCGCAAGAACCGGCGGAACGACCCCGACCGGCTCGAGCTGAAGAAGTACTGCCCCAAGGACAAGCGGCACACCGTCCACCGCGAGACCCGCTGACGCAGGTCCCGGACGGAGCAGGGAGGGCGGGAGTGGCGCTGGACGCAGGACTGGTCGGGCGCAGCTACCCGCCCTCCGCCGTCTACGAGGTCGGCCGCGCGAAGATCGCCGAGTTCGCCGCCGCGGTCGGCGCCACCGACCCGGCGCACACCGACGCCGAGGCGGCCCGGGCGCTCGGGCACCCCGACGTGATCGCCCCGCCGACCTTCGCCATCGTGGTCACCATGGGCGCCGCCGACGTCGTCATCGCCGACCCCGACGTGGCCCTCGACTACAGCCGCGTCGTGCACGGCGAGCAGCGCTTCACCCACACCCGCCCGATCCGGGCCGGCGACCGGCTGGTCAGCACCACCACGATCGAGGCCGTGCGCAGCGTCGCCGGCAACGACATGCTCACCACCCGGGTCGACGTCGCCACCGAGGACGGCGAGGCCGTCTGCACCGCCACCTCCCTCCTCGTCGCCCGGGGGACGGCGTGAGCGCCCGTCCGGCGGCCGCCGACGTCGCCGTCGGCACCGAGCTGCCCGAGCAGGTCCACCGCGTCACCCGCGCCGACCTGGTCCGCTACGCCGGCGCGTCCGGCGACCTCAACCCCATCCACTGGAGCGACCGGATCGCCACCGGCGTCGGCCTGCCCGGCGTCATCGCCCACGGGATGCTGACCATGGGCCTGGCCGCCCGGGCCGTCACCGACTGGGCCGGCGACCCCGGCGCGCTGGTCGAGTACCAGGTGCGCTTCAGCCGCCCCGTCGTCGTGCCCGACGACGACACCGGCGCCGAGGTCACCGTCCGCGGGAAGGTCGGGGCGGTCCTCGACGGCGGCCGGGTCCGCGTCGACCTCACGGTCACCAGCGGCGGCGAGAAGGTCCTCTCGCTGGCCCGCGCCACCGTCGCCCTGGCATGACCCTGCGGCGCGCGGCCCTGGCCGCCGCGGTCCTGCTCGTCTCCGGCTGCACCTCCTTCAGCGAGACCGTCGCCGCGGAGGACGCCCCGTCGGCCGCCGCGCCGTCGGATCCGGCGCCCACCGACGACGGGGACGGCAGCGGCGACGGCGACGCGTCATGCCCCGCCCCGCGCGCCGAGCCCGACCCCGACCGGCCCGTCGTCGACCTGTCCTTCCGGCTGTCGGAGGACCTGCGCACCGTCACCGGCACCGAGACCGTCGTCTTCACCCCCGACGAGGACACCGACGAGATGGTGTTCCGGCTGGTGCCCAACGGCCCCGGCGGTACCGAGCTCGGCAGCCGGCTGACCGTCGACGACGTGCGCGGCGACGACGTCCGCGAGGGCGGCTACGAGGACGCCGGCGCGCGGTCGCCGGGCGGGCTGTACGTGCTGCAGCTCGACGACGAGCTCGCCGCGGGCGACCCGACCGAGGTCGAGCTGGACTTCACCCTGTCGCTCGGCGGGGGTGACGGCCTCCAGCGCCTCGGCACGGCCGACGGCACCGCCTGGTGGGCCAGCGGCTTCCCCCTGCTGGCGTGGGAGCCCGGCGCCGGCTGGGCGCGCGACCCGTTCGTCGACGTCCTGGGCGAGACCGCGAGCAGCCCGGTCGCCGACACCACGGTCACCGTCGACGCGCCCGAGGACCTCACCGTGCTGATGACCGGCGCGCAGGAGGAGCCCTCGGCGCCCGACGACGGCCGGCGCACCTGGACCTCGCGGGAGCCGGTCGCCCGCGACGTCAGCGTCGCCGCCGGCCCGTTCCGCACGGCCACGCTCACCTCGCCCGGCGGGGTCGAGATCACCACCGGCGTGCTCGACGGCGCCGACGTGGGCCCGGGCGAGCTCGCCGACTGGACCAGCGAGGCCGTCACCGACCTCGCCGACCGCCTCGGCGCCTTCCCCTACGACACGCTCACCGTGCCGCTCCTGCCGGCCGAGGGCGGCGGCATCGAGTACCCGAGCTCGATCCTCATGGCCGGCGCCGACCGGTCGGTGCTCGAGCACGAGGTCGCGCACATGTGGTTCTACGGGATGGTCGGCGACTCGCAGTTCCGCGACCCGTGGCTCGACGAGGCGTTCGCCACCTACGCCGAGCGGGTCGACGGCCAGGTGTCGCAGGAGTCCCTCGACCGCGCCCTGGCCGCCCCGGGCGACGTCGGCGGCGCGATGGACGAGTTCGCGGGCACGGAGGAGTACTTCGACGCCGTCTACGGCAAGGGCGGCGCCGCCCTGCTCGCCGCGCGGCAGGCGGCCGGCGAGGGCCCGTTCGACGCCGCGCTGCGCTGCTACGTGCAGGTCAACGCCTGGACGATCGCCACACCGGACGACGTCGCGGCCGCCCTCGCCGACCTGCCGGCCGCCCTCGACGTGCTCGTGGCGGCCGGTGCCCTCGACGAGGGCGACCGCCCGGACTAGCCGGCCGGGCCGAGCAGCCGCTGCAGCCGGCCGACGCCCTCGGCGAGGTCGTCGTCGCCCAGCGCGTAGGACATCCGCACGTAGCCCGGGGTGCCGAACGCCTCCCCGGGGACGACGGCGACCTCGGCCTCCTCCAGCACGATCTCGGCGAACTCCGCGCTCGAGGACGCCGTGCGCCCGTTGATCGGCCGGCCGAGCAGCGCCTTGACCGAGGGGTAGACGTAGAAGGCGCCCTGCGGCTCGGGGCAGGCGACGCCGGGGATCTCCCGCAGCATCGACACGATGGTCTTGCGGCGCCGGTCGAAGGCGGTGCGCATCTCGTCGACCGCCGACAGGTCGCCGGTCAGCGCGGCCACCGCCGCGGCCTGCGACACGTTGGCGACGTTCGACGTCGCGTGCGACTGCAGGTTGGTCGCGGCCTTGACGACGTCGGCCGGCCCGGCGATCCAGCCCACCCGCCAGCCGGTCATCGCGTAGGTCTTGGCGACCCCGTTGACGACGACGCAGCGGTCGGCCAGCTCGGGCACGAGCACCGGCATCGACGGCGCGGTGGCCCCGCCGTAGGTGAGGTGCTCGTAGATCTCGTCGGTGAGCACCCACAGGCCGGTCTCGGCCGCCCAGCGGCCGATGGCCTCCACCTGGTCGGGCGGGTAGACCGCGCCGGTGGGGTTGGACGGCGACACGAACAGCAGCACCTTCGTGCGCTCGGTGCGGGCCGCCTCGAGCTGCGCGACCGACACCAGGTAGCCGCTCTCCTCGTCGGCCACCACCGGCACCGGGACGCCGCCGGCCAGCCGGATCGCCTCCGGGTAGGTGGTCCAGTACGGCGCCGGCACGAGCACCTCGTCGCCCGGGTCGAGCATCGCGGCGAAGGCCTCGTACACGGCCTGCTTGCCGCCGTTGGTCACCAGCACCTGCGCGGGGGTGAGCGCCAGCCCCGAGTCGCGGGCGGTCTTGGCGACGATCGCCTCCTTGAGCACCGGCAGGCCGCCCGCGGGGGTGTAGCGGTGCATGGCCGGCTGGCGGCACGCGGCGACCGCGGCCTCGACGACGTAGTCCGGCGTCGGGAAGTCCGGCTCCCCGGCGCCGAAGCCGATCACCGGCTTGCCGGCCGCCTTGAGCGCCTTCGCCTTCGCGTCGACCGCGAGCGTCGCGGACTCGGCGATGGCGGCGACGCGGCGCGAGACGCGCGACCGGGCGGGGGACTGGGCGGCGGGCTCCGACGGGGAGACGGCGGTCATGGGCCCCATCGTGTCAGGAGCACCGCCGTCCGGGTTGCCCCGTTCCGGGTCGCCGCAGGCCGGGTCGCGGTCCCGGGGGCGGGAGCCGGCCGCGCGCACCCCGTCCGGGGCACGCTCCGGAGCGGAGTCACGGGCGCCGGGCACGGTCCCGTACACTGGCAACCCTGGGGCGATCGACCCCGCCACCGGCGTGCCCCGGAGCATCTCCTGGGACGGCGCCGGACCGGCGGAGCGGCCGTCCCGGGGCTCGCTCGGGACCTCGGTCCCGGGCACTAGGGGTGTAGCTCAACTGGCAGAGCAGCGGTCTCCAAAACCGCAGGCTGCAGGTTCAAGTCCTGTCACCCCTGCCCGTGCCGCCGGTGTGCGCCGGCGACGAGCACGACCCGGCACCGCCCCGTGTCCCGGCAGCGCCGGCGCGGCCGGTGCCGGCCCGGGGCCCGCGCGGCCCCGGGGGCACGACGGCAGACGGCCCGACGACAGCGGCCACCACCACGACGCGAGCGAGGCGCAGTGAGCGACGAGAAGCCGGGCCGCGGGGAGGACCCCCGCTCCGCCTCCGACGCCGAGCTGACCGACGAGCAGCTCGACCGTGAGGCCCCGGGCGTCGAGGACGCCGCCGAGCTCGAGGCCGCCGAGGACGAGGTCGCCGCCGAGGCGCAGGCCGAGGAGGACAAGGTCGTCCCCGCCCCGGCACGCCGCCGCGGTGGCCGGATCACCGCCGGCGACGACGACGAGGACGACGAGCCGGCCGCGCCGCGCACCCGCCGTCCCGCCCGCGAGCGCGCCGCGAGCCGCCCCGCCGGCCGCTCCGAGGAGGGCGGCGCCACCCGCTCCCGCGCCGCCGCCCAGCGCGCCCGGGCCGACGAGGTCCGCCAGCGCCGCAACCTGCGCCGGTTCCTCCGCGAGGTCGTCGCCGAGCTCCGCAAGGTCATCTGGCCGGGCCGCCGGGAGCTGATCACCTACACGACCGTCGTGATCCTCTTCGTGGCCTTCATGGTCGCGCTGGTCGCGGGCCTGGACGTCCTCTTCGCGCAGGGCGTGCTCGCCGTCTTCGGCTGACCGCCCCCTGCGCCCGCCCGCCACCCGAGAAGGAAGAGAAGCCGTGACCGACCCCCGCGAGCCGTTCGACACCGACAGCGACGTCGAGGACATCGACCTCGACGACGCCCGCATGGACGTGCGCGGCAGCGTCGACGTCGAGACCGGCGCCGACGAGGTGGGTGCCGCCGAGGGCTCGGGCGACACCGCCGATCAGGACACCGCCACCGGCGTCGCCGACGTCACCCCGGCGGTCGAGGGCGGCGGGCGCGACGCCCTCGTCGGCGACCCGCTCGCGGCCCCGGCGCCCGACCACGACCCGATCGTGACCGAGGCGCTCGCCGAGGCCGAGGCGGAGGACGAGGACCCCCGGGAGACGCTCAAGCGGACCCTGCGCACGCAGTTCGGCGACTGGTACGTCATCCACTCCTACGCGGGCTACGAGAACAAGGTGAAGACCAACCTCGAGTCCCGCATCCAGTCGCTGGACATGGAGGACTACATCTTCCAGATCGAGGTGCCCACCGAGGAGGTCACCGAGATCAAGAACGGCAAGCGCACCCAGGTCAACCGGAAGAAGCTCCCCGGCTACCTGCTCGTCCGCATGGACCTCAACGACGAGTCCTGGGGCGCGGTGCGCAACACCCCCGGCGTCACCGGTTTCGTCGGCGCCACCTCGCGGCCCTCGCCGCTGTCGATCGACGAGGTCGTGAACCTGCTCGTCCCCGACGCCCCGCCACAGGCGGCGAAGACCGCCGAGGCGGCCTCGCCGGCCGCCGCGGCCGCGTCGCCGGTCGCCGTCGTCGACTTCGAGGTCGGCGAGTCGGTCACCGTCATGGACGGCCCGTTCGCCACCCTCCCGGCCACCATCAACGAGATCAACGCCGAGCAGCAGAAGCTGCAGGTGCTGGTCTCGATCTTCGGCCGGGAGACGCCGGTCGAGCTGTCGTTCACCCAGGTCGCCAAGATCTGACGACGGACCGGGTCGCCCCCCGCCGCTCGTAGAATCGACGGCGGGACCCTGCGACGCGGCCGTCCCACCCCGTCACGGAGAAGGAAGTCATGCCCCCCAGGAAGCGGTTGACCGCGGTCATCAAGCTCCAGATCAAGGCCGGTGCGGCCACCCCCGCGCCGCCCGTCGGTCCGGCGCTCGGCCAGCACGGCGTCAACATCATGGAGTTCTGCAAGGCGTACAACGCCGCGACCGAGTCGCAGCGCGGCGACGTCGTCCCGGTCGAGATCTCGGTCTTCGAGGACCGCTCGTTCACCTTCATCACCAAGACCCCGCCGGCCGCGCGCATGCTGCTCAAGGCCGCCGGTGTCGAGAAGGGCTCGGGCGAGCCGCACAAGACCAAGGTCGCCACCGTCACGCGTGACCAGGTCCGCGAGATCGCCCAGACCAAGATGGCCGACCTCAACGCCAACTCGCTCGACGAGGCCGAGAAGATCATCGCCGGCACCGCCCGGTCGATGGGCATCACCGTCCAGGGCTGACGCCCCCGACGGCACCGGCGGCCCACCGGGCCGCACCAGCACGTCACCAGTGGGAGGGCCCCGCCAGGCCCGCACACCACGAGATCCCCGCCCGCGCGGCGGGGGAGAGGAACCACCATGGCGAAGCACGGCAAGAAGTACCGCGAGGCAGCGGCGAAGGTCGACCGCGAGAACCTCTACAGCCCGCTGCAGGCGGCCGGCCTGGCGAAGCAGACCTCGCCGACCGCGTACGACGCCACCGTCGAGGTGGCCATGCGCCTGGGCGTCGACCCGCGCAAGGCCGACCAGATGGTCCGCGGCACCGTCAACCTGCCGCACGGCACCGGCAAGACCGCCCGCGTCATCGTCTTCGCGACCGGTGACCGCGCCGCCGAGGCCGAGGCCGCCGGCGCCGACGTCGTGGGCAGCGACGACCTCATCGAGCGGATCCAGGGCGGCTTCCTGGACTTCGACGCGGCGATCGCCACCCCCGACCAGATGGCCAAGGTCGGCCGGATCGCCCGCATCCTCGGCCCCCGCGGCCTGATGCCGAACCCGAAGACCGGCACCGTGACCCCCGACGTCACCAAGGCCGTCAACGACATCAAGGGCGGGAAGATCAACTTCCGCGTCGACAAGCAGGCCAACCTGCACCTGGTGATCGGCAAGACCTCCTTCGACGAGACCAAGCTCGTCGAGAACTACGCCGCCGCCCTCGACGAGGTGCTGCGCGCGAAGCCGGCCGCCGCCAAGGGCCGGTACGTCAAGAAGGTCACCATCTCCACGACGATGGGCCCGGGCATCCCGGTCGACCCGAACCGCACCCGCAACCTGACGGTGGACGAGCCCACCGCCTAGTCGCAGGCCCCGGAGGCCCCGCCGCGCACCCGCGCGGCGGGGCCTCCGTCGTCTCCCGGACCGGCCGCCGCCTCCACCACCCCTGACCGGCCGCCGCCTCCGCCGCGGGATCGCGTATGCTCGTCGTCGTTCACCCATGACCGCTGGTCGTCGCACGTCCGCGTGCGATCGAAGGTCCCGGATCCCCGGGCGGCCCGCGCAGGAGGACGGTCCGATCGGCGGCGCCGCGCGCGCCCGCCCCTCGCCCCGTGCGCCCTGCGCCGGGGCGTTCCTCGTCTCCGGGCCCGATCGCCCGCTCCCGCACGACGCACGAGCGGTCGCCCGACAGACGAGAGGAGGCCCATGCCCACGCAGGCGAAGGCCGTGGTGATCGACGAGATCACCCAGCGGTTCCAGAACTCCAGTGCGGCCGTGCTCACCGAGTACCGCGGGCTGACCGTGGCGCAGCTGACCCAGCTGCGCCGTTCCCTCGGTGCGGGCAGCAGCTACGCCGTCGTCAAGAACACCCTGACGAAGCGGGCGGCGGACTCGGTCGGGCACACCGACCTGGGCCCGCTGCTGAACGGCCCGACCGCGATCGCCTTCATCGAGGGCGACGTCGTCGAGGCCGCCAAGGCCATCCGTGACTTCGCGCGCGCCAACCCGCTGCTCGTCGTCAAGGGCGGCGTGGTCGAGGGCCGCACGGTCACGCCCGCCGAGGTCACCGCTCTGGCCGACGTCGAGCCCCGCGAGGTGCTCCTGGCCAAGCTGGCCGGCGCGATGAAGGGCAACCTGACCAAGGCCGCCGGCCTGTTCCAGGCCCCGCTGTCGCAGGTCGCCCGCCTGGCCGCCGCGCTGCAGGAGAAGAAGCCCGCCGAGGGCGACGCTCCGGCCGCCGACACCGCTGCTGCCGACACCACCACCGACTCCGCCGACGCCGCCGACGCCGCGGCCGGCACCGACTGACCCCCAAGGAGAGATCATGGCCAAGCTGTCCACCACGGAGCTGCTCGACGCGTTCAAGGAGATGACGCTGCTCGAGCTGTCCGACTTCGTGAAGCAGTTCGAGGAGACCTTCGAGGTCACCGCCGCTGCTCCGGTCGCCGTCGCGGCCGCCCCGGCCGCCGGTGGTGCCGGCGACGGTGGCGCCCCCGCCGCCGAGGAGCAGGACGAGTTCGACGTCATCCTCGAGAGCGCCGGTGACAAGAAGATCCAGGTCATCAAGGAGGTGCGCGGCCTGACCTCGCTCGGCCTCAAGGAGGCCAAGGACCTGGTCGACGGCGCGCCGAAGCCGGTCCTGGAGAAGGTCGCCAAGGACGCTGCCGAGAAGGCCAAGGCCGCCCTCGAGGGCGCCGGCGCCACCGTCACCGTCAAGTGACGCCGTCCCCGGCCTGAGCCGGGGACCTGCACCACCCCGCACCACACAGGGGCCGTCCTCCTCCGGGAGGGCGGCCCCTGTCGCGTCTCCGGGTGATGCGACAGCGATCCGTGTCACGCGAGGCGAGTGATCTCCGTAACCTCCCGGAGGCGTCCTCGTTACCCGTCAGTAGAGCCGGACGCACACCGGGGTGCGACCGGCGACGGAGCCGGACGAGGGGGTCGTGGTGGGCGTCGCCGTCGAGGTCGAGGGGCTGACCAAGTCCTTCGGCAGCCAGAACATCTGGAGCGACGTCACGCTGACGCTGCCGCCGGGGGAGATCTCGGTGCTGCTCGGCCCGTCCGGCACCGGCAAGTCGGTCTTCCTCAAGTCCCTGGTCGGCCTGCTCAAGCCCGAGCGCGGCTCGATCGTCATCAGCGACACCGACATCGTCCGGTGCAGCGAGTCCCGGCTCTACGACGTGCGCAAGCTCTTCGGCGTCCTCTTCCAGGACGGCGCGCTGTTCGGCTCGATGGACCTGTTCGACAACATCGCCTTCCCGCTGCGCGAGCACACCCGCAAGACCGAGGCCGAGGTGCGCCGCATCGTCCTCGAGAAGATGGACATGGTCGGCCTGCAGGGCGCCGAGCGGAAGCTGCCCGGCGAGATCTCCGGCGGCATGCGCAAGCGCGCCGGCCTCGCCCGCGCGCTGGTGCTCGACCCGGAGATCATCCTGTTCGACGAGCCGGACTCCGGCCTCGACCCGGTCCGCGTCGCCTACCTCAACCAGCTGATCGTCGACCTGAACGCGCAGATCGACGCCACCTTCCTCATCGTCACGCACGACATCGGCACCGCCCGCACCGTGCCGGACAACCTCGGCCTGCTCTACCGCAAGCACCTGGCCATGTTCGGCCCGCGCGAGCAGCTGCTGACCTCGCAGGAGCCGGTCGTCCAGCAGTTCCTCAACGGCCGCCGCGAGGGCCCGATCGGCATGAGCGAGGAGAAGGACGTCGCCCAGGTCGAGGCCGAGATGGCCGCCCTGCAGGCGCGCGGCGGGGACCGGCACAACGGCGTCGGGCCCAAGGGCGCCGTCGGCGGCGACGCCGTCCCGCCGCAGCTCGACCCGTCCCCGGGCCTGCCCGAGCGCCGGGCCCAGCGCCGCCGCCAGGAGCGCGTCGCGCGGATGCTGCACGAGTTCGACCCGGCCACCGCCGACGCCATCCGCGCCAGCCTGCCCGCCGACCTGCTCGCCCAGGCCGACGCGGGCGTCCTCACACCTCCCGCGGGCGGGCGGCACTGGGCCGCCGAGGGCACGCAGGCCATCGGCGTCCTGCCCGGGCCCCGGGACGGCCGGTGACGGCTCCCGGGAAGCCCGAGGTGCCGGGGCTGCTCGACGGGAAGCTGTCCCCGACGCGGCCGCTGCGCGCGAGCGGGGACCTCTTCGCCTTCGCCCTCGACACCGTCCGGGCGGTGCCCAGGCGGCCGTTCCAGCTGCGGGAGTTCGTCCAGCAGACCTGGTTCGTCGCCAGCGTGACGATCCTGCCGACGGCGCTGGTCGCCATCCCGTTCGGCGCGGTCATCGCCCTGCAGCTCGGGTCGCTGACCCGCCAGCTCGGCGCCCAGTCGTTCACCGGCTCGGCGTCGGTGCTCGCGGTGCTGCGCGAGGCCAGCCCGATCGTCACCGCGCTGCTCATCGCCGGGGCCGGCGGCTCGGCCATCTGCGCGGACCTCGGCGCCCGCAAGATCCGCGACGAGATCGACGCCATGGAGGTGCTCGGGATCAACCCGATCCAGCGCCTCGTCGTCCCGCGGGTGCTCGCCGCGATGGTGGTCGCCACGCTGCTCAACGGCCTGGTCAGCGTCGTCGGCGTCGCGGGCGGCTACTTCTTCAACGTCGTCCTGCAGGGCGGCACCCCGGGCGCCTACCTGGCGTCGTTCGGCGCGCTCGCCCAGGTCGAGGACTTCTGGTCCGGGGAGCTCAAGGCCCTGGTCTTCGGCCTCATCGCCGGGATCGTCGCCTCCTACAAGGGGCTGCGCGCCGGGGGTGGGCCCAAGGGCGTCGGCGACGCGGTCAACCAGTCCGTCGTCATCACCTTCCTGCTGCTGTTCGCGGTGAACTTCGTGATGACGGCGATCTACTTCCAGCTCGTCCCGCCGAAGGGGCAGTGACCCCGTGGCACTCCTCTCCCCGGTCGACCGGGTCCGCGTCGGCGCACGCCGGCTGGTCCGCCGCGTGTACGGCCGGCCGATGGACACCCTCGAGGACCTCGGCGACCAGCTGTCCTTCTACGGCCGGGCGCTGGGCTGGACGCCGCGCACCCTGCGCCGCTACAAGCGCGAGACGCTCCGGTTGCTCGCGGAGGTCACCTTCGGCACCGGCGCGCTCGCCGTCATCGGCGGCACGGTCGGCGTCATCGCCTTCCTGTCGTTCTTCACCGGCACCGAGGTCGGGCTGCAGGGCTACGCGGCCCTCGACCAGCTGGGCACCTCGGCGTTCACCGGCTTCCTCTCCGCGTACTTCAACACCCGCGAGATCGCGCCGCTGGTCGCGGGGCTCGCCCTGTCGGCGACCGTCGGCTGCGGGTTCACCGCCCAGATCGGCGCCATGCGGATCAACGAGGAGATCGACGCCCTCGAGGTCATGGGCGTGCCCTCGCTGCCGTTCCTGGTGACCACCCGCATCGTCGCCGGCTTCGTCGCGGTCGTCCCGCTCTACGTCATCGGCCTGCTGAGCAGCTACTTCGCCACACGGACCATCACCACGCAGGCCTACGCGCAGTCGGCCGGCACCTACGACCACTACTTCACCCTGTTCCTGCCGCCGCAGGACGTGCTCTGGTCCTTCGCCAAGGTGCTCGTGTTCGCCGTCGTGATCATCCTGAGCCACTGCTACTACGGCTACCGGGCCGGCGGCGGCCCCGCCGGCGTCGGCCTCGCGGTGGGCCGGGCGGTGCGCTTCTCGATCGTCGCGGTCATGGTCATCGACCTGTTCCTGTCGCTGGCCATCTGGGGCTCGACGACGACCGTCCGGATCGCGGGGTGAGCGGCCGGTGACCGGGGGCAGGGGAGCGGTCGTCCGCCGCCGTCTCCAGGGCGTGGCGTTCCTCGTCGTCCTGGCGCTGCTGCTGGCCCTGACCGTGGCGCTGTACCAGAAGGCGTTCACCGACACCGCCCGCGTCGTGCTGCGCGCCGACACCGTGGGCAACCAGCTGCAGGAGACCTCCGACGTCAAGGTCCGTGGCGTCATCGTGGGCGAGGTCCGCTCGGTCGAGGCGAGCGCCGAGGGCGCCACCATCGAGCTGGGCATCCGGCCGCGGTTCCTCGAGCAGATCCCCGCCGACGTCACCGCCCGGCTGCTGCCCAAGACGCTGTTCGGCGAGCGCTACGTGTCGCTGGTGGTGCCCGACCAGCCCTCCCCGGAGCGGCTGGCCGACGGCGCGGAGATCGGCCAGGACCGCACGGAGAACGCGGTCGAACTGCAGCGGGTGATCGACGACCTGCTGCCGCTGCTGCGCGCCGTCGAGCCGCAGGACCTCAGCTACACGCTCGGTGCCGTCGCCTCCGCGCTGCGCGGCCGCGGCGAGCGCCTGGGCGAGAACCTGGCCGCCGTCGGCAGCTACGTCGGCGAGCTGAACACCGTGCTGCCCGAGCTGCAGGCCGACATCAGCGGCCTGGCCGACGTCGCCGACACCTACGACTCGGCCGCCGACGACCTGCTCGCGGTCCTCGACGACCTGGCGGTGACGTCGCAGACGCTGGTCGACCAGTCCGAGCAGCTGCGGCGCACGTTCACCGTCGTCGGCGGCTCCTCGGCCACCGCGGCCGGCTTCCTGGAGGCCAACGAGCGCAGCCTCATCTCGCTGGCCGCCACCTCCCGGCCGGTGCTCGGCACCTTCGCCGAGTACTCGCCGGTCTACCCCTGCCTGCTCGACGGGCTCGCCCGGTTCACGCCGATGATCACCGAGGCCTTCGGCGGCGACGGCGACCCCGCTCTGAACCTGGACATCGTCGTGACGCTGCCGCCGCGCAACGCCTACCAGCCCGGCGACCAGCCGGCCTACCTCGACCGGTCGGGGCCCGACTGCCAGGGCCTCGACGACATCGACGCCATCATCGCCGCGGCCGACCGGGGCGAGTACTACTGCCCGGCGCCGCCGCAGGACGGCGTCGACTCGGCCGACAACCCCTCCAGCGGCAACCCCACGTGCCTGGGCGGGCGCGGCCCCGCCGACGTCCCCGCCGGCTCCGGCGAGCCGAACGCGGTCGCCGCCTCCCTCGGGGACGCGCTGCCCGGCGCGCTGCCCGGGTCGACGGCCGAGCTCGACCTGGTGCGCAGCATCCTCGGGTACCAGACCGGCACCGAGCCGGCGCGGGTCTCCGACCTCGCGGCCTCGACCATGGCGCCGCTGCTGCGCGGGACCCAGGTGGCGTTGCGATGAGGGGCCTCGCCGCGCCGCTGACCAAGCTGGCCGTCTTCGCGCTGGTCACCGTGCTGGCCAGCTACGTCCTGGTCACCACCATCACCAACGCCGGGTACGGCGAGTCCCTCGGCTACCGCGCCCAGTTCAGCGACGTCGCCGGCCTGGTCGAGGGCGACGAGGTGCGCATCGCCGGCGTCCGGGTGGGCCAGGTGACCGGCATCGGGCTCTCCGACCGGACCGAGCGCCCGGTGGCCGAGGTGTCCCTCGAGGTCGACGCGGAGGTCCCGCTGCCCACCTCGGTGCAGGCCACCATCCGCTACCGCAACCTCGTCGGGCAGCGCTACGTGGCGCTCACCGAGGGGGAGGGCTCGGCCGGGGCCACCCTCGCGGAGGGCGCCACCATCCCGCTCGCGCAGACGCGGCCGGCGCTGGACCTCACCACCCTGTTCGGCGGGTTCCAGCCGCTGTTCCAGGCGCTGTCCCCGCAGGACGTCAACCGGCTGTCCTACGAGGTCATCCAGGTGTTCCAGGGCGAGGGTGGCACCGTCGAGAGCCTGCTCGGGCACGTGGCCTCGCTGACGTCGTCGCTGGCGGACGAGGACGCCGTCATCGGCAGCGTCATCGACAACCTGACCACCGTCATGGGCACCGTCGCGGCGCGCGACGAGCAGCTGTCCTCGCTCGTCGTCTCGCTGCAGCAGTTCGTCAGCGGCCTGGCGCAGGACCGCGACGCGATCTTCGACTCGCTGCAGACCATCGACGGGCTGGCGGTCAGCACGGCCGGCCTGCTCGAGGACGCCCGCGCCCCGCTGGCCGCCGACGTCGAGCAGCTCGGCAGCCTGGCCGGCAACCTCGCCGACTCCGGCGACGTCCTGGAGGAGTTCCTGCAGCTCGCGCCGTCGAAGATCGACCTGATCACGCGGACCGCCGTCAACGGCTCCTGGTTCAACTTCTACCTGTGCGGGGCGTCGGGCTCGGTGACCCTGCCCGGGTCCGCGGAGCCGAGCACCGTCCCCGCGGGCGGGCTGTCCTCCGGCGCGAGGGGCTGCTGATGGCCCGCCGCGCGAGCACGCCCTTCCGGGACCGGGACCCGGTGGTCATCGGCGCGGTCAGCCTCACCCTCATCGCGCTGCTGGTGCTGCTGGCCTTCAACGCCAAGGACCTGCCGCTCATCGGCGGCGGCACCGTCTACCGCGCCCAGTTCTCCGAGGCCGCGGGCCTGCGCCCCGACGACCCGGTCCGGGTGGCCGGCGTCAAGGTCGGGCAGGTCGAGAGCCTGTCCCTGGAGGACGGCGCGGTCACCGTGGCGTTCCGGGTCCGCGACGCCTTCGTCGGCGACGCCTCCGAGGCGGCCATCAGGATCGAGACGGTCCTCGGCGCCAAGTACCTGGCGCTCGTGCCGCGCGGGGCGTCCCCGCTGGACCCCGAGGAGCGCATCCCGCTCACCCGGACCGCCTCGCCCTACGACGTCGTCGAGGCCTTCGCCGACCTGTCCACGACGGTCGGGGAGATCGACACCGCCCAGCTGGCCGGCTCCTTCGAGGTGCTCGCGGAGACCTTCGCCGACACACCCGACGAGGTGCGCACCTCCCTCGACGGCCTGGCCCGGCTCTCGGACACCATCGCCTCCCGCGACGCGCAGCTGCGCGAGCTGCTGTCGGCCACCGAGGACGTCACCCGCGTCCTGGCCGACCGCGACGGCGAGTTCACCCGGCTCGTCCTCGACTCGAACACCCTGCTCACCGAGGTGCAGGAGCGCCGGGCGCTCATCGACGCGATCCTCACGAACACCCAGACGCTCGCCGCGCAGCTGACCGGCCTGGTCGCCGACAACCGCGAGGCGCTCACCCCGGCGCTGCAGCAGCTGGCCACGGTCACCGACATCCTGTCGCGCAACCGGCAGGCGCTCGGGGAGACGGTGGCGAACCTGGCGCCGTTCGTGCGGGTCTTCACCAACACCCTGGGCAACGGCCGCTGGTTCGACAGCTTCGTCGAGAACCTGCTGCCCGGCGCCGTCGGCTCGGTGCTGTGCGGCGGCGCGGCGCAGGCGCCCGGCGGCCTCGTCTCCTGCGGGGAGGGGCGGTGAGCGGCACCCTGCAGCGCGGCGTGGCGCTGGCGGCCGCGGCGGTCCTGGTGGCCGCGCTGGGCTGGACCGTCCTGCGCCCGGCCGGGCAGATGCGGGTCACCGCCTACTTCGGCCAGGCCGTGGGCGTCTACGAGGGCGGCGACGTGCGCGTCCTCGGCATCGACGTCGGCGAGATCACCGCCGTCGTCCCCCTGGGCGACCGGGTGCGCGTCGACATGCTCGTCGACGAGCAGTACGACATCCCGGCCGACGCCGACGCCGTCGTCCTCGCGCCCTCGCTGGTCAGCGACCGGTACGTGCAGTTCTCCCCGGTCTACGACGGCGGCCCGACGATGGAGGACGGCGCGGAGCTCGACCTCTCGCGCACCGCCACCCCGGTCGAGCTCGACGCGGTCTACGGCGCCCTCGACCAGCTCTCCGCGGCGCTCGGGCCCACCGGCGCCAACGCCGACGGCGCCCTGTCGGACCTGCTCGCCGTCGGCGCCGACAACCTCGAGGGCAACGGCGGCGCGCTGGACCGCACGCTCACCGGCTTCTCCCAGGCGGTGCGGACGCTGTCGGAGAACCGCGACGACCTGTTCGGGTCGGTGGAGAACCTGCAGACCTTCACCTCGGCCCTGGCCTCCATCGACGCCCAGGTGGGCCAGTTCAACGCCGACATGGCCGCGGTCGCCGCCCAGCTCGAGGGCGAGCGGGAGGACCTCGCGGCCGCCGTCGCCCTGCTCTCGCAGGCGCTCGGGGAGATCGCGAGCTTCGTGCAGACCAACACCACGCTGCTGACGACCAACGTCGACCGGCTCGCCGACGTCACCCTCACCCTCGTGCAGCAGCGCCAGGCGCTGGCCGAGGTGCTCGACGTCGCCCCCGCTGCCCTGGGCAACATCGCGCACGCCTACAACCCCGACTACGGGACTCTCGACACCCGGGACAACTCGCTCGGCTCGACCAACCCGGAGGTCATGGTCTGCCAGCTCCTGGCGCAGGCCGGGCGGCTGCAGCTCGGCGGCGTGGCGCTGACCGACCTGACCGCCTTCCTGCAGCTGCCGCCCACCGAGCAGATCTGCGTGCGGCTGCTCTCCGGCGACCCGGGCAACGACGGGCAGCTCGACGACCTCAACGGCAACGGCGTGCCCGACCTGCAGGAGCTGCTCGGCACCCTGTTCGGCCGGTCCGCCGCCACCCCCGCCGCCGGCGGCACCCCGCTGGTCGGCCTGCCGCCGGTCGGGGGCCAGCGGTGAGCGGCCCCGCCCGCCGCCGGGCGGCCGCGCTGGCCGCCGGTGCGCTGCTGCTGTCCGGCTGCGGCTTCCGCGGCGCGTACTCCCTCGACCTGCCCGGCGGCGCCGACACCGGCGAGGACCCCTACACCGTGCAGATCGAGTTCCTCGACGTCCTCGACCTGGTGCCGCAGGCCGGCGTCCGGGTGGCCGACGTCCCCGTCGGGCGGGTGGAGGACATCGCGCTCGGCGAGGACTGGACCGCGGTGGTCACCGTGGAGGTCGACGGCGACGTCGAGCTGCCGGCCAACGCGGTGGCGATGGTCCAGCAGTCCTCGCTCCTCGGGGAGAAGTACGTCGAGCTCGCCGCCCCCGGCGGCGAGGAGCCCGCCGGCCGGCTGGCCGACGGCGCGCGCATCGGCCTGGACCGCACGAACCGCAACGTCGAGGTCGAGGAGCTGCTCGGCGCCCTGTCGCTGGTCCTCAACGGCGGCGGGCTCGCGCAGCTGCAGACCATCAGCCGCGAGCTCGGCGTGGCGCTCGAGGGCCGCGAGGACGCCATCCGGCGGACCCTCACCGAGCTCGACACGTTCATCGCCGGCCTCGACGACCAGCGCGAGGAGATCGACCGGGCGCTGGACAGCGTCGACGCCCTCACCGCGTCGCTCGCCGCGCGCACCGGCACGATCGAGACCGCGCTGGACACCATCGGCCCCGGCCTCGACGTGATCACCGAGCAGCGCGACCTGCTCGTGTCGATGCTCGGCAGCCTGGCCCGCCTCGGCGACGTCGGCACCCGGGTGATCCAGCAGGCCGGGGCGGACACGGTCGCCGACCTGCAGCTGCTGCAGCCGATCCTGTCCCAGCTCGCCGCGGCCGGGCCCGACCTCGCCGAGTCGCTGGACCTGCTGCTCACCTACCCCTTCCCGGCCAGCTCGCTGTCGGCGCTGCAGTACCGGCCCGACGCCCGCACCGGCGGGTACGGCCTGTTCACCAACATGACCGCGAACCTGGACTTGGACCTGTCCGAGCTGCTCTGCCGCTACGTGGTCGACCCGGTCACCGGCGGCCTGGAGACGCTGGAGCCGCAGGACCTCGTGGGCGCCGAGTGCGGCACGCCCGGCACCCCGCCGTCCAACGCCGCGGGAGGCGCCGCACCCGCCGGACCGGGTGCGCCGGCGCCGGCGCCGGTCCTCGGCGGCCTGGCCGGCACCGTCCCCGGCGGGCAGCCCGCGGACGGGGGCCTCGTGGGCCTGCCGCCGGTGCCCGGGAGCGGCTCGTGATCACCCGCAGGGTCAGGCTGCAGCTGCTCGCCTTCGCGACGGTGGCGCTGCTCGGCATCTCCTACGTCGGCTTCACCTACGTCGGCCTGGACCGGGTGCTGCTGGGCAGCGGCTACGACGTCTCCGCCGACTTCGCCGACTCCGGCGGCATCTTCGTCAACGCCGAGGTCACCCACCGCGGCGTCGCGGTCGGCCGGGTCAGCGACATGCAGCTCACCGACGACGGCGTCCGCGTGACCATGACCATCGAGCCCGGCGCCGACCCGATCCCGGCCGACACCGACGCGGTCGTGGCCACCCGCAGCGCCGTCGGCGAGCAGTACCTCGACCTGCGACCGGCCACCGCCGACGGGTCGTACCTCGAGGACGGCGCGGTGATCCCGCAGTCGCGCACGGCGATCCCCCTCCCGGTCGAGCAGCTGCTGCTGGACGTCGACGAGCTCGTCACCTCGCTCGACGCGGAGGACCTGCGGGTGGTGGTCGACGAGCTCGGCCGGGCCTTCGCCGGCGCCGGCGACGACCTGACCCGCCTCATCGACAACGGCGACCTGCTGCTCGCCCGCGCCGAGGAGTCGCTGCCCGAGACGCTGCGGCTCATCACCGACGGGCGCACGGTGCTGGAGACGCAGGCCGCGAGCCGCTCGGCGATCGAGCAGTGGGCCGCCGACCTGCGCGCCGTCAGCGACACCCTCGTCGACATCGACCCCGACCTGCGCGGCCTGGTGGTCGACGCCCCCGACGCCGGCGCCGCGCTGCAGCGGCTCGTCGACGACGCCGGGCCGGGACTCGGGTCGCTGGTGCGGGGCCTCGACGTCCTCAACGGCGTGACGATCCCGCGCCTCGACGGCGTCGAGCAGCTGCTGGTCACCTACCCCGACGTCGTCAGCGGCGGCTTCAGCGTCGTCCGCAACGACGGCGGCACGCTGCGCGCCCACTTCGGCTTCGTCCTGGGCAGCGACGACCCGCGCGCCTGCACCAGCGGCTACGTCTCCACCGGGCAGACGCCGACGCCGGGCTCGGTGGCCACCGTCGAC
Source organism: Geodermatophilus sp. SYSU D01106 (assembly GCF_054049995.1). Taxonomy (NCBI): domain Bacteria; kingdom Bacillati; phylum Actinomycetota; class Actinomycetes; order Geodermatophilales; family Geodermatophilaceae; genus Geodermatophilus; species Geodermatophilus sp. SYSU D01106. Next base: position 62,335 of record NZ_JBJGYM010000001.1, on the reverse strand, counting down.
GTCGACGCGGTCGGCTGCGACGTCGTCGACGGCGTCGACCCCTCGCCGGGCGACGGCGTGGACGAGAGCGGCTCCAACATCCGCGGCGAGCAGAACATCGGCCGCGACGGCGGCGTCGGGTCGCCCGGCCCGCAGGGGCAGCCCGGCGCCGGCGCACCGGGCGCCGCGGTGCTCGACGACGTCGTCGGCGGGCTGCTCGGCGCCTCCCCCTTCGCACGGACCCAGGGCTAGGTCAGGCATGCTCGTCACCCAGAGGAACCGAGCCGGTACAGGACGAGAGGAGGACGCGGTGACCCGCACGGGGCAGGACTCGGAGCAGGGGACCGTCGCGTCCCCGGTGGAGGATGGCCGCGGCGCACGGCGCCGGTCCCGCCACGCCGCCCCCGAGGCCGAGGGCTCGTCGGTCCACGACACCGCGCCGCGGCGCCGGCGGCCGTCGCTGCCGCTCGTCCCGGTGCTCGCCGTCCTGCTGCTCGCGCTGGTCGCGGCCGGCGTCTGGCTGGCGCTGCCGCTGTTCCGCGGTGACACCGACTCCCCGGTGCGCACCGACACCTACGTCGAGGTCCTGCAGGCGGCCCGCTCCGGCGTGGTCGACCTGACCTCCTTCGACGCGGTCACCATCGACGACGACATCGAGCAGGTCCGCCGCGTGGCCACCGGCGACCTGCGCGACGAGTCCCTCGCCCAGCTGCAGGACCGGCGGCAGGAGCTCGTCGACGCGCAGGCCGTGGTGCAGACCGAGGTCGTCGGCGCCGGCGTCGTCGCCGCCGACGAGGACAGCGGCACCGTGCTGCTCGTCCTCCAGTCCACCCAGCAGAGCACCGCGAGCCCGCAGGCCCAGGTGCTGCGCTACCGCATCCAGGTCGAGCTCGTCCGCGAGGACGGCCGCTGGGTGCTGTCCGGGATCCAGGGGAGGTGACCGGCGTGCCCGAGACCCCCGAGGACCGCCCGCGCCCGACGCCGCGACCGCGCGCCGCGACGCGTCCGTCGCCGCGGCCGCGCGTGGCCGGGAGCCGCCGCGACCGCGACGAGCCCCGCCCGGCGCCCGAGAGCCCCGAGGCCGGGAGTCCCGCGGCCGGTGCCGCCGTCGCTCCCGCGCCGACCTCGCCGGCGGAGGCGCCGGCGGGGGAGGGGCGCCGCCCCGCGCGGTCCGGCGCCTCCGCCCGGCGCACCCGGCCCGCCCGCGAGGCCGCCCCGGCCCGCCGGCGCCGGGCGCTGCCCCTCGTCGCCGTCCTGGCGGTGCTGTGCGTGCTCGCCGCCGCCGCGGTCGCCGTCCTCGCCTGGCAGCGGGCCGAGCCGTCGACGGTCTCCGCCACGGTGTTCAGCGCCGCCCGCGAGAACGTGCAGGCGCTCTACGCCTACGACTACCAGGACTCCGAGGGCAGCGTGGAGCGCAAGCTCGACGTCCTCACCGGTGACCTGCGCGACCAGTACGAGCGCGACCTCTCCCAGGGCGGGATCCTCGACACCTACGAGCAGGTGTCGGCCACCACGCGCTACGAGGTCCTCGACGTCGGCCTGCAGCAGGTCTCCGACGACCAGGACTCCGCCACGGTCGTGGTGTTCGGCCAGTACGTCGTCGAGTCGGTCACCAGCGGCACCCAGGCCCCGCCCGAGGGGTCGGAGTGCACCGTGACGCCCGAGGGCGCGCAGTCGTGCACGCAGACCGTGCAGGTCGCGATGACCCGGGTCGACGGCGACTGGCGGATCAGCGACCTGACGCTGCTCACGACCAGCTGACCGCCGGGCCGCCCGGGCCCCGTGCGGCGTGGCGGAGACAACGGGGCGGTCCGGCTGGCATCATCTGTGCCGCGGCCCACCGCCGGTGTTGCGGAGGTGCTGTCCTTCCCGGGAGTGTGGCGCGGGTCCCCCCACCCCCGACGTGGACAGCGCTGACGAGCAGGGGTAGGGTTCTCTGTTGCGCTGCCCCCTGACTGCCTGCCCGCCGAGCCGGGTCGAGTGGGGTGCCCGGGATCACCCGGCACCCGGTCGACCGCGCGGGCCGGACGCCGTCGGCAGCCCCGCCGAAACCGACGACGACCCAGGACGAACCCGCACCCCCGCCCGCACGTCGTGAGGTCCTTGGAAGGACGCATCTTGGCAGGCTCTCGCCCCACCAGCATCTCCCCCAGCACCACCGAGTCCGGCGGCTACGGCCAGCAGAACCAGACTCCCCAGGCCGGCCCCCGCACCGGTGAGGCCGACCAGCAGAAGATCCCCGGGGCCCCCCTCCGGGTCTCGTTCGCGAAGATCTCCGAGCCCCTCGAGGTCCCGGACCTGCTCGCCCTGCAGACCGCTTCCTTCGACTGGCTGGTCGGCAGCCCCGAGTGGCGCGCCACCCTCTCGCCCGAGGAGCAGGCCTCCGCCGTCGGCGGCCTCGCCGAGATCCTCGAGGAGATCTCCCCGATCGAGGACTTCAGCGGCTCGATGTCGCTGTCCTTCTCCAACCCGCGCTTCGAGGACGTCAAGGCGTCCCTCGAGGAGTGCAAGGACAAGGACATGACCTACGCGGCGCCGCTGTTCGTCACCGCCGAGTTCATGAACAACACCACCGGCGAGATCAAGTCGCAGACGGTGTTCATGGGCGACTTCCCGATCATGACGAACAAGGGCACGTTCGTCATCAACGGGACCGAGCGCGTCGTGGTCTCCCAGCTCGTCCGCAGCCCCGGCGTCTACTTCGACAAGACGCTGGACAAGACCTCCGACAAGGACGTCTTCAGCGCCAAGGTGATCCCCAGCCGCGGTGCCTGGCTGGAGTTCGACGTCGACAAGCGCGACACCGTCGGCGTCCGCATCGACCGCAAGCGCCGCCAGCCGGTCACCGTGCTGCTCAAGGCGCTGGGCTGGACCGAGGACCGCATCCGCGAGCACTTCCAGTGGTCGCCCACCGTCCTCGCCACCCTGGAGAAGGACCACATCGCCGGGCAGGACGAGGCCCTGCTCGACATCTACCGCAAGCTGCGGCCGGGCGAGCCGCCGACGCGTGAGTCGGCCCAGGCCCTGCTGGAGAACCTCTTCTTCAACCCGAAGCGCTACGACCTGGCGAAGGTCGGCCGCTACAAGGTGAACAAGAAGCTCGGTGTCGAGGTGCCCCAGCCGACCTCGACGCTGACCGAGGACGACATCGTCGCCACCATCGAGTACGTCGTGCGCCTGCACGCCGGCGAGCCCGACCACGGCGTCGACGACATCGACCACTTCGGCAACCGCCGCCTGCGCACCGTCGGCGAGCTGATCCAGAACCAGATCCGGGTCGGCCTCTCCCGCATGGAGCGCGTCGTCCGCGAGCGGATGACGACCCAGGACGTCGAGGCGATCACGCCGCAGACCCTGATCAACATCCGGCCGGTCGTCGCCTCCATCAAGGAGTTCTTCGGCACCAGCCAGCTGTCGCAGTTCATGGACCAGACCAACCCGCTCGCGGGCCTGACCCACAAGCGCCGCCTGTCGGCGCTGGGTCCCGGTGGTCTGTCCCGTGAGCGGGCCGGCATGGAGGTCCGCGACGTGCACCCGAGCCACTACGGCCGGATGTGCCCGATCGAGACGCCGGAAGGCCCGAACATCGGCCTCATCGGGTCGCTGTCGGCCTACGGCCGGGTCAACGCCTTCGGCTTCATCGAGACCCCCTACCGGCGGGTCGAGAACGGCACGGTCACCGACCGGATCGACTACCTGACCGCCGACGAGGAGGACCGCTTCGTCGTCGCGCAGGCGAACTCGCCGCTCGACGCGCAGGGCCGCTTCGCCGAGGACCGCGTCCTGGTCCGCACCAAGGGCGGCGAGGTCGACTACCTGGCGCCGGAGAACGTCGACTACATGGACGTCTCGCCGCGGCAGATGACCTCGGTCGCGACGGCGATGATCCCGTTCCTCGAGCACGACGACGCCAACCGCGCGCTCATGGGCGCCAACATGCAGCGCCAGGCCGTGCCGCTGCTCCGCTCGGAGGCCCCGCTCGTGGGCACCGGCATGGAGCTGCGCGCCGCCGTCGACGCCGGCGACGTCGTGGTGGCCGAGAAGGCCGGTGTGGTCGAGGACTCCACCGCCGACTACGTCACCGTCATGGCCGACGACGGCACCCGGCAGACCTACCGTCTGCTGAAGTTCCGCCGCTCGAACCAGGGCACCTCGATCAACCAGACCCCCGTCGTCGACGAGGGCCAGCGCGTCGAGGTCGGCCAGGTCATCGCCGACGGCCCGTGCACCGACCAGGGCGAGATGGCGCTGGGCAAGAACCTGCTCGTCGCCTTCATGCCGTGGGAGGGCCACAACTACGAGGACGCGATCATCCTGTCGCAGCGCCTCGTGCAGGACGACGTCCTGTCCTCGATCCACATCGAGGAGTTCGAGGTCGACGCCCGCGACACCAAGCTCGGTGCCGAGGAGATCACCCGGGACATCCCGAACGTCTCCGAGGAGGTCCTCGCCGACCTCGACGAGCGCGGCATCATCCGCATCGGTGCCGAGGTCGTCCCCGGCGACATCCTCGTCGGCAAGGTCACGCCCAAGGGCGAGACCGAGCTGACCCCCGAGGAGCGGCTGCTGCGCGCGATCTTCGGCGAGAAGGCCCGCGAGGTCCGCGACACGTCGCTGAAGGTCAAGCACGGTGAGTCCGGCAAGGTCATCGGCGTCCGCGTGTTCTCGCGCGAGGACGGCGACGAGCTGCCCGCCGGCGTCAACGAGCTGATCCGGGTCTACGTCGCCCAGATGCGCAAGATCTCCGACGGTGACAAGCTCGCCGGCCGCCACGGCAACAAGGGCGTCATCGCGAAGATCCTGCCGCAGGAGGACATGCCGTTCCTCTCCGACGGCACCCCGGTCGACATCGTGCTCAACCCGCTCGGTGTCCCCGGCCGGATGAACGTCGGCCAGGTGCTGGAGACCCACCTCGGGTGGATCGCCAAGTCCGGCTGGCAGGTCGAGGGCACCCCCGAGTGGGCGGCCAACCTGCCCGAGCAGGCGCGCCAGGCCGACCCCGGCACGCGGACCGCGACGCCGGTGTTCGACGGCGCCCGCGAGGAGGAGATCATCGGCCTGCTCGGGTCGACGATCCCCAACCGCGACGGCGACCGGATGGTCCAGGAGACCGGCAAGGCCCGGCTGTTCGACGGCCGGTCCGGCGAGCCGTTCCCCGAGCCGATCTCGGTGGGCTACGTCTACATCCTGAAGCTGCTGCACCTGGTCGACGACAAGATCCACGCCCGGTCGACCGGCCCGTACTCGATGATCACGCAGCAGCCGCTGGGTGGTAAGGCGCAGTTCGGTGGTCAGCGCTTCGGTGAGATGGAGTGCTGGGCGATGCAGGCCTACGGCGCGGCCTACGCGCTGCAGGAGCTGCTGACCATCAAGTCCGACGACATCCTGGGCCGCGTCAAGGTCTACGAGGCCATCGTCAAGGGCGAGAACATCCCCGAGCCGGGCATTCCCGAGTCGTTCAAGGTGTTGCTCAAGGAGCTGCAGTCGCTGTGCCTCAACGTCGAGGTGCTCTCCGGCGACGGGCAGGCGATCGAGCTGCGTGACACCGACGACGAGGTGTTCCGGGCCGCGGAGGAGCTGGGCATCGACCTCAGCCGCCGCGAGCCCTCCAGCGTCGAGGACGTGTGATCGGCGGCCGGCCGGCCCCGCGTGACGGGGCCGGCCGGCGCCCCTCCGACAACAGCTAGAAGTGCACCAACCGAGCCCCGGGAAAGGGGTCCACTCAGTGCTCGACGTCAACTTCTTCGACGAGCTCCGCATCGGTCTGGCCAGTGGCGACGACATCCGCCAGTGGTCGCACGGTGAGGTGAAGAAGCCCGAGACCATCAACTACCGCACGCTCCGTCCGGAGAAGGACGGTCTCTTCTGCGAGAAGATCTTCGGTCCCACCCGGGACTGGGAGTGCTACTGCGGCAAGTACAAGCGCGTCCGCTTCAAGGGCATCATCTGCGAGCGCTGCGGCGTCGAGGTGACCCGCGCCAAGGTCCGCCGCGAGCGGATGGGTCACATCGAGCTGGCCGCTCCGGTCACCCACATCTGGTTCTTCAAGGGCGTCCCCTCGCGCTTGGGCTACCTGCTCGACCTGGCGCCCAAGGACCTCGAGAAGATCATCTACTTCGCCGCCTACCTGATCACCTCGGTCGACGACGAGGCGCGCCACCGCGACCTCCCGACCATCGAGGCCGAGATCAGCGCGGAGAAGCACAACCTCGAGAGCCGGCGCGACGCCGACGTCGAGGCCCGCCAGCAGAAGCTCGAGGCCGACCTGGCCGAGCTCGAGGCGGAGGGCGCCAAGTCCGACGTCCGCCGCAAGGTGCGCGAGGGCGGCGAGCGCGAGATGCGCCAGCTGCGCGACCGCGCCCAGCGGGAGATCGACCGCCTCGAGGAGGTGCTCGACACCTTCCGCAAGCTCGAGGTCAAGCAGCTCATCGCCGACGAGGGCCTCTACCGCGAGCTGCGCGACCGCTTCGGTGAGTACTTCGAGGGCGGCATGGGCGCCGCGGCCCTGCAGAAGCTGCTGTCCGACTTCGACCTCGACGCCGAGGCCGCCTCGCTGCGCGACACCATCCGCAACGGCAAGGGCCAGCGGAAGCTGCGCGCCCTCAAGCGGCTCAAGGTCGTGGCGGCGTTCCAGCAGACGCGCAACTCGCCCATGGGCATGGTGCTCGACTGCGTGCCGGTCATCCCGCCGGACCTGCGCCCGATGGTGCAGCTCGACGGTGGCCGCTTCGCCACCAGCGACATGAACGACCTGTACCGCCGGGTCATCAACCGGAACAACCGGCTCAAGCGTCTGCTCGACCTCGGCGCGCCCGAGATCATCGTGAACAACGAGAAGCGGATGCTGCAGGAGTCCGTGGACGCGCTGTTCGACAACGGCCGCCGCGGCCGGCCGGTCACCGGCCCGGGCAACCGTCCCCTCAAGTCCCTGAGCGACCTGCTCAAGGGCAAGCAGGGCCGGTTCCGCCAGAACCTGCTCGGCAAGCGCGTCGACTACTCCGGCCGTTCGGTCATCGTCGTCGGCCCGCAGCTGAAGCTGCACCAGTGCGGCCTGCCCAAGCAGATGGCGCTGGAGCTGTTCAAGCCCTTCGTCATGAAGCGGCTGGTCGACCTCAACCACGCGCAGAACATCAAGTCCGCCAAGCGCATGGTCGAGCGTGCCCGCCCCGTCGTGTGGGACGTGCTCGAGGAGGTCATCACCGAGCACCCGGTCCTGCTGAACCGGGCGCCGACGCTGCACCGCCTGGGCATCCAGGCCTTCGAGCCGCAGCTGGTCGAGGGCAAGGCCATCCAGATCCACCCGCTCGTCTGCACCGCCTTCAACGCGGACTTCGACGGTGACCAGATGGCCGTGCACCTGCCGCTGTCGGCCGAGGCGCAGGCCGAGGCCCGCATCCTCATGCTGTCGAGCAACAACATCCTGAGCCCGGCCGACGGTCGCCCGATCACCGCGCCGACCCAGGACATGGTGCTCGGCCTGTACCACCTGACGACCCTCGTGCAGAGCCGGTACGAGGCCGACGGTGGCCGTCCGGCGGCCTTCGGGTCGACGGCCGAGGCGATCATGGCGTTCGACAAGGGCGCCCTGGGCCTGCAGGAGCGTGCGCTGATCCGCCTCGACGAGGTGTTCGGCGTCGACAACGGCAAGGTCAACCCCGCGTGGGAGCAGCCCGCCGACTGGACCCCGGGTGCCCCGGCGCTGGTCGAGACCAGCCTGGGCCGGGTGCTGTTCAACGAGGCCCTGCCCGAGGACTACCGCTTCGTCAACTACCAGGTGCCGAAGAAGGAGCTCGGGGCGATCGTCAACGACCTCGCCGAGCGCTACCCCAAGGTGCAGGTCGCGGCGACGCTGGACGCCCTCAAGTCGGCCGGCTTCCGCTGGGCCACCCGCTCGGGCGTCACGATCGCCATCGACGACGTCGTCACCCCGCCGGCCAAGCAGGAGATCCTGGACCGCCACGAGAACGAGGCGCGCCAGATCGAGAAGCAGTACGAGCGCGGTGTCATCACCGACGCCGAGCGCCGTGGTGAGCTCATCGAGATCTGGACCCGCGCGCGGGCCGAGGTCAGCCAGGCGATGGTGGACAACTTCCCGACCACCAACCCGGTCTGGGTCATGGTCAACTCGGGCGCCCGAGGCAACATGATGCAGATCAGCCAGATCGCCGGCATGCGTGGTCTGGTCGCCAACCCGAAGGGCGAGATCATCCCGCGGCCGATCAAGGCCAACTTCCGGGAGGGTCTGTCCGTGCTGGAGTACTTCATCTCCACGCACGGTGCGCGCAAGGGTCTGGCCGACACCGCCCTGCGGACCGCGGACTCCGGGTACCTCACCCGGCGGCTGGTCGACGTCTCCCAGGACGTCATCATCCGCGAGGAGGACTGCGGCACCGAGCGCGGCGTGATCATGCCGATCGCGACCGTCATCGACGGTGTCCTCACCCGGGACGCGCACGTCGAGACCAGCGTCTACGCCCGCTCCCTGGCCGCCGACGTGGTGGCCGAGGACGGCACGCTGGTCGCGCAGGCCGGCCAGGACCTGGGCGACGTGCTGATCGGCGAGCTGGTCGACGCGAACGTCGCGGAGGTCAAGGTCCGCTGCGTGCTCACCTGTGAGTCGCTGCTCGGCACCTGCGCCACCTGCTACGGCCGCTCGCTGGCCACCGGCAAGCTCGTCGACGTCGGCGAGGCGGTCGGCATCATCGCCGCCCAGTCGATCGGTGAGCCCGGCACCCAGCTGACGATGCGCACCTTCCACACCGGTGGTGTCGCGGGTGAGGACATCACCCACGGTCTGCCGCGTGTGGTGGAGCTCTTCGAGGCCCGCGTCCCCAAGGGCAAGGCCCCGATCGCCGAGCTGGCCGGCTCCGTCCGGATCGAGGACGGCGAGCAGTTCCGCAAGCTGACGATCACCCCGGACGACGGCTCCGACGAGGTCGTCTACGACAAGCTGTCGCGCCGGTCGCGGCTGCGGGTCGAGGACGGCGCCCACGTCGAGGTCGGCGAGCAGCTCACCGAGGGTGCGGTGGACCCGCACGAGGTGCTGCGGATCATGGGCCCGCGCGAGGTGCAGCTGCACCTGGTCCGCGAGGTCCAGGAGGTCTACCGCAGCCAGGGCGTGTCGATCCACGACAAGCACATCGAGGTGATCATCCGCCAGATGCTGAAGCGGGTGACCATCATCGACTCGGGCGCCACGGAGTTCCTCCCCGGTGCGCTGGTCGAGCGGACGCTGTTCGAGACCGAGAACCGCCGCGTCGTCGCCGAGGGCGGCGAGCCGGCCTCGGCCCGTCCGGTGCTCATGGGCATCACCAAGGCCTCGCTCGCGACCGAGTCGTGGCTGTCGGCCGCCTCCTTCCAGGAGACGACCAAGGTGCTCACCGACGCCGCGATCCAGGGCAAGAGCGACTCGCTCCTCGGCCTCAAGGAGAACGTGATCATCGGCAAGCTGATCCCGGCGGGTACGGGCATCAGCCGCTACCGGAACATCACGGTCGAGCCGACCGAGGAGGCCCGCGCCGCCGTCTACACGATGGCCGGGTACGACGACGGGCAGTACTACAGCCCCGACGTCTTCGGGTCGGGCTCCGGTGAGGCCGTGCGCCTCGAGGAGTACGACTGGCGGGGCTGATCCCCGGTAGCACGTGAGAAGGGCCCCGCAGATCGCGAGATCTGCGGGGCCCTTCCCGTGCACTCCGTCGCCCTACCGGGCTCCACCGCGGCCAGGTGCCGTCCCGGCCGCCGCGGAGCCCTCCCCGTGTCCCGGTCGGGGACCCTCCGGGCCCCGCGACCGGGCCACTCCCGGTTGCCCGGCCGTGCCCGGCGACGCCGCGGACCTCACCGACAGCCCGGCGACCTCCGAGCCGTCACGTGACGCAAGACTCGACCTATTGGTCGGCCAGCTCCCGCATGGTCTCCACGGTGCGCAGCCGGCTCTCGCGGCTGTCGTCGAGGGGCTGCAGCGCGAGGGTGGTGACGCCGGCCTCGGCGTAGGCGGCCACCCGCTCGGCCACGTAGGACTCCGGCCCGATGAGCGACACCTTGCGGACGAACTCCTCGGGCAGCGCCGCGGCCGCCTCGTCCTTGCGCCCGCCCAGGTACAGCTCCTGGACGGTCTCCGCGGCCTCCTCGTAGCCGTAGCGCCGCGCGAGGTCGTTGTAGAAGTTCTTGCCCTTGGCGCCCATGCCGCCGACGTAGAGGGCCAGCTGCGGCCGGACGTGGTCGTGCAGGTGGTCGACGTCCTCGCCGATCGCCACGGGGACGCCGCAGATGACCTGCAGGTCGCCGAGGGCCGCGTCCCGCTTGGCCTTGCCGGCCCGCAGCGAGTCGCCCCACACCTCGTCGGCGCGCTCCGGCATGAACCAGATCGGCTCCCACACCTCGGCGATCTCCGCCGCCAGCTCCACGTTCTTGGGGCCGAGCGCGGCCAGCATGACGGGGATGCGCTCGCGCACCGGCGTGTTGATCAGCTTCAGCGGCTTGCCCAGGCCGGTGCCCTGCTCGGCCGGCAGCGGCACGGTGTACTTCGGCCCCTCGTGCACGAGCCGCTCGCGCCGCCACACCTGCCGGCAGATCTCCACGACCTCACGCGTGCGCTGCAGCGGGGCGTCGTAGGGGACGCCGTGCCAGCCCTCGATCACCTGCGGCCCCGAGGCGCCGAGACCGAGCGTGAACCGCCCGCCGGAGACGAAGTCCAGGCCGGCCGCCGTCATGGCCGTGAGCGCCGGCGTGCGGCTGTAGATCGGCAGGATGGCGCTCATCAGCTCCACCCGCTGGGTGACCGCGGCGAGGTAGCCGAGCTGGCTGACGGCGTCGAAGGTGTACACCTCCGCGCACATCGCGAGGTCGAGCCCGGCGGCCTCCAGGTCGACGATCTCCGCCGCCGTCTCCTGGAAACCCCCGGCGTAGCTGGCCTGGATGCCGATGCGCACCTGCACTCCTTCGGTCGGCGGCGCCCGCGTCGGCGCCTCCGGCGACCGTAGCGGGTGCCCCGGCGGGGGAGAGGGCTCAGGCGGTGCGGCTGCGCAGCGGGCGGACCACGCCCACGACCTCGGTGACGACCCGGACGCCGTCGACGTCGCGAGGCACCCGGCCGGCCGCGTCGGCGTCGGCGACGTCGACCTTGACGACGTAGCCGCTGTCGCGCCGGGCCAGGCCGATCCCCACGACGCCGGGGGCGGCCGACAGCTGGGTGGCGAGGGCGCTCTTGGCGGCGCGGGCGGCGGCTCGGTCGGTCACGCGGGCTCCTCGCTGAGGCCCACCGGCCGGGGTGCCCGGGGCGAGGGAGGCCCCGGGGAGCCGGGCGGGCTCGGTCACCTCCCCATGGTGCCTCGTCCCCGCCCGGAGCGACATCCCCCTGACCTGGGGAGTGTGCTCAGGTGGCGACCCACTCCGCCCCGAGCGTGGCCAGCACGGTCGACAGCGGGTGGGCGAAGGTCAGCCCGGCGCCGGTGCGCCCGCCCCGGCCGCTGCCGGCGAAGAGCAGGGCGAGCGGTGCCCGGTCGCTGCTGCGCCAGATGACCGAGCCGCTGTCGCCGCCGGAGGAGAACGCCCCCGACAGCCCCTCGATCTCGATCTGGTCGTCGAAGACGTGCACGCCGTCGTCGTACTGGACGGCTACACCGTCCACCTCCACGGCGGTGATCCGCCCGCGGGTGTGCCCGGTGGTGCGGCCCACCTTCTCGACCTCCTCGTCGGGCTCGACCTCCAGCCCGTCGGGCACGGCGGCCCCGAGCGGGCCGCCCGGGACGTCGCCGGGCTCGGCGGTCACGCCCTCGTCGAGGGTGGCGACGGCGGCGTCGACGCGGTTGGGCCCGTCGGTGAGGGGCGCGACGGCGGCCAGCGTGGCCACCCGGTCGGTCGCGGTGCCGCCGTCGGCGGGCCCGGGCTGCAGCACGGGGTCCCCGACGGCGCCCGCGCCCTCCGCGGCCAGCACGTGGTTGTTCGACAGCACCGCCAGCCGCCCGTCGAGCCGGACGAAGCCGCCGAGCGTCCCGGCCGACACGGCAGCGTGCGCGATGGACAGGCCGGGCACCAGCGGCCGGGTGCGCCGCTGCAGGTCGGCCGGGGGAGGGGAGGCCCGGTGCCGCGCCTGGGGCAGTATCGGGCCGGTCACCCGGACGTCGACCTCGGCGCGGACCACGTCGGCGAGGCCGGTGAGGAGCACGCGGGCGTCGTCCTCCACGGCGACCCGGATGGCCAGGTGCGCCCGCCCGGGCGCCACCGGGGTCAGCCCGATGGCCGGCCGGGTCCAGGGCCGGCCACCCAGGCCACTGGCGGTGGCGAGGGGGAAGCCCTCGGCCAGCCGCGCGGACAGGCGCGCCTTGAGCTCGCGCGCCGAGTCGATCAGCACGGGGGACCTCCGTTGCGGTGAGTGCCTTACCTGACACCGACGGTAGGGGGAGGCACCGACAGTCGCGCGTTCCCGCGTCGGGTGGCGGAGGGCTGGCGCGGGCGCCGTCGCGCGGTATGGTGCTCGCCACCCCGGGGCCGCCCCGTGCGGCCCGCGCGGGCGCCGGGAATACGGTCCGGCGACCGCGCCGTTGTGCGGATCGATGGGCCCCGGGGACAGGCAGGCGACCGCCCGCCAGGCGACCGGGACCCGGCTTTGACCGCCTCCGGTACCGCGGGTATCGTGGTCAGCCGTGCCCAGGGTGCCCTGGGCCTGCTCCCGTTCGCGGTGCGCCTGGGTGTCCGGAGGTCCTCCTCCTGGCCGCGGGTCCGCCCCGGTGGGCCGTCCACGGTGGACGGTGTCCGGAGGTGGCGGCGCCGAGTCGCGGGGGGCGACCAGTCCGGTTCGACCGCCGGCCGGTCCTGGGGAGGGCGACACGCCCGACCGCGGGGGCCGGTGGGTGGGGCGTGACCAGGGCAGATGGCCCCGGCAGGACCGGTACCGGCACGCAGAGCAGAACCGTCCACAGCACGACCCAGCGCAGGTAGGAGATCCAGGCCACCCATGCCCACGATCAACCAGCTGGTCCGCAAGGGCCGCGAGGACAAGGTCGAGAAGACCAAGACCCCGGCGCTGAAGGGCTCCCCTCAGCGTCGTGGCGTGTGCACCCGCGTGTACACGACGACGCCGAAGAAGCCGAACTCGGCGCTGCGCAAGGTCGCTCGCGTCCGCCTCACCAGTGGCATCGAGGTGACCGCCTACATCCCGGGTGTCGGCCACAACCTGCAGGAGCACTCGATGGTGCTCGTGCGCGGCGGCCGCGTGAAGGACCTCCCGGGTGTGCGCTACAAGATCATCCGCGGGTCGCTGGACACGCAGGGCGTCCGCAACCGTAAGCAGGCTCGCAGCCGGTACGGCGCGAAGAAGGAGAAGAGCTAATGCCGCGCAAGGGCCCCGCGCCGCGCCGTCCGCTGGTCGCCGACCCGGTCTACCAGTCGCCGCTGGTCACCCAGCTGGTGAACAAGGTCCTGGTCGACGGCAAGCGCTCCGTCGCCGAGGCGATCGTCTACGGCGCCCTCGAGGGCGCCCGCGCCAAGACCGACACCGACCCGGTGGTCACGCTCAAGCGGGCGCTGGACAACGTCAAGCCGGCCCTCGAGGTCCGCAGCCGCCGCGTCGGTGGTGCGACCTACCAGGTCCCGGTCGAGGTCCGCGCCTCCCGCAGCACGACGCTGGGCCTGCGCTGGCTGATCCAGTACAGCCGCGCGCGCCGCGAGAAGACGATGACCGAGCGCCTCATGAACGAGCTGCTCGACGCCAGCAACGGCCTCGGTGCCGCGGTCAAGCGCCGCGAGGACACCCACAAGATGGCCGAGTCGAACAAGGCCTTCGCGCACTACCGCTGGTAGTCGCACCCCGCTGGTGACACCCGTCCACCAGCACCCGCCGGCGGGAACGCCGGGCCACCCCCGGACACCGCACGCGGACCAGAGAGAAAGAGGAGACGAGACAGATGGCCGACATCAAGGCCCAGCTCGCCAAGACCCGCAACATCGGGATCATGGCGCACATCGACGCCGGCAAGACCACGACGACCGAGCGCATCCTCTTCTACACCGGTATCAACTACAAGATCGGTGAGGTCCACGACGGCGCGGCCACGATGGACTGGATGGAGCAGGAGCAGGAGCGCGGCATCACCATCACGTCCGCCGCGACGAAGTGCACCTGGAACGACCACGACATCAACATCATCGACACCCCGGGGCACGTCGACTTCACCGTCGAGGTGGAGCGGTCCCTGCGCGTGCTCGACGGTGCCGTGGCCGTCTACGACGGCGTCGCCGGCGTGGAGCCGCAGACCGAGCAGGTCTGGCGGCAGGCGGAGAAGTACGGCGTCCCGCGCATGTGCTTCGTCAACAAGCTCGACCGCACCGGTGCGAACTTCTTCCGCTGCGTCGACATGATGGTCGAGCGGCTCGCCGCCAACCCCGCCGTCCTGCAGCTGCCCATCGGCGCCGAGGCCGACTTCATCGGCGTCGTCGACCTGGTGCAGATGCGCGCGCTCACCTGGCGCGGTGAGACCAAGATGGGCGAGGACTACGCCGTCGAGGAGATCCCGGCCGAGCTCGCCGACCAGGCTGCGGAGTACCGCGACAAGCTGCTCGAGACCGTCGCCGAGACCGACGACGCGATCATGGAGGCCTACCTCGGTGGCGAGGAGATCTCCGTCGAGACGCTGAAGGCCGCGATCCGCAAGGCCACGATCAACGCGCAGATCAACCCGGTCCTCACCGGCACGGCGTTCAAGAACAAGGGCGTGCAGCCCCTGCTCGACGCCGTCGTGGACTACCTGCCCAGCCCGCTGGACATCGAGGCCATCGTCGGCACCGCGCTCGACGGTGAGACCGAGGTCCTGCGGCACGCCGACGAGGACGAGCCGTTCTCCGCGCTGGCCTTCAAGATCCAGACCGACCAGCACCTCGGCAAGCTGACCTACGTCCGGGTCTACTCGGGCCGGCTCAACTCCGGGTCCCCGGTGCTCAACAGCACCAAGGACCGCAAGGAGCGGATCGGCAAGATCTACCAGATGCACGCGAACAAGCGCGAGGAGCGCGAGGGCGTGGGCGCCGGTCAGATCGTCGCCGTCGTCGGCCTCAAGCAGACGACCACGGGTGACACCCTCTGCGACCCGCAGAACCCGGTGATCCTCGAGTCGATGACCTTCCCGGCGCCGGTCATCTCGGTCGCGATCGAGCCCAAGACCAAGGGCGACCAGGAGAAGCTCGGCACGGCCATCCAGAAGCTCGCCGAGGAGGACCCGACCTTCCAGGTCCGCCTCGACGACGAGACCGGCCAGACCGTCATCTCCGGCATGGGCGAGCTCCACCTGGAGATCCTCGTCGACCGCATGCGCCGCGAGTTCCGCGTCGAGGCCAACGTCGGCAAGCCGCAGGTGGCCTACCGCGAGACGATCCGCAAGGCGATCGAGAAGGTCGACTACACCCACAAGAAGCAGACGGGTGGGTCCGGCCAGTTCGCCAAGGTGCAGGTCAGCATCGAGCCGCTCGAGGTCTCCGGCGACGGCCCGACCTACGAGTTCGTCAACGGCGTCACCGGTGGCCGCATCCCGAAGGAGTACATCCCCTCGGTCGACCAGGGCATGCAGGACGCCATGCAGTACGGCATCCTCGCCGGCTACCCGATGGTCGGGGTCAAGGCCACGCTCGTCGACGGCCAGTACCACGAGGTCGACTCCTCGGAGATGGCCTTCAAGATCGCCGGCTCGATGGTCTTCAAGGAGGCCGCGCGCAAGGCCAGCCCGGCCCTGCTCGAGCCGATGATGGCCGTCGAGGTCGTCACGCCCGAGGACTACATGGGCGACGTCATCGGCGACCTGAACTCCCGGCGCGGGATGATCCAGGCGATGGAGGAGCGCTCCGGCGCCCGCGTCGTCCGGGCCCTCGTCCCGCTCTCGGAGATGTTCGGCTACGTGGGCGACCTGCGCAGCCGCACCCAGGGGCGGGCGAGCTACACCATGGTGTTCGACTCGTACGCCGAGGTCCCGCAGAACGTGGCCAAGGAGATCATCGCCAAGGCCACCGGCGAGTGACCCGCCGGCCGGGGTAGGACCCCGGCCGGCACCCCCAGCAAGCCCACCCCAGAGTTCGCGCACGACGCGAGACCACGAGGAGAGGAACCCAGTGGCCAAGGCCAAGTTCGAGCGGACCAAGCCGCACGTCAACATCGGCACCATCGGGCACATCGACCACGGCAAGACCACGCTGACCGCGGCGATCACCAAGGTGCTGCACGACAAGTACCCGGACCTCAACGAGGCGTCGGCCTTCGACCAGATCGACAAGGCGCCCGAGGAGAAGGCCCGCGGCATCACGATCTCGATCGCCCACGTCGAGTACCAGACGGAGAACCGTCACTACGCGCACGTCGACTGCCCCGGGCACGCCGACTACATCAAGAACATGATCACCGGTGCGGCGCAGATGGACGGCGCCATCCTGGTGGTCGCCGCGACCGACGGCCCGATGCCGCAGACCAAGGAGCACGTCCTCCTGGCCCGCCAGGTCGGCGTCCCCTACATCGTCGTGGCGCTGAACAAGGCCGACATGGTCGACGACGAGGAGATCCTCGAGCTCGTCGAGCTGGAGGTCCGTGAGCTGCTGTCCGAGTACGAGTTCCCGGGCGACGACGTCCCCGTGGTCCGCGTCTCGGCGCTGAAGGCCCTCGAGGGCGACGCCGAGTGGGGCGACAAGCTCATGGAGCTCATGAACGCCGTCGACACGGCGATCCCCGAGCCGGAGCGCGAGATCGACAAGCCGTTCCTCATGCCCGTCGAGGACGTCTTCACCATCACCGGCCGCGGCACCGTCGTGACCGGTCGCGTGGAGCGCGGCATCGTCAAGGTGTCGGAGACCGTCGAGATCGTCGGCATCCGCCCCACCTCGACCCAGACGACCGTCACCGGCGTCGAGATGTTCCGCAAGCTGCTCGACCAGGGTCAGGCCGGCGACAACGTGGGCCTGCTGCTGCGCGGCATCAAGCGCGAGGACGTGGAGCGCGGCCAGGTCGTCGTGAAGCCCGGCTCGATCACCCCGCACACCAACTTCGAGGGTTCGGTCTACATCCTCTCGAAGGACGAGGGTGGCCGTCACACGCCGTTCTTCAACAACTACCGTCCGCAGTTCTACTTCCGGACGACCGACGTCACCGGCGTCGTGACCCTGCCGGCCGGCACCGAGATGGTCATGCCGGGCGACAACACCGAGATGACGGTGGAGCTCATCCAGCCCATCGCCATGGAGGAGGGCCTGCGGTTCGCCATCCGTGAGGGTGGCCGTACCGTCGGCGCGGGTCGCGTCACCAAGATCCTCAAGTAACACCCCCGACGGGCGGCGGCGCACCCCTGCGCCGCCGCCCGTCCCCGGGTCGGCGTGCTGCGTGTGTGCACCGCCACCCTCCCCGCTGGGGCCGCGCCGGATGAGTTCCGGACGCACCCGGCGTTCCCCCAGCTAGCAGAACAGCGATCGGCAGGAGCAGAGACAGCGATGGCGGGACAGAAGATCCGCATCAGGCTGAAGGCCTACGACCACGAGGCCATCGACGCCTCGGCGCGGCGCATCGTCGACACGGTCACCAAGACCGGTGCGCGCGTCGTCGGCCCGGTGCCGCTGCCGACGGAGAAGAACGTGTACTGCGTCATCCGCTCGCCGCACAAGTACAAGGACTCGCGCGAGCACTTCGAGATGCGCACGCACAAGCGGCTCATCGACATCCTCGACCCGACGCCGAAGACGGTCGACGCGCTCATGCGCATCGACCTGCCGGCCTCGGTCGACGTCAACATCCAGTAAGGGACCGAGACCAGTCATGGCGAGTACGTTCCGCGGACTCCTCGGCACGAAGCTGGGGATGACCCAGGTCTTCGACGAGAACAACCGCATCGTGCCGGTGACCGTCGTCAAGGCGGGCCCGAACGTGGTGACGCAGGTGCGCACCCCCGAGGTGGACGGCTACACCGCTCTCCAGCTCGGTTACGGCGAGATCGACCCCCGCAAGGTGAACAAGCCCGAGGGCGGTCACTTCGCGAAGGCCGGCGTGACCCCGCGCCGCCACGTCGTCGAGCTCCGCACCGAGGACGCCACGCAGTACGCGGCCGGCCAGGAGCTCACCGTCGACGTGTTCGACGGCGTGGCCAAGGTCGACGTGATCGGCACCAGCAAGGGCAAGGGCACCGCCGGTGTCATGAAGCGCCACGGCTTCAAGGGCCTCGGCGCCAGCCACGGCACCCAGCGCAAGCACCGGTCGCCGGGCTCCATCGGTGGCTGCGCCACCCCCGGCCGGGTCTTCAAGGGCCTGCGCATGGCCGGCCGCATGGGCGCGGTCAAGACCACGACGCTCTCGCTCGTCGTCCACAAGGTCGACGCCGAGCGCGGCCTGATCCTGATCAAGGGCGCCGTCCCCGGCCCGAAGGGCGGCCTCGTGCTCGTCCGCTCGGCCGTCAAGGGCGGTCCCGTGGGGAGTGACACCAAGTGACCCAGTCGACCGCGACCACGGCCACCACCGAGGCCGCGCGCGCCGACCGCCAGGTCGACGTCCGCACGCCCGGGGGGGAGACCTCCGGCAGCGTGACGCTGCCCGGCGCCCTGTTCGACGCGAACGCCAACGTCTCGCTGATGCACCAGGTCGTCGTGGCGCAGCTCGCCGCGGCCCGCCAGGGCACGCACGCGACCAAGACGCGCGGCGCCGTCAGCGGCGGTGGCGTGAAGCCCTACCGCCAGAAGGGCACCGGCCGCGCCCGCCAGGGCTCGATCCGCGCGCCGCAGTTCTCCGGCGGTGGCACCGTCCACGGCCCGCAGCCCCGCGACTACTCGCAGCGCACGCCCAAGAAGATGAAGGCCGCCGCCCTCCGCGGCGCCCTGTCGGACCGGGCGCGCGACGGCCGCGTGCACGTCGTCACCACCTTCGTCGACGGCGACGCGCCCAAGACCAAGGCGGCGCTGGCCACCCTCGACGCCGTCACCTCGGCCAAGCGGGTGCTCGTGGTCCTCGACCGCGACGACGTCCTCAACTGGGTGAGCCTGCGCAACGAGCAGCGGGTGCACCTCATCGAGGCCGGCCAGCTCAACACCTACGACGTGCTCGTCAGCGACGAGGTGGTCTTCACCGAGACCGCGCTCGCCGAGTTCGTCGCCGGCCCGCACGGCGGCAGCACGGGCGGCACCTCGCTCACCAAGCCGGACCTGACGACGCCGGACATCCCCGGCGCGATCCCGTCGATCCAGCCGGCCGTGGGCACCACCGACCTGGACCTCGCCGACGAGGCCACCGACACCACCGAGGAGAAGGCGTGAGCGTCCGCGACCCCCGTGACGTCCTGCTGGCGCCGGTCATCTCGGAGAAGAGCTACGGGCTGCTGGACGACAACCAGTACACGTTCGTGGTCCTGCCCGAGGCCAACAAGACGCAGATCAAGATCGCCGTCGAGCAGGTCTTCGACGTCAAGGTCCTGTCGGTCAACACGATCAACCGCCAGGGCAAGCGCAAGCGCAGCCGGGGCACCCGGATGGGCAAGCGCAAGGACACCAAGCGCGCCATCGTCTCGGTGGCCCCCGGCGACCGCATCGAGATCTTCGGTGGTCCCGGCGCCTGAGGGCCCGGACCGTTCGGACCAGAGACAGAGGAACTGAGTCAGCAATGGCTATCCGCAAGTACAAGCCGACGACGCCGGGCCGCCGCGGCTCGAGTGTCGCCGACTTCGCCGAGGTCACCCGCGACCATCCCGAGAAGTCGCTGGTCCGGCCGCTGCACGGCCGCGGTGGGCGCAACGTGCACGGGAAGGTCACCGCTCGCCACCAGGGCGGCGGCCACAAGCGCGCCTACCGCGTCATCGACTTCCGTCGGGCGGACAAGGACGGCGTGCCGGCGAAGGTCGCGCACATCGAGTACGACCCGAACCGCACCTCGCGCATCGCGCTGCTGCACTTCGCCGACGGCGAGAAGCGCTACATCATCGCGCCGGCCCGCCTGAAGCAGGGCGACACGGTGGAGTGCGGCCCCGCGGCCGACATCAAGCCGGGCAACAACCTGCCGCTGCGCAACATCCCGGTCGGCACGGTGGTCCACGCCATCGAGCTGCGCCCGGGTGGCGGCGCGAAGATCGCCCGCTCGGCCGGCACGAGCGTCCAGCTGGTCGCCCGTGAGGGCCGCTTCGCCCAGCTGCGCATGCCCTCGGGCGAGATCCGCAACGTCGACGTGCGCTGCCGCGCCACCGTCGGCGAGGTGGGCAACGCCGAGCAGTCGAACATCAACTGGGGCAAGGCCGGCCGCATGCGGTGGAAGGGCAAGCGCCCGACCGTCCGTGGTGTGGCGATGAACCCGGTCGACCACCCGCACGGTGGTGGTGAGGGCAAGACCTCCGGTGGTCGTCACCCCGTCAACCCGAAGGGCAAGCCCGAGGGCCGTACGCGCAAGCGCAAGGCCAGCGATGCCCTCATCGTGCGCCGCCGGCGTACCAACAAGAAGCGCTGAGCGGGTAGAGGAGTACGACAGACATGCCACGCAGCCTGAAGAAGGGCCCGTTCGTGGACGACCACCTGCTCAAGAAGGTGGACGTCCAGAACGAGAAGGGCACCAAGACGGTCATCCGGACCTGGTCGCGGCGCTCGACGATCATCCCGGACATGCTCGGCCACACCATCGCCGTGCACGACGGGCGCAAGCACGTGCCGGTCTTCGTGACCGAGGCCATGGTCGGGCACAAGCTCGGCGAGTTCGCCCCCACCCGGACCTTCCGGGGCCACGTCAAGGACGACCGCCGGTCCCGGCGGGGCTGACGCGGACCCGGGAGAGAGAGACACGAGATGACTTCCCAGCTGGGAGAGGAGACGCAGGTCGCCCGGGCCACCGCCCGGTTCGTCCGCGTCGCCCCCATGAAGGCACGCCGGGTGGTGGACCTCATCCGCTACCTGCCCACCGACGAGGCCCTGGCCCTGCTGCGGTTCGCCCCGCAGGCCGCCAGTGAGCCGGTGGCCAAGGTCGTCGCCAGCGCCGTCGCCAACGCCGAGCACAACCTGCGGCTCGACCCGGCCGCGCTCGTCGTCAGCGCCGCCTACGTCGACGAGGGCCCCACGCTCAAGCGGATCCGTCCGCGTGCGCAGGGCCGGGCCTACCGCATCAACAAGCGGACCAGCCACATCACCGTCGAGGTGACCGAGGTCGGCGCCAGCGCCGAGCTCGCCGGCAAGTCCCGCACCGCGCGCCGCCGCACCGGCCAGTCCGGGCCGGCCACGCAGCAGACGGGGCAGCAGCAGGGCACGCAGCAGCGCTCCAACACGAGGGGAGGGACCCGCTAGTGGGTCAGAAGGTCAACCCGCACGGGTTCCGCCTGGGCATCACCACCGACTACAAGTCCCGGTGGTACGCCGACAAGCTGTACAAGGACTACGTCAAGGAAGACGTGGCCATCCGCAAGCTCATGTCCAAGGGCATGGAGCGCGCCGGCATCTCGAAGGTGGAGATCGAGCGCACCCGTGACCGGGTCCGCGTCGACATCCACACCGCCCGCCCCGGCATCGTCATCGGCCGCCGCGGCGCCGAGGCCGACCGCATCCGCGGCGAGCTGGAGAAGCTGACCGGCAAGCAGGTGCAGCTCAACATCCTCGAGGTCAAGAACCCCGAGGCCGACGCCCAGCTCGTGGCCCAGGCGGTCGCCGAGCAGCTGTCGAGCCGCGTGAGCTTCCGCCGCGCCATGCGCAAGGCCATGCAGTCGGCCCAGCGCAGCCCGCAGGTCAAGGGCATCCGCGTGCAGTGCTCGGGTCGCCTCGGCGGCACCGAGATGAGCCGGTCGGAGTTCTACCGCGAGGGTCGCGTGCCGCTGCACACGCTCCGCGCGAACATCGACTACGGCCTGTACGAGGCCCGCACCACCTTCGGCCGCATCGGCGTGAAGGTGTGGATCTACAAGGGCGACGTCAGCGGCTCGCGTGCCGAGCGGGAGGCCCTCGAGGCCCTCGCCGCGCGGCAGCAGCGCCGTGAGCGCCCGCAGCGTCCGCGCCGGTCGGGCTCCAGCGGCACCACCGCCGGTGGCACCGAGGCCGGCCGCGCCGCCGCGTCGGGCGAGTCCACGACCGGCCCCGACACCGCCGACAGCACCGTGGCCGTGACCTCCGGCGAGGTCGCGCCCGAGCAGACCGTCGCCCAGGCCGCGGGTCCCGAGGGGACCGCCGCTGCCGAGTCGACGGCGACCGAGACCCAGACGGAGGGCTGACACGTGCTGATCCCCCGGCGCGTCAAGCACCGCAAGCAGCACCACCCGGACCGCTCCGGCCGGGCCAAGGGCGGCACCGAGATCAACTTCGGTGAGTACGCCATCCAGGCCCTCGAGCCGGCGTACGTCACCAACCGGCAGATCGAGTCCGCCCGTATCGCCATGACGCGGCACATCCGCCGTGGCGGCAAGGTGTGGATCTCGATCTACCCGGACCGTCCGCTGACCAAGAAGCCGGCCGAGACCCGCATGGGTTCCGGTAAGGGCTCGCCCGAGTGGTGGGTCGCCAACGTGAAGCCGGGCCGGGTGCTCTTCGAGCTCTCCGGTGTGGCCGAGCCGGTCGCCCGCGAGGCCATGCGCCGCGCCATCCACAAGCTGCCCATGAAGTGCCGCTTCATCACGCGCGAAGGAGAGGTGTGATGGCCGCCGGCCTGACCGCCCCGGAGCTGCGCGAGCTGTCTGCGGACGAGCTCGCCACGCGGCTGCGTGAGCACAAGGAAGAGCTGTTCAACCTGAGGTTCCAGGTGGCCACCGGCCAGCTGGACAACAACCGGCGGCTGCAGACCGTCCGCCGCGACATCGCCCGGATCTACACGATCATGCGCGAGCGCGAGCTGGGTCTCTCGGCCGCCCCGAACGAGGGTGTGGCATGAGCGAGTCCGACAACGCCGCTGTCGCCAGCGGCCCCGGCCTGGCCGGCCGTGGCTACCGCAAGGTCCGCGAGGGCCTCGTGGTCAGCGACAAGATGGACAAGACCATCGTCGTCGAGGTCGAGGACCGCGTGAAGCACGGTCTGTACGGCAAGGTCCTCCGGCGCACGAGCAAGCTGAAGGCCCACGACGAGCAGGGGGTCGCCGGCATCGGTGACCGCGTGCAGATCATGGAGACCCGGCCGCTGTCGGCCACCAAGCGGTGGCGGCTGGTCGAGGTCCTCGAGAAGGCCAAGTAGGACCCGTCCGGGTGCCTCCGGCTCCCTGTGACCCACGCCCTCGGGCGCGGTCGCGGGACCGGGTACCCTGGACGACTGGCGCCCCTCCGGGTGAGCGCCACATCCCGGTACCCGTGTCGGACGCACCGGCGGCATCAGTCGCCGGTGCGTCCGCACGTGGGTGCCGGACAGCCGGTTCACCGTTCCGGCCCGGCTGTCACCACTGAGATTGGGAGTAGGACGTGATCCAGCAGGAGTCACGGCTCCGGGTCGCCGACAACACCGGTGCGAAGGAGATCCTCTGCATCCGGGTGCTCGGCGGGTCCGGGCGGCGCTATGCGGGCATCGGCGACGTCATCGTCGGCACCGTGAAGGACGCCATCCCCGGCGCCGGCGTCAAGAAGGGCGACGTGGTCAAGGCCGTCGTCGTCCGCACCGCCAAGGAGCGTCGTCGTCCCGACGGCTCCTACATCCGCTTCGACGAGAACGCCGCGGTGATCATCCGCGACAGCGGCGACCCGCGCGGCACCCGCATCTTCGGGCCCGTCGGCCGCGAGCTGCGCGACAAGCGCTTCATGCGGATCATCTCGCTCGCCCCGGAGGTGCTCTGACCATGGCCGCCCCGAAGAAGACGGACACCAAGAAGAAGGCCCCGTCCATGAAGGTCAAGAAGGGCGACACGGTCGTCGTCCTGGCCGGCAAGGACAAGGGCGCGCGCGGTCGCGTCATCGCCGCCTTCCCCCAGCTGCAGAAGGTCCTCGTCGAGGGCGTCGGCCGGGTCAAGAAGCACACCCGCATCAGCTCGAACCAGCGGGGCGCCCAGCAGGGCGGCATCGTCACCCAGGAGGCTCCCATCCACGTGAGCAACGTGATGGTGATCGACTCCGAGGGGAAGCCGACCCGGGTCGGCCACCGCAAGGACGAGGACGGCCGCACCATCCGGGTGTCGCGGCGGACCGGTAAGGACCTGTGACGATGACTGCCCCCACCCGCGAGCTCCCGCGCCTGCTGGCGCACTACCGCGAGTCGATCGTGCCGGCCCTGCAGGACGAGTTCGGCTTCGAGAACGTCATGCAGATCCCGCGGCTGACGAAGATCGTCGTCAACATGGGCGTCGGCGAGGCCACCCGCGACGCCAAGCTCATGGACGGCGCGGTCCGCGACCTCACCGCCATCACCGGCCAGCGTCCCGCCGTCGTCCGGGCCCGCAAGTCCATCGCGCAGTTCAAGCTGCGCGAGGGCATGCCCATCGGCGCCAAGGTCACCCTCCGCGGCGACCGCATGTGGGAGTTCCTCGACCGGCTCCTGGCGCTGGCCCTGCCCCGCATCCGCGACTTCCGCGGCCTGAACGCCAAGCAGTTCGACGGGCACGGCAACTACACCTTCGGGCTGACCGAGCAGTCGATGTTCCGCGAGATCGACGTCGACAAGATCGACCGGCCGCGCGGCATGGACATCACGCTGGTCACCACCGCGACGAACGACGAGGAGGGTCGCGAGCTGCTCCGCCTCCTGGGCTTCCCGTTCGCCGGCCAGCCCGTCGTCACCACCATCCGCTGAGCCGGGCCGAGGAGACAGACAGATGGCCAAGAAGGCGCTGATCAACAAGGCGGCCCGCAAGCCCAAGTTCGCGGTCCGCGGCTACACCCGCTGCCAGCGGTGCGGGCGTCCGCACTCCGTCTTCCGCAAGTTCGGCCTGTGCCGGATCTGCCTGCGGGAGATGGCGCACGCCGGCGAGCTGCCGGGTGTGAGCAAGTCCAGCTGGTAGTCCGCAGTCCCCGCCCCGCGCGCTGACCGCGCGGGGCGGGTCCCCAGCACCACCGGTCGCCGAGAGGCCCACGCGAGGTCCGCGTGAGGAACCGCGGCGAGAGAGGCACGACACCCATGACGATGACCGATCCGATCGCGGACATGCTCACGCGGCTGCGCAACGCGAACACGGCGTACCACGACTCGGCAGCCATGCCGTCGTCGAAGCTCAAGACGAAGATCGCCGAGATCCTCCAGCAGGAGGGTTACATCGCCGGCTGGCGCGTCGACGAGGTCGAGAAGGACGGCTCCACCCGCAAGGAGCTGGTGGTGGACCTCAAGTACGGCCCCAACCGCGAGCGCAGCATCGCCGGCGTCCGCCGGGTGTCCAAGCCGGGCCTGCGGGTCTACGCGAAGTCCAACGCGCTGCCCAAGGTGCTCGGCGGCCTCGGGGTGGCGATCATCTCCACCTCGACCGGGCTGCTGACCGACCGGCAGGCGAACAAGAAGGGCGTGGGCGGGGAAGTCCTCGCCTACGTCTGGTAAGAGGAGCGAGCGAGATGTCACGGATCGGACGACTGCCGATTCCGGTGCCCGGTGGTGTGGACGTCACCATCGACGGCCAGACGGTCAACGTGAAGGGCCCCAAGGGGACCCTGGCCCACACCGTCGCCGCGCCGATCACCGTCGAGAAGAGCGAGGACGGCACCCTCGCGGTGGCCCGTCCCGACGACCAGCGCGAGAGCAAGGCCCTCCACGGCCTGTCCCGCACCCTGATCGCCAACATGATCACCGGCGTCACCGAGGGCTACACCAAGACCCTCGAGATCGTCGGCGTCGGTTACCGCGTGCAGGCGCGGGGGAGCGACCTCGAGTTCGCCCTCGGCTACAGCCACCCGGTGCCCGTGCGGGCCCCGGAGGGCATCACCTTCACGGTCGAGTCGCCCACGCGTCTGCGGGTGGCCGGCATCGACAAGCAGCAGGTCGGCCAGGTGGCCGCCAACATCCGCAAGCTGCGCCGGCCGGACCCGTACAAGGGCAAGGGCGTCCGCTACCAGGGCGAGGTCGTCAAGCGCAAGGTCGGGAAGACGGGTAAGTGATGGCACAGACCGAGAAGGCCGCTCGGGTGCACACCCCGGTCGGCACCGACATCAGCACCCGGCGCCGCGTCTCGCGGCTGCGCCGCCACAACCGGCTCCGCAAGCGGGTCGGCGGCACGGCGGAGCGCCCGCGCCTGGTGGTCAACCGCAGCTCGCGGCACATCCACGTGCAGGTCGTCGACGACACCGTCGGCCGTACGCTGGTGAGCGCCTCCACGCTGGACGCCAGCCTGCGCGGCACCGAGGGCGACAAGTCCGCCCTGGCCCGCCGGGTCGGTGCCCTGGTCGCCGAGCGCGCCCAGGCCGCCGGCATCACCAAGGTCGTCTTCGACCGGGGTGGCAACCGCTACCAGGGCCGCATCGCCGCGCTGGCCGACGGCGCGCGTGAGGGCGGGCTGGACTTCTGATGAGCGACACCGCGAACGAGCAGATCGAGAGGGACGTCTGATGCCAGGACCACAGCGACGCGGCGGCGGCGCCGGCGGCGGCAACGACCGCCGCGACCGTCGTGACGGCGGGCGGGGGCCCGGCGGCGCGCCTGCCGAGAAGAGCCAGTACATCGAGCGCGTGGTGGCCATCAACCGCGTGTCGAAGGTCGTCAAGGGCGGTCGGCGCTTCAGCTTCACCGCGCTGGTGATCGTCGGCGACGGCGACGGCACCGTGGGTGTCGGCTACGGCAAGGCCAAGGAGGTGCCCGCGGCGATCGCCAAGGGCGTCGAGGAGGCCAAGAAGCACTTCTACAAGGTGCCGCGCATCGCCAGCACCATCCCGCACCCGGTGCAGGGTGAGGCGGCGGCGGGCGTCGTGCTGCTCAAGCCGGCCAGCCCCGGCACCGGTGTCATCGCCGGTGGCCCGGTGCGTGCCGTGCTCGAGTGCGCCGGCATCCACGACGTGCTCTCGAAGAGCCTCGGCTCGTCGAACCCGATCAACATCGTGCACGCCACCATGCAGGCGCTGAAGGACCTCGTCCGCCCCGAGGAGATCGCCGCCCGTCGCGGGCTGCCCCTCGAGGACGTCGCTCCGGCCGCCATGCTGCGGGCGCGTGCGGGTCAGGGGGTCTGACGTGGCTCAGCTGAAGGTCACCCAGGTCCGGTCGGCGATCGGCACGAAGCCCAACCAGCGGCAGACGCTGCGGTCCCTGGGCCTCAAGCGGATCAACGACTCGGTCGTCCAGGAGGACCGTCCCGAGATCCGCGGGATGGTCGCCACGGTGACGCACCTCGTCGCCGTCGAAGAGATCTGAGCAGGAACCAGTCATGACTCTCAAGGTCCACCACCTGCGTCCCGCCCCGGGCGCCCACACCCCCAAGACGCGCGTCGGCCGTGGTGAGGGCTCCAAGGGCAAGACCGCCGGTCGCGGCACCAAGGGCACCGGGGCGCGCGGGAACACCTCCGCGCGCTTCGAGGGCGGTCAGACGCCGCTGCACATGCGGCTGCCCAAGATGTCCGGCTTCAAGAGCCCGAACAAGGTCGTGTTCCAGGTCGTCAACCTCGACCGGATCGCCGCCCTGTTCCCGCAGGGCGGGCACGTCGACCCCGACACGCTCGCCGCCGCCGGCGCGGTCCGCCGTGGCCAGCCGGTGAAGGTCCTCGGCACCGGCGACCTGGGCGGCGTCCAGGTCACCGTGCACGCGCACGGCTTCTCCGCCTCGGCGGCCGAGAAGATCGCCGCGGCCGGGGGCAGCACCACCCGCATCTGAGCGATGGACGACCCCCGGGGCCGACGCCCCGGGGGTCGTCTGCTGTTCGGGCGCCGTCCCCCGCGGACGGGCCCGCCCGGGTCGCTCCCGGGCCGGCCGTGAGGCCGTGCCCGGGCCACCCGGAGGGGGAGGGCTGTGACCGGTCCGACCCCGACCGTTGCTAACCTCGTCCGACCGAGAAGGGGAGGGCACGTGCTGCAGGCGTTCGCCGCGGCGTTCCGGACGCCAGACCTCCGGCGAAAGTTGCTGTTCTCCCTGGCGATCATCGCCGTCTACCGGCTCGGCGCGGCCGTCCCGGGTCCGGGTGTCTCCGTCGAGGCGATCAACAGCTGTCTCGAGCAGGCCCAGGCCTCCGACCAGCGCGACGTCTACTCGCTGGTGAACCTGTTCTCCGGCGGGGCGCTGCTGCGGCTGTCGATCTTCGCGCTCGGCATCATGCCGTACATCACCGCCAGCATCATCGTGCAGCTGCTGGTCGTGGTGATCCCGCGGTTCGAGCAGCTGAAGAAGGAAGGGCAGTCGGGTCAGGCCAAGCTGACCCAGTACACCCGCTACCTGACGATCGCCCTGGCGATCCTGCAGAGCACCGGCATCATCGCCCTGGCCCGCAGCGGCCAGCTGTTCCCCGGCTGCCAGCAGGAGATCATCCCGTCGCAGAGCATCTGGTCGACGGTCGTCCTGGTGGTCACGCTGACCGCCGGCACCGCCGTGATCATGTGGCTGGGCGAGCTGCTCACCGAGAAGGGGATCGGCAACGGCATGTCCGTGCTGATCTTCACCTCGATCGCCGCGCGGATCCCGGCCGAGGGCGGCTCGATCCTGCAGACCCGCGGCGGCGTCGTCTTCGCCGTCGTCTGCGCCTTCGCGCTCCTCATCATCGGCGCGGTGGTCTACGTCGAACAGGCGCAACGGCGCATCCCGGTGCAGTACGCCAAGCGGATGGTCGGGCGCCGGATGTACGGCGGCACGTCGACCTACCTGCCGCTCAAGGTCAACCAGGCCGGCGTCATCCCGGTCATCTTCGCGTCGTCGCTGCTCTACCTGCCGCAGCTGATCACCCAGCTGCAGGGCGATGAGACCGGTCCGGTGCGGCAGTTCTTCGAGAACTACGTCATCGACCAGAGCAGCCCGGTGCACGTCGCGCTGTACTTCGGCCTGATCGTCTTCTTCACGTACTTCTACGTGTCGATCACGTTCAACCCGGAGGAGCGGGCCGACGACATGAAGCGCTACGGCGGCTTCATCCCCGGCATCCGCCCGGGCCGGCCGACGGCGGAGTACCTGCAGTACGTGCTCTCCCGGATCACCCTCCCCGGGTCGATCTACCTGGGGATCGTCGCGGTGCTGCCCAACTTCTTCCTGTCGATCACGCAGCAGGGAGCGAACCAGAACTTCCCGTTCGGCGGGACCGCAGTGCTGATCATGGTGGGAGTGGGCTTGGAGACGGTGAAGCAGATCGAGACGCAGCTCAACCAGCGCAACTACGAAGGGTTCCTGAAGTAGTGCGCGTCGTGCTGCTCGGTCCTCCCGGAGCCGGCAAGGGGACCCAGGCGCAGGTCATCGCGGGCCGGCTCGGTGTGCCGGCCATCTCGACCGGCGACATCTTCCGGGCCAACGTCAGCGGCCAGACCGAGCTCGGCCTCAAGGCGAAGGTCTACATGGACGCCGGCGACCTGGTCCCCGACGAGATCACCGTCGCGATGGTCAAGGACCGCCTGGCCGAGCCCGACGCCAAGGCCGGCTTCCTGCTCGACGGCTTCCCGCGCACCATCGCCCAGGGCGAGCAGTTGCGCAGCTCGCTGGAGGAGCTCGGCCACCACCTCGACCGCGTGCTCGAGCTCGTCGTCGAGGAGGACGAGCTCGTCCGCCGGTTGTCCGGCCGGCGCATGCTCGTCGACGGCGAGTGGGTCCAGCGCGACGACGACAAGCCGGAGACCGTGCGTCACCGGCTCGAGGTCTACCGGGAACAGACCGCTCCGCTGTCGGGGTTCTACGAGGGCGAGGGGCTGCTGTCGCGCATCGACGCGATCGGCTCCATTGAGGAGGTCACCGAGCGCGTGATGACCGCCCTCGGCACCCCGGGACGCCCGGGCGACAGCTGAGGGGACGGCGCCACGCATGTCGGCCGGGATCCTGACCCGCCTCCCGCTGCTGGCGAAGTGGAGTGGACGCATGATCCAGATCAAGACACCGCACGAGATCGAGCTCATGCGCGGCGCCGGCCTCGTGGTCGCCCGCGCCATCTCGGCCGTGCGCGCCGCCGTCCGCCCCGGGGTGACCACGGGGGAGCTCGACGCCATCGCCGAGGACACCATCCGCTCGGCGGGGGCGATCCCGTCCTTCCTCGGTTACCACGGGTTCACCGGCAGCATCTGCGCCTCGATCAACGACGAGGTCGTGCACGGGATCCCGGACCCGGAGCGCGCGCTCTCCGAGGGCGACAACATCTCCATCGACTGCGGCGCCATCCTCGAGGGCTGGCACGGTGACTCGGCGGTGACCGTGACCGTCGGCCCGCCGTCCGACGAGGACGCGGCCCTCATCGCCGTCACCGAGCGCAGCATGTGGGCGGGCCTCGCGCGGGCGGTCGCCGGTGGGCGGCTCACCGACATCAGCGCCGCCGTCGAGGAGGCCGTCACGGCCGAGACGCACCCCTACGGGATCGTCGACCACTACGGCGGGCACGGCATCGGCACCGAGATGCACCAGGACCCGCACGTCCTGAACTACGGCCGCGCCGGCCGCGGGCCGAAGCTCGTGCCCGGCCTGGCGCTGGCCATCGAGCCGATGGTCACCGTCGGGGACCCGGCCACCGTCGAGCTCGAGGACGGCTGGACCGTCGTGACCAAGGACGGCTCGCGGGCCGCCCACTTCGAGCACACCGTCGCGATCACGCCCGAGGGTCCCTGGGTCCTGACGGCCGAGGACGGCGGCGTCGCGGGGCTCGCGCCCTTCGGCATCACCCCGCGCCAGTAGGGCGGGGAGCGCCTCTGGGCGTCCTTCCGTGTGACGGAGGGCGGGTTGGAGGGCCCCGTTGCGGCGGGGTACAGTGAACGACGGCGTTCGCGCCGTCCTGTCGTCGTGCTGTGGCCGCACGGACCGGGACGCCCTCGCGGGAACGCCTGCACCACCTGGACTGCAACCACCACGTACGGCCGGGCCGGCTCCGGCATGGTCGCACGTGACTCCAGCACATCAACGAGCACCACCGAGTCAGGGAGGCCGTGTCGGGCATGGCGAAGAAGGACGGGGCCATCGAGGTCGAGGGTCGCGTCGTCGAGCCGCTGCCCAACGCGATGTTCCGGGTCGAGCTGCAGAACGGGCACCGGGTGCTCGCCCACATCAGCGGCAAGATGCGCCAGCACTACATCCGCATCCTGCCGGAGGACCGCGTCGTCGTGGAGCTCTCGCCCTACGACCTGACCCGCGGTCGCATCGTCTACCGCTACAAGTGACCGCCACCGGCGCGGGGCACCGACAGGTGCCGCGCCCGTGGCCATCGATCGACAGGAATGAGGGGCGGCACCGGTGAAGGTCCAGCCGTCGGTGAAGAAGATCTGCGACAAGTGCAAGGTGATCCGCCGGCACGGCCGGGTCATGGTCATCTGCGACAACGCCCGCCACAAGCAGCGGCAGGGCTGAGGGAGTACCTGAGACATGGCACGACTGGCCGGCGTCGACCTGCCCCGCGAGAAGCGGATGGAGATCGCGCTCACCTACATCTACGGGATCGGCAAGACCCACGCCAAGGAGACCCTCGCGGCCACCGGCGTGAGCCCCGACCTGCGGGTCAAGGACCTCGGCGACGAGGACCTGCTGAAGCTGCGCGACTACATCGACGAGCACTTCCGCGTCGAGGGTGACCTCCGCCGCGAGGTGGCCGCCGACATCCGCCGCAAGGTGGAGATCGGCTGCTACCAGGGCCTGCGCCACCGTCGTGGCCTGCCCGTGCACGGTCAGCGCACCCGCACGAACGCGCGCTCGAGCAAGGGCCCGCGCAAGACCATCGCCGGCAAGAAGAAGGCCGGCAAGAAGTAAGCCGTGAGGCGCGCCGTCGCAGGCCCCGTGAGGGCGGGAGCGACGGCGCGCCGCTCGTGCTCATCTGGCCACTGATCGTTCAGAAGGAAACCGGAGAGACATGCCTCCCAGGGCTCGCGCAGCGGCTGGTGCCAAGAAGGTCCGCCGCAAGGAGAAGAAGAACGTCGCCCACGGCGCCGCGCACATCAAGAGCACGTTCAACAACACGATCGTGTCGATCACCGACCCCACGGGCAACGTGATCAGCTGGGCCTCCGCCGGCCACGTCGGCTTCAAGGGCTCGCGCAAGTCCACGCCGTTCGCCGCCCAGATGGCCGCCGAGAACGCCGCGCGCAAGGCCCAGGAGCACGGCATGCGCAAGGTCGACGTCTTCGTGAAGGGCCCGGGCTCGGGTCGCGAGACCGCGATCCGTTCGCTGCAGGCGACCGGCCTCGAGGTCGGCCAGATCCAGGACGTGACGCCGCAGCCGCACAACGGCTGCCGCCCCAAGAAGCGCCGCCGGGTCTGACCGGCCACTGACGAGAAGAACGAGGAGTACCTGACGTGGCCCGTTACGCCGGAGCCGACTGCCGCCTCTGCCGGCGCGAGAAGATGAAGCTGTTCCTCAAGGGCAGCAAGTGCGAGTCCCCGAAGTGCCCGATCGAGATCCGGCCGTACCCGCCGGGCGAGCACGGCCGGGGCCGCAGCAAGGACAGCGAGTACCTCCTGCAGCTGCGCGAGAAGCAGAAGGCCCGCCGCATCTACGGCGTCCTCGAGAAGCAGTTCCGCGGCTACTACGAGGAGGCCAACCGCAAGACCGGCAAGACCGGTGAGGTCCTGCTGCAGATCCTCGAGTCCCGCCTGGACAACGTCGTGTACCGGGCCGGCTGGGGCGAGAGCCGCGACATGGCCCGCCAGCTGGTCAAGCACGGCCACATCCGGGTGAACGGCCGCAAGGTCGACATCCCGTCCTACCGGGTCAGCGCGAACGACATCATCGAGGTCGCCGAGAAGTCGCGGCGGATGGTGCCCTTCGAGATCGCCCAGGCCCGCGCCGGCGAGCGTCCCGTGCCGCCGTGGCTGGAGGTCATCACCGGCCAGCTGCGCGCGGTCGTGCACAGCGTCCCGGCCCGCCAGGTGATCGACACCCCGGTCCAGGAGCAGCTGATCGTCGAGCTCTACTCCAAGTAAGGGCTCGCAGCACCACAGCACCACCCGGCCCCGGCGGGCGGACCGATGTCCGCCGGGGCCAGCACCACCCCCCTCACGGCGTCATATGGCGGGCGCCGGAGGACCGAGAAGGAGAACAACCGTGCTCATCGCACAGCGTCCGACGCTGACCGAGGAGACCATCACCGAGCACCGCTCGCGGTTCGTCATCGAGCCGCTCGAGCCGGGCTTCGGCTACACCCTCGGCAACTCGCTGCGCCGCACCCTCCTGTCGTCGATCCCGGGCGCTGCCGTCACCAGCATCCGGATCGAGGGCACCCTGCACGAGTTCACCACCGTGCCCGGGGTCAAGGAGGACGTCACCGAGATCATCCTCAACCTCAAGGGCCTGGTCGTCAGCTCCGACTCCGACGAGCCGGTGACCATGTACCTGCGCAAGCAGGGCCCCGGTGAGGTCACCGCCGCCGACATCGCGCCCCCGGCCGGTGTCGAGGTGCACAACCCCGACCTGCACATCGCCACCCTGAACGGCAAGGGCCGGCTGGAGATCGAGCTGGTCGTCGAGCGCGGCCGCGGCTACGTCCCCGCCCCGCAGAACAAGCAGCCCGGCCAGGAGATCGGCCGCATCCCGGTCGACTCGATCTACTCGCCGGTCCTCAAGGTCACCTACGCCGTCGAGGCCACCCGCGTCGAGCAGCGCACCGACTTCGACCGCCTCGTCGTCGACGTCGAGACCAAGCCGTCGATCGCCCCGCGCGACGCCATCGCCTCCGCCGGCTCCACGCTGGTCGAGCTGTTCGGCCTGCTGCGCGAGCTGAACGTCGACGCCGAGGGCATCGAGGTCGGCCCGAGCCCGGCCGAGGCCGCCGACATCGCGAACTTCTCGATGCCGATCGAGGACATGGACCTCACCGTCCGGTCCTACAACTGCCTCAAGCGCGAGGGCGTGCACACCGTCGGCGAGCTGGTCACCCGCTCGGAGGCCGACCTGCTCGACATCCGCAACTTCGGGGCCAAGTCGATCGACGAGGTCAAGATGAAGCTGGCGGCCATGGGCCTCGCGCTCAAGGACAGCCCGCCCGGGTTCATCCCCACCTCCGTCGAGAGCTACGACGAGGGCTACGAGACCGACGCGTACCACGGCAGCGCCGAGTACGGCACCGAGTACGGCCAGGTCCAGTACGACGACGGCTCCTACCAGGAGACCGAGCAGCTCTGACGCTGCCACGGACGGGCGGCGGGGGGACCTGCCGCCCGTCCGGGCGGGAGCGCCCGCCACACTCGATCCAGCGAACGACAGCACCACCTGGTTGCAGCCGGCAGACGCCCCCGGCCGCCTGAGGAAGGACCGACATGCCCACCCCCACCAAGGGCCCCCGTCTCGGCGGGTCCGCCTCCCACGAGCGGCTGATGCTGGCCAACCTGGCCACCTCGCTGTTCGAGCACGGGCGGATCACCACCACCGAGGCGAAGGCGAAGCGGCTGCGGCCGTTCGCCGAGAAGCTGGTGACCTTCGCCAAGCGCGGTGACCTGCACGCGCGCCGCCAGGTGATGACCGTCATCCGGGACAAGGACGTCGTCCACCACCTGTTCGCCGAGATCGGCCCCCGCTTCGAGAACCGGCCCGGCGGCTACACCCGCATCACCAAGGTCGGCCCGCGCAAGGGCGACAACGCCCCCATGGCGGTCATCGAGCTGGTCGAGGGCCTGACCGTGGCGCAGGAGGCCGTCGGCGAGGCCGAGCGCGCCCGCGGGACCCGCTTCGCCGCCGGTGCCGGCGCGGCCGCCGCGTCCGGTGAGGTCACCGCCGACGCCGTCGAGGCCGACACCACGGCTGACGACGCCGAAGTCACCGACGCCGACACCGACGCCGCCGTCGAGGCGATCGAGGCCTCCGACGACGCCGAGGCCGGCAGCAACACCAGCGGCGACGCCGTCGACGAGGCCGCCCCGGCGGAGACCGACGCGGACGAGGCCGCCGCGGACGGCGCCAAGTGAGCGAGCAGCCCGGCCAGGGCGGCGACGCCGGCGCGGCCGGCGTCCGCCCCGGCGGCGGCGACCAGGGCGCCACGTTCGAGGGCGAGACCACCGGTCCCGGCGGCGACACCTCGCCCGCCGTGGTCTCCGGTGAGGTCGACCCCGAGGCGCAGCAGGTCGTCACCGACGTCTTCAACCCCGACGGCGACCGTCAGGACGACGGCGCGGTGACCGAGCAGCCGAAGGCGGAGAACGTCGCCGTCGTCGAGGACCCGGCGCTGTCCCCGGACGTGGCCGCCGCGGCCGCGGCCGAGGTCGAGGCCGCCGAGCTCGGCGACGCCGCCACCGCGGGCACCCACGCCCCCGGCGGCGAGTCGGCACCCGACCCCCGGTAGCCGTCGCTGAACCCCGCGCACACCACGGACGAGCCCGCCCCCGATCCCGGGGGCGGGCTCGTCCGTCTCCGCCTCGACGTCGCCTACGACGGCACCGCCTTTTCCGGCTGGGCCCGCCAGCCCGGCCGGCGCACCGTGCAGGCCGAGCTCGAGGACGGCCTGGCCACCGTGCTGCGCCGTCCGGTCCGGCTCACCGTCGCCGGGCGCACCGACACCGGCGTGCACGCGACCGGTCAGGTGGCGCACGCCGACGTGGCCCGCGACCTGTGGGAGGAGCACCGCGCCCGGCTGGTGCGGCGGCTGCGCGGCGTCCTGCCGCCCGACGTCGCCGTGCACACCGTGAGCGAGGCGCCCGCGGGCTTCGACGCGCGCTTCGCCGCGCTCGCCCGGCACTACCGCTACCGGCTCACCGACGCCGACGGCGGCCCCCCGCCGTTGCGGCGGGCCGACACCGTCGGCTGGCCCCGCCGGGTCGACGCGGCCGCCATGGACACCGCTGCGGGGCTGCTGCTCGGCCAGCACGACTTCGCCGCGTTCTGCCGCCGCCGCGAGGGCGCGACCACGATCCGCGTGCTGCTCGACCTCGGCGTCGAACGCGACGGCGACCTGGTGACGGTGCGGGCGTCGGCGGACGCGTTCTGCCACTCGATGGTGCGCAGCCTCGTCGGCGCGCTGCTGGCCGTGGGGGAGGGCCGCCGGGAGCCCGGCTGGCCGGCGCAGCTGCTCACCCGCCGCGTGCGGGCCGACGAGGTCGTCGTCGCCCCGCCGGGCGGGCTGACGCTGGTGCGGGTGGACTACCCGGCCGACGCCGACCTCGCCGCCCGGGTGGAGCGGACCCGCGCGCTGCGCAGCTGAGGCGTCAGGGCAGCGCCGCGACCGCCTCGTCGATCGGGGTGTCGCCGCCGACCAGCTCGACCACCTCGTCCACCTTCCCCGCGTCGAGCAGGGCGAGCAGGACCGCGGCGACGTCGTCGCGCGGCACCTCGCCGTACCCGACGCCGTGGGCGAGGGTGACGCGCCCGGTGCCCGGGTCGTCGGTGAGCCGGCCGGGTCGCACGATGACGGTGTCGAGGGCCGTGCGGGGCAGGATCTCGTCCTCGGCTCGCAGCTTGGCCTGCAGGTAGATTGCGAAGACCGGGTCCATGCCCTGCGGCGTGCCGTGCCGGGCCTGCTCGACGCCCATCGAGGAGACCAGGAGGTAGGGCCGCACCCCGGCGTGCTCGGCGGCGTGCGCGAGGAGCACGGCCGCGCCGTGGTCGACGGTGTGCTTGCGGGCCTCGCCGCTGTTCGGTCCGGCCCCGGCCGCGAAGACGACGGCATCGGCCCCGCGCACCACCTCGGCCACCTCCTCGACCGAAGCGGACTCCAGGTCCAGGACGGCGGGCTCGACGCCGTCGGCCTCGAGGTCGGCCGTGTGGTCGGGGTTGCGGACGATCCCCACCGCCGTGTCCCCGCGGGCGGCGAGGAGCCGGCCGAGGCGGCGGGCGATCTGTCCGTGGGCACCGGCGATGACGACGCGCATGCCGCCGGGCTACCCGCCGGGGCGCCCGGTCACCCGCCGGCCTGCTCGCGGGCGCGGGCGAGGTCGGCGGGGGTGTCGCAGTCGGTCCAGGGGGCCGGGGCGCCGGGCGCCGGGACGGGGCGCCAGCGGGTCACCGTCAGCGCGGCCACGACGCGGCGGACCGGCGCCGGGCCCTGCGCCGCGCCGACCGTCCGCCGCAGCGCCGCGGTCCGCCAGACGCCGAGCAGGTACTGGTCGCGTCCGGCGTCGTCGACGACGAGAACCCCGTCGGCGGTGAGCCGCCCGCGTAGCTCGCAGACGACCGCCGGGGTCACGAACGGGAGGTCGCCGGCGAGCACCGCCACGACGTCGGTGCCGACGGCCGCCAGCCCCGCGCGCAGGGCCGCCACCGGCCCGCCGCCGGGCGGGTGCTCGCGCACCACGACGACGCCGTCGGGGACCGGCTGCGGCGGCCCGACGACCACCCGGTGGTCGGCGTCGGCGACCGCGTCGAGGACGCGGGCGAGGATCGGGCGGCCGCCCACCTCGAGCTGGGGCTTGGCGCGCCCGCCGAGCCGCGCCGCCCGCCCGCCGGCGAGCACCACGGCCGCGTAGGGCGGCAGGGGGGCCGGCGTCGCGTCCACGACCGCACCGTAGGGGCCCGGCGTGGGTACCGTCGCCGTTCGTGGGACGAGTCACCAGCCGCACGCCCGTGCTCCGCATCCGCGGCCCCGTGCACACCACCCGGCCCGACACGGTGGCGTCGGAGGAGCCGCTGGAGATCCGGCTCAACGGGTCGCCGCTGGCCGTCACGATGCGCACCCCCGGCGCGGACTTCGACCTGGTGCACGGCTTCCTCGCCACCGAGGGCGTGATCGTCGGCATCGAGGACGTCGCGGGCCTGCGCTACTGCAACTCCGTGGACGACGAGGGCCGCAACACCTACAACGTCGTCGACGTCGACCTGGCCACCGGCGTCGAGCCGCCGGCCACCGCGCTGGACCGCAACTTCCTGACGTCGAGCTCCTGCGGGGTGTGCGGTAAGGCGAGCATCGAGGCGATCCGCACCCGCAGCCGCCACGACGTGGCCGCCGATCCCATCCGGCTCGACCTCGGCACCCTGCTCGCGATGCCGGACCGGCTGCGGGCGGCGCAGGAGGTGTTCAGCAAGACCGGCGGGCTGCACGCGGCCGGACTGTTCACCGCCGACGGCGAGCTGGTGTCGCTGCGCGAGGACGTGGGCCGGCACAACGCGGTGGACAAGGTGATCGGCGACGGCGTGCGCGAGGGCCGGCTGCCGCTGGCCGGGCACGTGCTCATGGTGAGCGGGCGGGCCAGCTTCGAGCTGACGCAGAAAGCGGCGATGGCCGGCATCCCGGTGCTGGCGGCGGTGTCGGCGCCGTCGTCGCTCGCGGTGGAGCTGGCCGCGGACGCCGGGATCACGCTGGTCGGCTTCCTCCGCGGCGACGGCTGCAACGTCTACAGCAGGACGGACAGAGTGCTGCTGGACTGAGCCGCCCCGCGAGGCGGTGACCCGGTGGCGGGCCCGGAGGGTCCCCGGCGGGTCGCCGGAAGGGGCTCAGCGCAGGCCGGGACGGCACCTGGCCGCGGTGTCAGCCGGAGGCCGACGTCAGACATGGTCGCCGCCGCGCAGCTGCGACACGACGTGGGGGAGGAGCGGACCGAGGACCGCGAGCCCGTCGCGCACCCCGCCGGTCGAGCCGGGCAGGTTGACGACCAGCGTCCGTCCCGCGGTGCCGGCGATGCCGCGGGAGAGCACCGACGTCGGCACCTTCCCCTCCCCGTAGCGGCGCACCGCCTCGGCCAGGCCGGGCGCCTCGCGCTCGACGACCGCGCGGGTCGCCTCGGGCGTCACGTCGGTGGGGGAGAGGCCCGTGCCGCCGGTGGTGAGGACGACGTCGGCGCCGGACGCGACCGCCTCGCGGATCACCGCGGCCAGCGCCTCGGCGTCGTCCGGGCGCACGTGCGGGCCCTCGACGGCGAACCCCAGCGCGCGCAGCCCCTCGGCCAGCGCCTGCCCGCTGCGGTCCTCGTAGACCCCGGCCGAGGCCCGGTTGGACGCGGTGACGACGACGGCGCGCGCGTCCGCTGGGAGCTCGCTCACCGCCGCCACTCCCCGCTCTTGCCGCCGGACTTCGCCAGCAGCCGCACGTCGGTGATCGCCGCCCGCGGGTCGACCGCCTTGACCATGTCGATGACGGTCAGCCCGGCCACCGCCACCGACGTCAGCGCCTCCATCTCCACGCCCGTCCGGTCGGCGGTGCGGGCGGTGGCGGTGATCTCCACGGCGTCGTCGGCGACGGTCACGTCCACGGTGACGCCGTGCAGGGCGATCGGGTGGCACAGCGGAACGAGGTCCGGCGTTCGCTTGGCCCCGGCGATGCCGGCGATCCGCGCGACGGCGACGGCGTCGCCCTTGGGCACGCCCTCCCCGCGCAGCAGCGCCACCACCTCGGGGCTGACCAGCACCCGGCCGGCCGCGGTGGCCTCGCGGGCGGTGACGGGCTTGGCGGAGACGTCGACCATCCGGGCCGCCCCGGACTCGTCGACGTGGGTGAGACGGTCGCTCACTGCAGCGCTCCCTCGATCAGGACGACGTCGACCTCGGCGCCCGCGGGCAGCTCGGTGACGTCCTCGGGCACGACGACCAGGCAGTTGGCCCGGGCCAGGTGGGCGACCAGGTGCGAGCCGGGCCCGCCGACCTGGGAGACGCGGCCGGCGTCGTAGCGGCCGCGGAGGAACTGGCGGCGCCCGGCGGGGGAGCGCAGCGGCGCGGTGAGCACCGCGGGCGCCCGCAGCCGGCCGGGGGCCGCGTGGCCGAGCGCCTGCCGCAGCGCCGGGCGCACGAACACCTCGAAGGACACGAACGAGCTGACCGGGTTGCCCGGCAGGGTCACCACCGGCACGCCGTCGACGGTGCCGCAGCCCTGGGGCCCGCCGGGCTGCATCGCGACCTTGAGGAACTCGACCGTGCCGAGGGTGCGGAACGCGTCCTTGACCACCTCGTAGGCGCCCGCGCTCACCCCGCCGCTGGTGACCAGCAGGTCGGCCTCGGCCAGCTCGGCGCGCACGGTGGCGAGGAACTGGTCGACGTCGTCGGGGACGAAGTGCAGCCGCCGCGCGGTGCCGCCGGCGTCCTCGACCGCCGCGCACAGCAGCAGCGAGTTGGACTCGTAGACCTGGCCGGGCAGGAGCGGCTCGCCGGGCTCCACCAGTTCGCTGCCGGTGGACAGCACGAGCACCCGCGGGCGGCGGCGCACCCACAGCGTGCGCGCGCCGACCGCGGCGGCGAGGCCCAGCTGCGCGGCGCCCAGTGGGCTGCCGGCCTCCAGCGCGACGGTGCCGGCGGTGATGTCCTCCCCGGCGCGGCGCAGGTGGGTGCCGGCGGCGGGGGCGTCGCGGATCTCGACGACGTCGGTGGCCGCGTCGGTGAGCTCCACGGGGACGACGACGTCGGCGCCCGGGGGCAGCAGCGCGCCGGTCATGATCCGCTGCACGGTGCCAGGCTGCAGCGGGTCGACGCCGGTGCGCCCGGCGGGCAGGTCGTCGGCGACCGGCAGCCGCACGGGCAGCCGCCCGAGGTCGGCGGCGCGGGCGGCGTAGCCGTCCATCGCCGAGTTGTCGAAGCCGGGCAGGGGGACGCCGGCGGTCACGTCGCGGGCGAGCACCCGGCCGTGCGCCGCGGCGACCGGCACCTCCTCCTCGCCGAGCGGGGCGAGCAGCGCGGCCACCGCCGCCTGGTGTTCCTCGACCGTGCGCACCGGGTCATCCTGGCCGATCGCCCCGCGGCCGGCTGGCGGGCGTCCGGGGCGGCGGGCAGCGTGGGCAGCCGTGACCGGCGTGGTGGTGCTCGGGCAGGTGGGGCGAGACCTCGTGCTGCGGGTCGCGGAGCTGCCCGGCGCGGGCGGGTCCGCCGACGTCGGCGAGCGCCGCGAGGTGGCCGGCGGCAAGGGCGCCAACCAGGCCGTCGCGCTCGCGCAGCTCGGCCTCCCGGTGGCGCTGGTCGGCGTCGTGGGGGAGGACGGCGAGCCGCTGCTGGACCGGGCCCGCGCCGACGGGGTCGACGTCACCGCCGTCGTCCGCCGGCCGGGCGTCCCCAGCGCGCTGCTGGTCGACGTCGTCGAGGCCGACGGCACCCGCCGGCTGCTCGAGGACGTCCCGGACGGCGTGCTGCTCACCGCCGCGGACGTCGCCGCGGCCGGGGACCTGCTCGCCGGGTGCGCCGCGCTGGTCCTGCAGCTGCAGCAGCCGGGGGAGGCGGTCCGGGCGGCCCTCGACCGGGTCGGCCCCGAGGCGCTCGTCGTCGCCGACGGCGCCCCCGCCGACGACGGCACGCGGGACGCGGTGCTCGCCCGCGCCGCCGTGCTCCGCGCCGACGCCTCCGAGGCCGCGCTGCTGGTCGGCCGCGGGCTCGACGGGGTCGGCGACGTCCGGGCGGCCGCGCGGGAGCTGCTCGCGGCCGGCCCGCGGCTGGTCGCGCTGTCCGCGGGCGCCGACGGCGACCTGGTGGCCTGGCGCGGCGGCCCCTCCCCGGCGGCCGGCGGGCAGCCGTGGCCGGACGACGGCGACCTGCTCATGCCGCTGCACGACCACCACCCCGCCGACCCGACCGGCGGCGGGGACTCCACCGTCGCCGCGCTGACGGCCGCGGTGCTCGGCGGTGCCACCCCGGAGGACGCGGCCCGGGCGGCGTCCGCGGCGGCCACGCTGACCGTCGGCCGGCTCGGCGGGCGCCCCGCGCTGACCGCCGCGGACCTCGCCGCGCAGGTCGCCCGCGAGCGCGCGGCGCGGGCATAGGAAGCTCTCCCTGCGTCCGCACGCCCGGAACGTGCGGACAGCTTCCGATGCCTGCCACCCGAGAGGAGCACCACGTGGCCGAGTACGAGCGGATGCTGGCCGCCAACGAGGAGTGGGCCCGCGACTTCCCGGGCGCCCTGCCCGTGGCCCCGGCGCGCAAGGTCGCCGTCGTCGCCTGCATGGACAGCCGGATGCCGCTGTTCCCGCTGCTGGGGCTGGCCGTCGGCGACGCGCACGTCATCCGCAACGCCGGCGGCGTCGTCACCGACGACACCATCCGGTCGCTGACCATCTCCCAGCACCTGCTCGGCACCCGCGAGATCGTGCTCGTGCACCACACCGACTGCGGGCTGCAGAAGACCGACGACGCCTCCTTCGCCGACCTCGTCGAGGAGGCCACCGGGGCGCGCCCGCCGTGGCCGGCGCAGGCCTTCACCGACGTCGACGAGGACGTCCGCGAGTCGATCCGGAAGCTGCG
This sequence comes from Geodermatophilus sp. SYSU D01106, assembly GCF_054049995.1. NCBI lineage: Bacteria > Bacillati > Actinomycetota > Actinomycetes > Geodermatophilales > Geodermatophilaceae > Geodermatophilus > Geodermatophilus sp. SYSU D01106. Next base: position 20,345 of record NZ_JBJGYM010000001.1, on the reverse strand, counting down.
CGCGAGCCCGTTCCTGCTGTCGAAGGACGTCTGCGGGACCGTCTACGACGTCACGACCGGGCGACTCCACCGCGTCGAGGCCGACTGACCACCCGTCCCCGTCACTAGGCTCGCGCCCCGTGACGGGGACGCGGAGCAGGTGGACGGCGGCCGGCGCGGTCGCGGCGGGGGTGCTGCTGGCGGGCTGCACCAGCACGGTGTCCGGGACGGCGACGCCGCTGGCCAGCGCCCCGCCGACGACGAGCGAGGCGCCCGACCCCACGCCGTCGGAGCCGCCGGTCGACGTCACCCCGGCGCCCGCGCCCACGGTCGGCACGCTGCTCGAGGCGCACCGCATCGCCTCGGTGACCTCGCTGGTGCAGGCGACCTTCCCGGCGCGCACCGACACCTGCTTCCCGAGCGGGCCGTGGAGCGACGCCGGCGCCCTCGACGCGGCCTACTTCGGCTCGGGCACCGCGGGGACGGTCCTGGACCGCTGGGGCTTCGTCACCGCGTGGGGGCAGTGCAACAGCGACCCGGCCGACGGCCGCGCGACCCTGACGATGGTGGCCGAGCTGTCGGACCCGGAGTCGGCGCGGCGGGCCGCCGTCGAGCTCGCCGCCGACCAGGCCGGCGCCGGCTACGAGCCGGCCTCGGTGCCCGGCGTCGACGGCGAGGCCGTGCTGCTGGAGGACGGCGGCGAGGACGTCGTCCAGGTCTTCGTGCCGGTCGGCCGGATGCTGGCCTACGCGTACCACACGGCGGCCGCGGGCCAGGGCCTCGGCGACGTCGGCCGGCTGATGACCGACCAGGTCGGGCTGCTGCAGGGGTTCACGCCCACGCCGCAGGCGCAGGTGCCCACGCTGCCCACCGACCCGGTGGGCCTCCAGTCGCTCACGCTCGACCCGCCGGGTGACTTCACCGACTTCTCCGGCCCCTACGACCTCGAGGGCTACCTGCGGCTGGCGATCGACCCGGCGCGCGAGCGCGACCTGCTGTCGGCCAACGGGTTCCGCGGCTTCTACTCCAAGCAGTCCGACGAGGACGAGCTCAGCTACGCGGTGGCGCTCTACGCCTTCCCGACGTCGACGCAGACCAACGCCGTCTACACGACGTTCGCCGAGCTCGAGGCCACGGAGTTCGGCGGCACCCGGTTCACGCTGCCGTCGATCCCCGACGCGCCCTGCTTCTGGTTCGAGTCGGGGGAGAGCTTCTACCAGCGCTGCTACGTCGGCTACGGCAGTTACCTCGCGAGCGTCGACGTGCTCGGCCTCACCGCGGCCGACGACGTCGCCGCGATGGACCGGCTGCTGCCCGCCCAGCGCGACCTGATCGACGGCTGAACCGGCTGGTATCGTCGTCGGCTGGTGCGCGGCCGCCGGCTGGTGCGCGCGCGCCGTCCCCGTCTCCCGTGCTCGGTGAGGCGATCCCACCAGCCGCCCCGACGACGACGGAGGACAGTGCCGTGCGCACGTACTCACCCAAGCCCGGCGAGGTCGACCGGGTCTGGCACGTCATCGACGCCACCGACGTGGTGCTCGGTCGACTCGCCAGCCAGATCGCGACCCTGCTGCGCGGCAAGCACAAGCCCCAGTTCGCACCGCACGTCGACGTCGGCGACTTCGTCGTCGTCGTGAACGCCGGCAAGGTCGCCCTGACCGGCTCCAAGCGGGACCAGAAGACCGCCTACCGGCACTCCGGCTACCCGGGCGGCCTCCGGGCGATCAACGTCGGCGACCAGCTGCGCACGCACCCCGACCGCGTCGTCGAGCGCGCCGTCAAGGGCATGCTGCCGCACAACAGCCTCGGCCGGCAGATGATCAAGAAGCTGAAGGTGTACGCGGGCCCCGAGCACCCGCACGCCGCCCAGCAGCCCCAGACCTTCGAGATCAAGCAGGTGGCCCAGTGACCTCCGCCCTGACCGTGACCGACGCCGAGGGGCGTCCCGTCCAGACCGTCGGCCGGCGCAAGGAGGCCGTCGTCCGCGTGCGGCTCGTGCCGGGCACCGGCCAGTTCCGCCTCAACGGCCGGACGCTCGAGCAGTACTTCCCGAACAAGGTCCACCAGCAGCTCATCCGTGAGCCGTTCGTGACCCTCGAGAAGGCCGAGCAGTACGACGTCGTCGGCATCCTCAAGGGCGGCGGCGTCACCGGCCAGGCCGGCGCGCTGCGCCTGGCGATCGCCCGCGCCCTCATCGAGGTCGAGGCCGAGGACCGCCCGGCGCTCAAGAAGGCCGGCTTCCTCACCCGCGACGCGCGGGTCAAGGAGCGCAAGAAGTACGGCCTCAAGAAGGCCCGCAAGGCGCCTCAGTACTCGAAGCGCTGACCGGTACCGCCGTGGGTCGCCTGTTCGGGACCGACGGCGTCCGGGGTCGGGCCAACGCCGACCTCACGCCGGAGTTGGCCCTCTCGGTGGCCCGTGCGGCCGCCGGTGTGCTCGCCGACCGCGACGGGACCTCGCGTCCCGTCGCGGTCGTCGGCCGTGATCCCCGCGCCAGCGGGGAGATGCTCGAGGCGGCCGTCGTCGCGGGCCTGGCCAGCGCCGGCGCCGAGGTGCTCCGCGTGGGCGTGCTCCCGACGCCGGCCGTCGCCTTCCTCACCGCCGAGACCGGCGCCGACCTCGGCGTCATGATCTCGGCGAGCCACAACCCGATGCCCGACAACGGCATCAAGCTGTTCAGCCGCGGCGGCCACAAGCTGCCCGACGCCGTCGAGGCGGCGATCGAGGCGAGCATCGCCACCTCCCGTCGGAGCACCGACGGCCGCCGCCCGACCGGGGCCGACATCGGCCGGGTCCGGGACGTGCCTGGCGCAGTCGACGACTACGCGGACCACCTGCTGTCGACGCTCCCGGCGTCGGTGTCCGGCCTGCGCCTGGTCGTCGACTGCGCGCACGGTTCGGCCGCCACCGTCGCCCCCGACGTCTATCGACGCGCCGGCGCCGAGGTCACCGTCATCGGAGGCGAGCCCGACGGCTGGAACATCAACGACGGCATCGGCTCCACCCACCTGGGCCCGCTGACCGAGGCCGTCCGCGCCACCGGCGCCGACCTCGGCATCGCCCACGACGGCGACGCCGACCGCTGCCTGGCGGTGACCGCCGACGGTGAGGTCGTCGACGGCGACGCGATCCTCGCCGTCTGCGCACTCGGCCTCAAGGAGCGCGGCGCGCTGGCGCAGGACACCGTCGTCGCCACCGTGATGAGCAACCTCGGGTTCCACCACACGATGCGCGACGCCGGCATCGCCGTGCACACCACCGCCGTCGGCGACCGCTACGTGCTCGAGGCGCTGCGCGCCCGCGGGCTGTCCCTCGGCGGCGAGCAGAGCGGCCACCTGGTCTTCCTCGACCACGCCACCACCGGCGACGGCCTGCTCACCGGCCTGTCGCTGCTGTCGCGGATGTCGGTCACCGGCGCCTCGCTCGCCGAGCTCGCCTCGGTCGTGCAGCGGCTGCCGCAGGTGCTGGTGAACGTGCCGGTGCGCGACCGGATCGCCGTCGTCGAGAGCGACGCCGTCGCCGGCGCGGTCAACGCCGCCGAGGCCGAGCTCGGCGACGACGGCCGGGTGCTGCTGCGCCCGTCGGGCACGGAGCAGCTGGTGCGGGTCATGGTCGAGGCGCCCACCCAGGAGTCCGCCGACGCGATCGCCGCGCGGCTGGCCGAGGTCGTCGCCGCCGTCGACTGACCCCTGGACCGCCGGGCCGGGCGGGACGACGATCGTCCCCACCGGCCTCCGGGAGGGACGTCGTGACCGTGCGGATGAGGGACCTGCTCGGCGGTGTGGTCGACCGGCTCCGGTACGAGCCGACGGCCAAGCGCGTCCGGGCCGAGGTGGACGGCGCCGTCGTCGCCCTGACCGACCGGGCGCTGCTGGTCTGGGAGCCCCGCCGGGTGGTGCCCGCCTACGCGGTGCCGGTCGAGGACCTGCGCGCGGCGCCGGTCCCGGACCCCGGCGTCGTGCCGGACGAGCCCGCGGGGACCGGCTTCGCCCTGCCCGACGTGACCGGGCTGCGCGTGCTCGACCCGCGGGTGCCCTTCGCCGTCCGCAGCACGCCGGGGGAGCCGGTGCTGGTGCCGGTCCCCGGGAGCGACCGCACGGTCGAGGGGTTCTGCCCGGCCGACCCGGCGCTGGCCGGGTACGTCGTCCTCGACTGGGCCGGCTGCGACGCCTGGTTCGAGGAGGACGAGCGCCTGCACGGCCACCCGCGCGACCCCTTCCACCGGGTCGACGTCCGCGCCGGGTCGCGCTCGGTGCGGGTGTCGGCCGGCGGCCAGCTGCTCGCCGACTCGGCGCGGCCCGCGCTGGTCTTCGAGACTTTGCTGCCGGTCCGCTGGTACCTGCCCGCCGCGGACGTCGTCGCCGACCTGGAGCCGAGCCCGACCCGGACGGAGTGCGCCTACAAGGGCGTGGCGCACTACTGGTCGGTGCGCACCGACGACGGCCTCGTGCCCGACGCGGTGTGGAGCTACCCCGACCCGCTGCCCGACGCGGCCCAGCTCACCGGGCTGCTGTGCTTCTTCGACGAGCGCTTCGACGTCGCCGTCGACGGCACGCCGCGCGCCCGCCCGGTCACCCCCTGGTCCTGACCGGTCGGGTGGGGCGGGTGGGAGGGGCACCGCGTCTCACACCGCAGAGGGACGGATCGGTCCTCCTTCCCCGGTACCCTCGGTCCACATGTGCGGCATCGTGGGTTATGTCGGCCCGCAGAACGCCCTGGACGTCGTCCTGGAGGGCCTGCGGCGGCTCGAGTACCGGGGCTACGACTCCGCGGGCGTGGCGGTCCGGGTCGGCGGGGACGGCGACGGAGAGCTCGCCTCGGCCAAGAAGGCCGGCAAGCTGGCCAACCTCGAGAAGGTGCTGGCCGACGCGCCGTTGCCGGAGTCGACCATCGGCATCGGCCACACCCGGTGGGCCACCCACGGCGGGCCGACCGACCGCAACGCCCACCCGCACCTGTCCGCGGACGGCCGGGTGGCCGTGATCCACAACGGGATCATCGAGAACTTCGCCGCGCTGCGCGCCGAGTGCGAGGCCGCGGGCGTCGAGATGACGTCCGAGACCGACACCGAGGTCGTCGCCCACCTGCTGGCCGCCCAGTACGCCGAGCTCCCCGCGGGCACGGGCCGCTTCGCCGAAGCGCTGCGCCTGGTCTCCCGCCGCCTCGAGGGCGCCTTCACCCTCGTCGCCACGCACGCGGACGAGCCCGACACGCTCGTCGCGTCCCGCCGCAACAGCCCGCTGGTGGTCGGCGTCGGCGACGGCGAGTACTTCCTCGGCTCCGACGTCGCCGCCTTCATCGCGCACACCCGCGAGGCGCGCGAGCTGGGCCAGGACCAGGTCGTCGAGATCGACCGCGCCCGCGGCCTGTCGGTCACCGACTTCGACGGCGCTGCCGTCGAGCCGCTCGCCTACACCGTCGACTGGGACGCCGCCGCCGCCGAGAAGGGCGGCCACGACTGGTTCATGCTCAAGGAGATCGCCGAGCAGCCCCAGGCGGTCGCCGACACCCTGCTCGGCCGGCTCGGTGACGACGGGGAGCTCCTCCTCGACGAGGTCCGGCTGTCCGACCAGGAGTTGCGCGACATCGACAAGATCTTCGTCGTCTCCTGCGGCACCTCGTTCCACGCCGGCCTGATCGCGAAGTACGCCATCGAGCACTGGACCCGCATCCCGGTCGAGGTCGAGGTGGCCAGCGAGTTCCGTTACCGCGACCCGGTCCTCGACCGCTCCACGCTCGTCGTCGTCATCAGCCAGTCCGGCGAGACGATGGACACCCTCATGGCGCTGCGGCACGCCAAGGAACAGAAGGCCCGCGTCCTGGCGATCTGCAACGTCAACGGGTCGACCATCCCGCGCGAGTCCGACGCCGTGCTCTACACCCACGCCGGCCCCGAGATCGCGGTCGCCTCGACCAAGAGCTTCCTGGCGCAGATCGTCGCCTGCTACCTCGTCGGGCTGTTCCTCGCGCAGGTGCGGGGGATCAAGTACACCGACGAGGTCGCCTCGATCGTCCACGAGCTGCAGAAGCTGCCCGAGGCCGTCGAGCGGGTGCTGGCCCAGATGGAGCCGGTGCGCGAGCTCGGCCGCTCGCTGGCCGACGCCGACACGATCCTGTTCCTCGGCCGGCACGTGGGCTTCCCCGTGGCGCTCGAGGGCGCGCTCAAGCTCAAGGAGCTCGCCTACATCCACGCCGAGGGCTTCGCCGCAGGCGAGCTCAAGCACGGCCCGATCGCGGTCATCGACCAGGGGACGCCGGTGGTCGTCGTCGTCCCCTCCCCCCGGAGTCGCGAGTCGGTGCACGGCAAGGTCGTCTCCAACATCCAGGAGGTCCGGGCCCGCGGCGCGCGCACGATCGTGATCGCCGAGGACGGCGACGACGACGTCGTGCCCTACGCCGACCACCTCATCCGCGTGCCGCGCACGCCGACCCTGCTCGCGCCGGTGGTGACCACGGTGCCGCTGCAGATCCTCGCCTGCGAGATCGCCGACACCCGCGGCTTCGACGTCGACCAGCCGCGCAACCTGGCCAAGAGCGTCACCGTCGAGTAGCCGCGCGACGGGCCGCACGGCGACGGCGACGGCGGCACGGCAGACTGGCCCGGTGATCATCGGGGTGGGGATCGACGTGGTCCCCGTGACCCGCTTCGCCGAGTCGCTCACCCGCACGCCCGGCATCCGCGACCGGCTGTTCACTGCCTCCGAGCAGGTGACGCCGTCGGGCAACCCGCGGACGGCGGAGTCGCTGGCCGCGCGGTTCGCCGCCAAGGAGGCCGTCGCCAAGACGCTCGGCGCCCCCGGCGCACTGCAGTGGCACGACGCCGAGGTGACCGTCGGCGAGCACGGCCGCCCGCACCTTGAGGTGCGCGGCACCGTCGCCGCCCGGGCCGCGGAGCTCGGCATCACCCGCTGGCACGTGTCCCTGAGCCACGACGGCGGGATCGCCTCCGCGGTGGTCGTCGCCGAGGGGGGACCCGCGTGATCGGGCTGTCCACCGCCGCCGAGGTCCGCGCCGCCGAGGACGTGCTGCTCGCCGCCACCCGCGAGGGCGCGCTCATGCAGCGGGCGGCCACCGGCCTGGCCGTCGTCTGCCTGCGGCTGCTCGGCCGGGCGCACGGCGCCCGCGTCACGCTGCTCGTCGGCGCGGGCAACAACGGCGGGGACGCGCTGTTCGCCGGCGCGCAGCTGGCCGCCCGCGGCGCCCGGGTGACCGCCGTCCTGCTCGACGCGGACCGCGCCCACCCGGCCGGGCTGGCCGCGCTGCGCCGCGCCGGCGGGCGGGTGACCGGCCCGGAGGGGCCCGGCGAGCTCGACCGCGCCGACCTCGTCCTCGACGGCATCGTGGGCATCGGCGGCCGCGGCGGCCTGCGCCCCGGGGCGGCCCGGCTGGCGGAGCGGGCGGCCACCGGACCGGGGCTGACCGTCGCCGTCGACGTGCCGAGCGGCGTGGACGCCGACACCGGCGCGGTCGAGGGCGCGGCGTTCGCCGCGGTGCACACGGTCACCTTCGGCGCGGTCAAGCCCGGCCTCGTCGTGGGGGAGGGGCGTGGGTACGCCGGCACGGTCCACCTGGTCGACATCGGTCTCGCCCCGCACCTGGCCCCGGCCCGCGCGCACCAGCTCACCGACGCCGACGTCGCCGCGCACCTGGAACCGCCCGGCCCCACCGACGACAAGTACTCCCGCGGCGTCGTCGGGGTGGTGGCGGGCTCGGCGGTCTACCCCGGCGCCGCCGTGCTGTGCACCGGGGCGGCGCTGCGCACCCGCCCGGGGCTGGTCCGCTACGCCGGCACCGCCGCCGACGGCGTCCGCGCCGCCTGGCCGGAGGCCATCGTCACCGACGGCCGGCCCGGCGACGCCGGCCGCGTGCAGGCCTGGGTGGCCGGCCCCGGGATGGGCACCGACGACGACGCCCGGAGCGTGCTGGCCGAGGTGCTGGCCACCGACCTGCCGGTGGTGGTCGACGCCGACGCGCTGACGATGGCCGCGCGCGAGCCGGACCTCGTCCGCGGCCGCACCGCGCCCACCGTGCTGACCCCGCACGACCGGGAGTTCGAGCGCTTCGGCGTCCCGGTCGGCGGCGACCGCATCGGCAGCGCCCGCCGGCTCGCCGCCGACCTCGGCGCCGTCGTCCTGCTCAAGGGCGACGCCACCGTGGTCGCCGCGCCCGACGGCACCGCGTTCGTCAACGCCACCGGCACCTCCGACCTGGCCACGGCCGGCAGCGGCGACGTCCTGTCGGGGGTCCTCGGCTCGCTGCTGGCCGCCGGCACGCCCGCGGCGGAGACGGCCGCGGCGGCCGCCCACTTGCACGGCCGGGCCGGCCAGGTCGCCGCGGCTCGCGGGCCGATCCTCGCCTCCGACCTCGTGCGGGTGCTGCCGGACACCGTCGGCCGGGTGCGCGGGGGCGGCGACGCGCTCCTGGGACACTCGGGGGCGTGAAGCAGCCAGCTCCCCGGGCCGAGGTGGTCGTCGACCTCGACGCGATCGCGGCGAACACCGCCGTGCTCCGCGAGCGGGTCGGCCGTCCGCTCATGGCGGTGGTCAAGGCCGACGGCTACGGGCACGGTCTGGTGCCGGCCGCGCGGGCGGTGCTCGCCGGCGGTGCCGACGCGCTCGGCGTCGCCGTCCTCGAGGAGGCGCTCGCGCTGCGTGCCGCCGGGGTCACGGCGCCGCTGCTGGCCTGGCTGCACGCGCCGGGCACCGATTTCGCGCCCGCGCTGGAGGCCGGCGTCGAGGTGTCGGCCAACGCGGAGTGGGGGCTGGCCGAGGTCGTGGCCGCCGCCCGCGCCACCGGCCGTCCCGCGCGGCTGCACCTGTGCGCCGACACGGGCCTGTCCCGCGAGGGCGCCACGACCGCCGACTGGCCCGCGCTGGTGGCCGCGGCGGCCCGCGCGCAGGCCGACGGCGAGGTCGAGGTGGTCGGGCTGTGGAGCCACATGGCCTACGCCGACGCCCCCACCCACCCGACGATCGGCGCGCAGGTGCGGGTGTTCGAGGAGGCGGTCGGCATCGCCCGCGCCGCCGGCCTCGACGGCACCCGGCACCTGGCCAACTCCGCGGCCACCGTCGCGCTGCCCGACACCTGGTACGACATGGTCCGGCCCGGCGTCGCCCTCTACGGCCTCGACCCGCTCGGCGGCGACCCCGCCGTCCACGGCCTGCGGCCGGCCATGAGCGTGCGCGCACGCGTGGCGCTGACCAAGCGGGTGCCGGCCGGCGTCGGCGTCTCCTACGGGCACACCTACTCCCCGGAGCGGGAGACGACGCTGGCGCTGGTCCCGGTCGGCTACGCCGACGGCGTCCCGCGCGCCGCGGGCAACCGCGCACCCGTGCTCGCCGCCGGCGCGCAGCGGACGATCGCCGGCCGCGTGTGCATGGACCAGTTCGTGCTCGACGTCGGCGACGACGCCGTCGCCCCGGGCGACGAGGTGGTCCTGTGGGGCTCGGACGAGCGCGGCGAGCCGACCGCCCAGCAGTGGGCCGACGCGGTCGACACCATCCACTACGAGCTGGTCACCCGGGTCGGCGGGCGGTTCACCCGCCGCCACGTCGGGTCGGCGGGGGCGGTCTGATGGCACAGCGGTCGAGCCGGCGGGCGCCGGCGCACCCGGGACTGACCGGGGCGCTGGAGCGGCACCCGGCGGTCGGGATCGCCGGCGCGGTCGTCGGCCTCGCGGCGGCCACCACCGCCGTCGGCGTCGCCGTCGCGCGCATCGCCACCCGCCGGGTGCGGGCCGAGCGGCTCAGCCCGGGCGGAGCGCTGCCGGAGGGCGCCAGCGACGCCGAGCTGCGCGAGGACGACCCGCTCGGCGCCGCCGCGCGCCGGGCCGACCGGACGGCGCAGGTGCAGGCCGACGACGGCGTGCTGCTCGCCGTGGACGAGGTCGGCCCGCTCGACGCGCCGCTGACCGTCGTCTTCGTGCACGGCTACACGCTGTCGATGGCCTCCTGGACCTACCAGCGCCGGTCCCTGGGCGCGGAGCTGGCCACCGCGAACGGCCACCGGCCCACCGCTCGGCTGGTCTTCTACGACCAGCGCGGGCACGGCTCGTCGTCCCGCGGGCCGGCGGAGAACTCGACGATCGAGCAGCTGGCCCGCGACCTCGCGCGGGTGCTCGAGGAGCGGGTGCCGGAGGGGCCGGTCGTGCTGGTCGGCCACTCCATGGGCGGCATGACCGTCATGGGCCTGGCCGACCTGCACCCGGAGCTGTTCGGCACGAAGGTCGCCGGCGTCGCGCTGGTGTCCACCTCCAGCGGCCAGCTGGCCGACCTCGACTTCGGCCTGCCCGACTTCCTCACCCGCGTGCGCGCCGCGGTGCTGCCCGTGGCCGCCTGGACGATGCGCCGGCGGCCGGTGTTCGCCGAGCGCACCCGCCGGCTCGCCGCCGACGTCGTCTCCGCGGCGACCTGGTCGCTGTCGTTCGCCTCCACCGACGTCGATCCGCGGCTGGGCCGCTACGTCGACGCGATGATCGCCGGCACCCCGGTCGACGTGATCGCCGAGTTCTACCCGGCGCTGGCCGGCCTCGACGAGACCGGCGCGCTCGCGCCGCTGCGCCGGGTGCCCACGCTCGTGCTCACCGGCGACGCCGACCGGATGATCCCGCCGGCGCACAGCGACACCCTGGTGGAGCTGCTCGGCGGCGAGGGGCCGGCGGTCGAGCACGTCGTCGTCCACGACGCCGGGCACCTGGTGACGCTGGAGAAGCCGCAGGAGGTCACCCGGGCGCTGGCCGGCCTGGTGCGCCGGGTGGCCGCGGAGACCGCCCGCATCCGCCAGGAACCCGGCCGGTAGGTCCCCGCGGGGAGCCCGGCCGGTCCGTCGTCAGGGGCGGCCGTCGAGGCCCCGGGCCACCAGCGTGTCCCGGGTCCGCTGGGCCACCTCGCACCCGTCGGCGTAGGACAGCGCCCACGGCGAGGCGGCGACGCCGGGCAGCACCGGGCGGCGCGGCGGGTCGCAGACGGCCTCCCGCAGCGCGGGGTCGGTCAGCCGGTCGCGGCCCTCGAGGGCGACGTGCAGCACCGGCCCGACGTCGGCGGCGCGCGCCCGCTCGAGCACGCGCCGGCCGGCCGCGGTCGGGCCGGTGAACCGGCCGAGCAGGCGCTCGGCGCGCAGCCGGCGGGGGAGGACGGTGACCCGGTCGTCGGCCAGCGCGCGCCAGCGCACCGTCTCCACCGACCGGCGGCCCCGGCCCCCGACGGCGTCGAGGACGGCGGCCTCCACCGGGTGGCGCCGCCGCGGCTCGACGACCTGCAGCTCCCCGGGCGCCACCGCGCGCACCCGGCCGGTGACCACGAGGGCCACCAGCGCGGTGTCGACCACCCGCTGCGGCCCGCCGGCCAGACAGGCGACCTCGTAGACGTCGGGGTGCTCGGTCATGGCGACTCCTCCCGCGGCGGGGGCCCTGTCCCACGGTGACAGGGCGGGAGCGGGCGCGGAAGCCCCCCGGCCGCGCCCGCCGTAGGGTCGGGGACGTGGCAGCCCCCCGTCCGCCCCGGTTCGACGCCGCGGCCGAGGAGGTCGCCGCCACGGCCGCGGCCGCCGCCGACTGGCCCGCGCTCGCCGCCGCCGCGACGCCCTGCGTCGCCTGCCCCGAGCTGTCAGCCACCCGGCAGCACGTCGTCGTCGGCGACCCGCCGGTGCGCGGGCGGGCGCGGTTCGCCCTGATCGGCGAGGCGCCCGGTGCCAACGAGGACGAGACCGGCCGGCCCTTCGTCGGGAAGTCGGGCCAGCTGCTCGACCAGCTGCTCGCCGAGGCCGGGCTCGACCGCGCCGAGGCGGCCGTGCTCAACATCGTGAAGTGCCGACCGCCGGGCAACCGGACGCCGAAGACGCCGGAGGTGGCCCGCTGCAGCGGCTGGCTGCGCCGCCAGCTCGAGCTGCTCGACCCGCCGGTCGTCGTGGCGCTGGGCCTGTCGTCGGCCAAGTGGTTCCTCGGCCCGCGCACCGTGCTCGCCGGGGCCCGCGGCCGCCCGCACGACGTCGGCGGCCGGGCGGTCTGGGCCACCTACCACCCGTCGGCGGCCATCCGGTTCGGCCCCCACGGCGCCCCCCGCGCCGGCCTGCTCGAGGACCTGACGTCGGTCGCCCGGAGCCTGGCGGCATGAGGCGCGAGCACGTGCTGCCCACCGTCGACGACACCCGGGCCCTCGGTGCCGCCCTCGCCGCCGTCGTGGAGCCGGGCGACCTGCTGGTGCTCACCGGCCCGCTCGGCGCCGGCAAGACCGCGCTCACCCAGGGCCTCGGTGCCGCGCTCGGGGTGACCGAGCCGGTCACCTCGCCGACCTTCGTCATCGCCCGCGTGCACCGCGGCGGGCGGCTGCCGCTGGTGCACGTCGACGCCTACCGACTGGGGAGCGTCGCCGACGTCGACGACCTCGACCTCGACGCGTCGACCGAGGAGTCGGTGACGGTCGTCGAGTGGGGCGCCGGGCTGGTCGAGCGGCTCACCGACGAGCACCTCGAGGTGCGCCTGGACCGCCGCGACGACGACGTCCGCACCGCCGTCCTCGTGCCCTCCGGCGCCGGCTGGGAGCGGCGGCTGTCGGAGTGAGCCCCCCGGGCCGGCCGGCGGTCGTCGTCTTCGACCTCGACGGCACGCTGGTCGCCGGCGACTCCTTCGGCGGCTTCCTCCGCCGCCTGCTCACCCGGCAGCCCCTGCGGCTGGCCGCGGCGCTGCTGACCGCGCCGGTGTGGCTGCCGGCGCTGGCGACCGGGCGCCTGCGGGTGCCCGCGGAGCGCTGGCTGGTGTGGCTTGCCGCGGTGGGCCTCGACGCCGAGGGGTTCACCGCGGCGGCGCGGGCCTTCGCCGCCGAGCACGCCGGCCCGGCCGGCGGGCGCACCGCCGCGGCCGCGGTCGCCCGGGTCCGCGAGCACGTCGCCCGCGGCGACCGGGTGGTCGTGGCCACCGCGTGCGCCCGACCGCTGGCGGCGGAGGTGTGCCGGGTGATCGGCCTGCCGGACGTCGAGGTGGTCGACACCGACCTGCGGCGCAGCCGCTGGGGGCTGCCGGCACCCGCGGTCCCCGCCCGGGGGCAGGGGAAGCTCGAGGCGCTGCGGGCGGCCGGGGTGCCGCTGCCGCTGGACCACGCCTACTCCGACAGCGCCTCCGACCTGCCGCTGCTGCGCGCCGCGCGCGTCCCGCACCTCGTCGACCCGACGCCGCGGGACCTGGCGAGGCTGCGGGCCGTCCTGGGCCCGGACGTCGAGGTGCTCCGCTGGGCGGGGAGCGCCGGGTGAGCGTCCGGGTCGACGTGCTCGCCCTCCCGGCGGCGGCGTTCGCCGCGCTGGCCGCCGGCGACCTCGCCGCCGCGGGCGCCGCGTCCCCGGTCCCGCTGCCGCCGGGCTTCGCCGATCCCGACTGGTCGGAGGTGTGGCGGATGCGCGCGGAGCAGGTGGCCGCCGACCCGGCCGCGGCCGCGTGGGTGACCGGCGTCGTGTGGGACCCCGACCGGCGGCTGGCCGTCGGGCGCGCCGGTTTCCACGGCCCGCCCGACGGGCGCGGCATGGTCGAGATCGGCTACGCCGTGCTGCCCGAGCACCGGCGCCGCGGCTACGCGCGGGCGGCGCTGGCCGCGCTGCTCGCCCGCGCCCGGGCGGAGCCGGCCGTGTCGGTGGTGCGGCTGTCGATCGCGCCGTCGAACACCGCGTCGCAGGCGGTGGCCCGGCCGTTCGGCTTCGTCGTCGTGGGCGAGCAGGTGGACCCGGTCGACGGCGTCGAGGTCGTCTCCGAGCTGTCGGTGTGACCGTCCGCGCCAGGACCGGCGCCGCGACCGCTCAGCCGGCGCGGTCGAGGACCGGTCGCAGCAGCGCCGCCAGCTCGGCGGGGTGGGAGAGGAACGGCGAGTGCCCCGACGGCAGACGCAGCACCTCGCCGGCCCGGGACGACATCGCCTCCTGGGCGAACACCGGGATGGCCTGGTCGTCCTCGCACACGACGTAGGTGCTCGGCACGTGCCGCCACGCCGCGCCGGTCAGCGGCTGCTCCACCGAGGCGCGGGACTGCAGCCCGACGCGGGCCACCGCGTCGCGCGTCAGCTCCTCGGGCACCCCGTTGTAGAAGACCGCCGCCGGGTCCGTCACCCCGATCGCGTGCTCCCCGACCTCCCACCAGGGCGGCGCCTGCCCGCCGACGCTCCCGAGGAGGGAGTCCCCGACGTCGAGCTGGAAGGCGCACAGGTAGACGAGGTGCGCGACGCCGCTGTCCGCGGCGACCGCCTCGGTCACCACCGCGCCCCCGTACGAGTGGCCGAGGACGACGACCGGGCCGTCGACCCGCGCGAGGGCGTCCCGCACGGCCGCGGCGTCGGCACGGAGGTCGCCCAGCGCGGCCGGGTCCTCGCCGACGCTGGGCAGGTCGACGGTGTGCGCCCGCACGTCGTCGCCGAGCTCCTCCACCAGGGGGCGCCAGCACCACGAGCCGTGCCAGGCGCCGTGCACGAGCAGCAGTGATGCGGTCATCGGCGTCCTCTTCCCCGACGGCGTGGGCCGGGCGATCCTGCCCGACCGGGCCGCCGGGCGACAACGGCTGACTACGCTGGCCGGTCGTGCTGGTCCTCGTCCTCGACACCGCGACCCCCACGCTGGTCGCCGGCGTCGCCCGCCGCTCCGACGACGGCGGCGTGGAGGTCCTCGCCGAGCGGGCGGTGCCCTCCGGCAACCGGCACGCCGAGCTGCTCGTCCCCGCCGTGCGCGAGGCCCTGGCCGAGGCCGGCGTGGCGCTGGCCGACGTCGGCGCCGTCGTCACCGGCCTCGGGCCCGGCCCGTTCACCGGCCTGCGGGTCGGCGTGGTCACCGCGGCCGCCCTTGCCGACGCCGGCGGCGTCCCCGCCGTGGGCGTCTGCTCGCTCGACGCCGTCGGGTCGGGGGAGCGGACGGTGGTCACCGACGCGCGGCGCAAGGAGGTCTACTGGGCCGCCTACGACGCCGCCGGAGCGCGCGTCGACGGGCCGGGCGTCGTCCGCCCGGAGGAGCTCGCCGCACGCGGCCCGCTGGTCGGCGACCCGCGCTTCGCCGAGCGGCTCGGCGCCGCGGTCACGCCCGCCGAGGTGACGGTCGCCGGTCTGCTGCGGGCGGCGGCGCCGCTGCTCGACGACCCGTCGTCGGCCGGGCCGCTCGTCCCGCTGTACCTGCGCCGCCCCGACGCGGTCCCGCCGACGTCGTTCAAGCCGGTGACGACGTCGTGAGCGCGCGGCTGCGGCCGATGCGACTGGCCGACCTCGACGCCGTGCTGGCGCTGGAGGAGGAGCTCTTCGCGCCGGACACCTGGACCCGGGCGATGTACCGCGACGAGCTGTCGCGCACCGACACCCGGCACTACCTCGTGGCCGTCGACACGGACGGCGAGGACGACGGCGCCGTCGTCGGGTACGCGGGCCTCATCGCCTACGACGACGAGGCGCACGTGTCCACGATCGGCGTCGCCCGCGACCGGCAGGGCGAGGGCCTCGGCGCGGCCCTGCTCGACGCGCTGCTCGCCGAGGCCGACCGGCGCAGCCCCGTCGTGCTGCTCGAGGTGCGCGCCGACAACGAGGTGGCGCAGGGCCTCTACCGGCGCCGCGGGTTCGCCGAGATCGGCCGGCGCCCGCGCTACTACCAGCCGAGCGGCACCGACGCCGTCGTGATGAAGCGGGAGGTGCGGCGGTGAGCGAGCCGCTGGTCCTGGGGTTCGAGACCTCGTGCGACGAGACCGGGGTCGGCCTGGTGCGCGGCCACACCCTGCTGTCGGACGCACTGGCGACCTCGATGGCCGAGCACGAGCGCTTCGGCGGCGTGGTGCCCGAGATCGCCTCGCGGGCGCACCTGGAGGCGATGGTCCCGACCGTGCACCGCGCGCTCGCCGAGGCCGGGGTGTCGGCGTCCGACGTCGACGCCGTCGCGGTCACCGCCGGGCCCGGCCTCACCGGCGCGCTGCTGGTCGGGCTGGCCGCCGCGAAGGCCTACGCCCTCGCGCTGGACAAGCCGCTGTACGGGGTCAACCACCTGGCCGCGCACGTCGCCGTCGACGAGCTGCAGCACGGCCCGCTGGCCGAGCCGTCGCTGGCGCTGCTGGTGTCGGGCGGGCACAGCTCGCTGCTGCTCGTGCCCGACCTCGCCCGCGAGGTCACCTCGCTCGGCCGCACCATCGACGACGCCGCCGGCGAGGCCTTCGACAAGGTCGCCCGCGTGCTCGGCATGCCGTTCCCCGGCGGCCCGCCCATCGACCGCGCCGCCCGCGACGGCGACCCGGCGGCCATCGACTTCCCGCGCGGGCTCACCGGCCCCCGGGATGCGCCCTACGACTTCTCCTTCTCCGGCCTGAAGACCGCCGTCGCCCGCTGGGTGGAGGCGCGGCGGAAGGCGGGGGAGCCGGTACCGGTGGCCGACGTCGCGGCGTCGTTCCAGGAGGCGGTCGCCGACGTGCTCACGGCCAAGGCGGTGCGCGCCTGCCGCGACTCCGGCGTCGACCACCTCGTGCTCGGCGGGGGAGTGGCGGCCAACTCGCGGCTGCGGGCCCTGGCGGAGGAGCGCTGCGCCGCGGCCGGGATCGTGCTGCGCGTGCCCAGCCCGCGGCTGTGCACCGACAACGGCGCGATGGTCGCGGCGCTCGGCTCCCGGCTGGTCGCGGCGGGCGTCGAGCCCTCCGCGCCCGACCTGGGCGCCGACAGCAGCCTGCCGATCCAGACGGTGAGCCGCTGAGCGACGACTGTTGCGGTCGCGGCCCCGTCCAGAGGCTCACCCCGAGCGTGCGAGGGGTGAGGGGGACGGGGTCCTTCCTCACCCGCTGACGTCGCACACCAGGGCGGTCGGGGCGCCGGCCACCCGGGTGACGACGACGGTGGCGCTCCGGTCGCCCGGGCCGCGCAGCTGCCGCGCCAGGGTCTCCGGCTCGATCGCCGACCCGCGCTTCTTCACCACCACCCGGCCGACGCCGCGATCCCGCAGCAGCGCGCGCAGCCGCTTGAGGTTGAACGGCAGCACCTCGTCGACGCGGTACGAGATGGCCCACGGGGAGTCCGCGGCCGCGCCGGAGGTCAGGTAGGCGATCGTCGGGTCGACCAGCGTCGCGCCGAGCTCCGCGGCCACCAGGGACACCAGCCCGGAGCGGATGACGGCGGGGTCGGGCTCGTGCAGCCACGCCCCGACCGGGCCGGCTGGCGCGGGCCCGGGGTCGGCGCTGGCGGTGAGCTCGTGCACGTCGTCGCCGCGGACGACGGTCGCCCGCCGCCACACCTCGGACACCCCGCGGCCCCACAGCAGCGCCTCGACGATCGACCCGCGCACCGACACCCACTCGGCCTCGACGCCCTCGGGCACCCGGTCGTGGTCGAGGCCCGGCGCCACCTTCACCACCGCGCGCGGCACCCGGTCGAGCAGCGCCGTCACCGTCGACCAGGGCGGCGACCAGCGGTCGGGGTCGAGCTGCCGGCGGCCGCCCGCCCGCCGCGCGGGGTCGAGGACGGCGGCCGCGCACCCGGCGACCTCGCCCCCGCGGGCGGCGTCCACCAGCTCGACGACGTCGCCCGCGACCACCCACACGTCGTCGGCCACCCCGAGCGCCTCGGCGTTGGCGGCCGTGAGCTCGCGGGCCACCGGGTCGAGGTCGACGGCGAGCACCCGCGCGCCGGCCCGGGCGAGCGCCACGGTGTCGGTGCCCGACGCGCAGCCGAGGTCGGCGGCGGAGTCGGTGCCGTCGGCGAGCAGGCGGGCGGCCCGGCGGGCGGCGAGCGCGGGACGGCCGGCCTGCTCGAGCGTGTCGGCGGTGAGGAACAGCCGGTCGGCGTCGGTGCCGAACACCGGGCGGGCCCGCGCCCGCAGCCGGGCCAGCTCCCAGGCGGGACCGGCCAGCTCCGGCCCGACCTCCGCGCGCAGCGCCGCGACCCCCGCCAGCACGTCGGCGCCCCCGGCCAGCAGCGCCGCGGCGCGGGCGGTCGCGGCGGCTCCCTCGGGCGTGCGCAGCAGGGTCAGCGCGGCGGGATCGGGCACGGCGACCAGCCTCCCGCAGCGGCCCGTCCTCCGAGCGGTGGACCCGGTTGAGGGGCTGGCACTCTCGTGGGTAGAGTGCCAACCGACACGGGCAGGCGCCTGACCCCCGCGACGGCAGGCCCGGCCCCCGTGCCACAACGTGCAACCCCACCAGCCGTCCGATCCCGAAGGGGGCGTCACCTCGTGACGACCGCTACCAAGGTCTCCATCAAGCCGCTCGAGGACCGCGTCGTCGTCCAGGCCAACGAGGCCGAGACCACCACCGCCTCCGGCCTGGTCATCCCGGACACCGCCAAGGAGAAGCCGCAGGAGGGCACGGTCATCGCCGTGGGCCCCGGCCGCATCGACGACAACGGCAACCGCGTCCCGCTCGACGTCAACGTCGGCGACGTCGTCATCTACTCGAAGTACGGCGGCACCGAGGTCAAGTACGCCGGCGAGGAGTACCTCGTGCTCTCCGCCCGCGACCTGCTCGCCGTCGTGGAGAAGTAGAAGGACCACCCTTCCCCCCACGCCGAGCGAGCTCGGCGCGGGCCCCTGAGGAGTGGCCGTTCCAGCACGGCACCAGACCGCCCCGGCGACCCGACTGACCGGGTCCCGGGGCGGTCGCCGTCTCACCCCCGTAGCGATCTGATCGGAAGGGCCCCATGGCCAAGATCATCAAGTTCAACGAGGACGCCCGCCGCTCGCTCGAGCGCGGCGTGGACAAGCTCGCCGACGCCGTCAAGGTCACCCTCGGCCCGCGCGGGCGCAACGTCGTCCTCGACAAGAAGTTCGGCGCCCCGACCATCACCAACGACGGCGTCACCATCGCCCGCGAGGTGGAGCTCGAGGACCCGTACGAGAACCTCGGCGCCCAGCTGGCCAAGAACGTCGCCACCAAGACCAACGACGTCGCCGGTGACGGCACCACCACCGCCACGGTGCTGGCCCAGGCGCTGGTCAAGGAGGGCATGCGCAACGTCGCCGCCGGCGCCAACCCGATGGGTCTCGGCCGCGGCATGCGCGCCGCCGTCGACGCGGTGTCGAAGGCCCTCGACGAGGTCGCCATCCCCGTCGACGAGCAGTCGGCCATCGCCGGCGTCGCCACCATCTCCGCCCAGGACGCCGAGGTGGGCGCCCTGATCGGCGAGGCGATGGAGAAGGTCGGCAAGGACGGCGTCATCACCGTCGAGGAGAGCAACACCCTCTCGACCGACCTCGACGTCACCGAGGGCGTGCAGTTCGACAAGGGCTACCTCTCGCCCTACTTCGTCACCGACCAGGAGGCGATGGAGGCCGTCCTCGAGGACGCCCTCGTGCTGCTGGTGCAGGGCAAGGTCAGCGCGCTGGCCGACCTGCTCCCGCTGCTGGAGAAGGTGCTCGGCAACGGCGCCCGCCCGCTGCTGATCGTCGCCGAGGACGTCGAGGGCGAGGCGCTGTCGACCCTCGTCGTCAACTCGATCCGCAAGACGATCCGCGTCGTCGCGGTCAAGTCGCCCTACTTCGGCGACCGCCGCAAGGCCTTCATGACCGACCTCGCCATCGTCACCGGCGGCCAGGTCGTCAGCGAGGACGTCGGCCTCAAGCTCGACCAGGTCGGCCTCGAGGTGCTCGGCACCGCCCGCCGCGTGACCGTCACCAAGGACACGACGACGGTCGTCGACGGCGGCGGCACGGCCGGCGCGATCTCCGACCGGGTCGCCCAGATCCGCCGCGAGATCGAGGCCACCGACTCCGACTGGGACCGCGAGAAGCTGCAGGAGCGGCTGGCCAAGCTGGCCGGCGGCATCGGCGTCATCCGGGTCGGCGCGGCCACCGAGGTCGAGCTCAAGGAGCGCAAGCACCGCATCGAGGACGCCATCGCCGCCACCCGCGCCGCGGTGGAGGAGGGCGTCGTCCCCGGGGGCGGCTCCGCGCTCGTGCACGCCGCCACCGCCATCGACGCGCTGGACCTCACCGGCGACGAGCTGACCGGCGCCCGTGCCGTGCAGCGCGCGCTGGAGGCCCCGCTGGCCCGCATCGCCGACAACGCCGGCTTCGAGGGCCGCGTCGTCGTCGCCAAGGTCCGCGACCTCGGCGTGGGCCAGGGCTTCAACGCCGCCACCGGCGAGTACGGCGACCTGGCCGGCCAGGGCGTCATCGACCCGGTCAAGGTCACCAAGGCCGCGCTGGGCAACGCCGCGTCGATCGCCGCGATGGTGCTCACCACCGACTCCGCCGTCGTCGAGGCGCCGGAGGAGGAGCACGACCACGCGGGCGGCGGGCACCACACCCACGGCCACTCGCACGGTCACGGCCACAGCCACTGACCCCGTTCCGCACGATCAGGTGAGCTGATCGTGCGGCGGGGGGGGGGGGGGGGCGGGGGGGGGGGGGGCGGGCGGGGCCGCGCGCCGGGCGCGCGGCGCCCCGCCCGC